>CAVTLU010000009.1:0-328592 GCA_963735545.1 uncultured Acidobacteriaceae bacterium
ACTGGTGATGGCGGCGATGACGACACTGCCATGATGCAGCGCGGACTTCACATCTCCGGGGACATGTTCATGCACGTTGGGATCTTCGACGCCGATAGCAGCCGGGCTGCCGCCTTCCTGCTCCCAGCGCTTTTCATTATTGGCACCCCCATTGGCGCCACCGCCGTTGGCAGGAACCGTTGCGGGTGCGGAAGTCTGCGCTCCCGATTTCGGCTTGAGCAGCGACGGCAGCGCGCTGCGAAACGACTCGCCGGCTTGCGAGAGCAGAACGCGATCCTGCGGACGCCTCGGGCCGGCGAGGCTGGATTCCACCGTCGCCAGATCGAGCGCCAGCAACTCGGAGTATTCGGCTTCCGGCGTGTTCTCGTCGTGGAACAAGCCTTGCTCGCGGCAGTAGGCCTCGACCAGCGCAATCTGCTCTTCGGAGCGTCCCGTGAGGCGCAGATAGGTAAGAGATTCTTTGTCGACTGGAAAAATGCCGCAGGTCGCGCCGTACTCCGGCGACATGTTCGCGATAGTAGCCCGATCCGCCAAAGCCAATTCACGCAGGCCGGGACCGAAGTACTCGACAAACTTGCCCACCACTCCATGCTTGCGCAACATCTCGGTGATCACGAGCACCAGATCGGTGGCAGTCGTGCCCTCGCGAAGCTTCGCCGGTAAGCTTCACCCCCACCACCTGCGGAATGAGCATAGAAACCGGCTGCCCCAGCATCGCCGCCTCGGCTTCAATCCCCCCGACGCCCCAACCCAGCACTCCAAGCCCGTTAATCATCGTCGAATGACTGTCGGTGCCTACCAGGGTGTCGGGGTAGGCGGTGCGTTTGCCGTTCGGATTCCTGGACGAAGACTACGCGGGCCAGGTATTCGAGATTTACCTGGTGGACTATGCCGGTGTCGGGCGGGACTATGGCGAAATTGCGGAGGGCGGTCTGGCCCCAGCGCAGGAAAGCGTAGCGTTCTTTGTTGCGGAGAAACTCAAGCTCGGCGTTCAGTTGGAAGGCTTGCGGGGTGCCGAATTCGTCGACCTGGACGGAGTGGTCGATTACCAACTCGACGGGCTGCAGCGGATTGATTCTGGCGGCTTCGCCGCCGAGCGTTTTCATGGCGTCGCGCATGGCGCCGAGATCGACTACGCAGGGGACGCCGGTGAAATCCTGCAGGAGGACGCGGCTGGGCGTGAAGGCGATTTCCTGGTCGGGCTTGGAGTTCTTATTCCATGCTGCAACGGCGCGGATTTCTTTCTGGGTGACGTTGCGGCCGTCTTCGGTGCGCAGCAGGTTTTCCAGCAGGATGCGCAGAGAATACGGCAGATGTTTGGTCGAGATGCCTTGCTTGTCGAGCGCGTCGAGGCGGTAGATTTCGTATTCTTTGTTGCCGACTTTGAGGGTGGAGCGGGAGTTGAAGCTGTTCATGAGCAACGCCTTCCTGAAGTGGATGCTGCGCCTCGGTCAGCCGACCGGCGCCAAGTGCAACAGAATAGTTTAGCTGTTTGGAGGGGGATTGCGTAGGTGCGGAGGGTTAAGGTTTCAACATTTCCGTAGGGCCACGGTTCAGGTTGACGCTTTTCGGCGCTGCGGACGAAACCCACGTCGCTCCGCTCGGGGCCGGGTCCCTTCGGCTCCGCTCAGGGCAGGCTCCGACCCGGCGCTACATGTTTTTTTAGTGGGGGAGGAGTTTGCGGGGGAGAAGGTAGGTGAATCCGGCGAAGACTTCCCAGCGGGTGGAGGTGCTGGTGAGGCCGCGGTTGAAACCGGCGTCCAGCACCAGGTTCTTGCGCGCGTTGTAGTTCAGAGCCCATAAATTGCCGACCGCGTTGCCGCGCAGAAAGGGCTGCGTGAAACGCCATATTTCGCCGGACAGGCCGAATTTCCCACGGAGCGCGTGTGACACGGAGAGGGTTTGCCCGAATTGCGCGCGATGGACCGCACCATCGACCACTTCGATTAAAAGATAGTTGGTGTCGTAGTGAAAGCCCTTCACGTCCGCGCTGGCGAGCAGAGTCAGCGGAGTTCGCGGGCGCTGCCGATGTCGAGGTCGGGAGTGTTACCACCGTAAACCAGGCGGAAATAGCTGGCCGCGATTGTGGGGCGGGCGCCTTCTCCCTGATGGAGAACTCCTTGTACGCCGAGAGATATGCCTCCGGCTCCGTTGGAAGGTTGGCCGGTAACGAGGGAGTGGGCGAACGGGCCGGCGCTCACCAGCAACTGGATCCAGCGGTGCGACGGAGAATTTCACGACTTCATTGATGCTCGACTGCGAAGAGAACTCGGGAGAGTGGTTCGCGTATAAGATATCCGCTTTCAAACTGGAGATAGCCGACTGGGGTGAGGGTGGCGGGCGTGGAGACGGTCGGCCTGCCGGGGTTGGCGGCGGGATCGTCGGGCTGCTGCGCTGCGGCGCCGAACGAGAGAGCGAGGAACAGTGGGAGTATGGAGAGTGGCCGGATCATGAGTTTGTGGTCGAGCCGCGCACTTTGTCATCCCTCCGGAGGGGTCACGGTTGAAGCTTGCGGGGGCGGCGCAACGCAAACCCCAGAGGCTAAAGCCCGAATCTGTTTCGGCCACTTCACGCAGGGCCAAAGGCCCTGCTCCACCCAAAAGCACCCACGAAACGAGGCATTACCCAAAAATCAAGGGAAGGCTTGTTTTGCTACTTCGCCCGGAGCAACAGAACCGGAGCGCTGATGCTGTGCTGTACGCGGCTGGCCGTCGTACCTAGAAACACGTCGGCGAGAAAACGATGTCCATGAGTGCTCATGGCCACCAGGTCACAGCCTTTCTGCTTTACCCACTTGATGATCTCTTCCGCCGGATCTCCATAGGCCAACTCGGCTTGCGCGGAAATGCCCGCTGCCTGAAACTCAGCCCGGATCTTTTCCAGGTAGGCGGTGTCCTCGGAGATTTCAGGACTGACCGCGTCGGGGCCGTAGGTTCTGGCGGCCCATCCGTCGGCCACATGCAGCAAGACCAGACGGCTGTGCGCGAGTTTGGCGAGTTGTTTGACGTGTTCGATGATGGCACGGTCGGTGGGAGTGCCGTCGAGCGTGACGAGGATAGTTTCGTACATAAGTTCGGTCTTGGCCGTTTCACGCTGTCCCGTACCGGTCTCTGATTCGCTGCTCTCCCGGGAAGGAACTCAGTTCTCAGTACTTCGTTCTCCGTTCTCAGTTTATCCGCCGGCGATCACCTGCCAGGCGGCTTTCAGCGAATCGGGCAAGCCGTAAATGTCCATGGCGGTGATGAGAATAGCACTCGCCCAACCCGCTACCAGAAGGAACCAGCCGTTCCGCCAGGTCCCCATTCGCTTGCGGGAGCTGGTGAACTGTAGGAGCGGAAACATGGCCAGGGGAAGCTGCAGCGCCAGCACCACCTGGCTCAGCGTCAGCAGATCGGTAACGCTGCTGTCTCCGCGGAGGCCAATGATCAACACAGCCGGCAGAATAGCCAAGGAGCGGGTAATGATGCGCCGCACCCAGGGCTGGATTCGCCAGTGCATGAAACCTTCCATCACGACTTGCCCGGCGAGTGTGCCGGTGATGGTGCTGCTCTGACCGCTGGCCAGGAGCGCCACAGCGAACAGCGTGCTCGCGACCGCCGCCCCCAGCAGCGGCGCCAGGGTCAGGTAGGCGACGCGAATCCAGTCACTGTCAGCGCTGAACGTGACCACGTGCCCACCCGATACGGTTACGCTGGTCTTGCCAAAGAACACCGTGGCCGCCAGCACCAGAATCGCAGCGTTGACGAAGAAGGCCACGGTGAGGGCCACGACGGAATCGATGGTATTGAAGCGGAGAGCGCTGCGAATGGAGGGCTCGTCCTTCTGCAGCTTGCGGCTCTGGACCAGTGCCGAATGCAAGTACAGATTGTGCGGCATGACGGTGGCGCCGATGATGCCGATGGCGACGTACAACATTCCCGCCTGACGAAAGTGCGGAGAAACCAGCGCGCGCGCCATTTCCAGAAAGGAGGGTTGGGTCTCGGGGAGGACGAAAATTTCTATGAAGTAGCACACCCCGATGGTCGCGATGAGGAGCAGAACGATGGCCTCGATGGTACGCATGCCAAAACGCTGCAAAGCCAGAAGCAGCAGCACGTCGAGGCCGGTGATGATGACCGCCCACAGCAGCGGGATGTGGAACAGCAGGTTGAGGGCGACAGCGCTGCCCAGCACTTCCGCTAGGTCACAGGCTCCGATGGCGACTTCGCTCAACAGCCAGTTTGGCCAGCGAGTCCATTGGGGATACCAGTCGCGGCAGCATTGGGCAAGGTCTTTGCCGGTGACCACTCCCAGGCGGGCCGAGATCACCTGCATGAAGATGGCCATCAAGCTGGCAAGGCCGACCACCCACAGGAGTCCATATTTGTATTGTGCGCCGGCTTGAAGATCGGTTCCCCAGTTGCCGGGGTCCATGTAGCCGACGCTGACCAGAATCGCCGGCCCCACGAAGGCTCGCCACTGTTGCCAGAACCCGGCTTCGTGATGGGGAACCGCAATCGAACTGTGCACGCCCTCCAGGGACCGGTGTCCGGCGCTCTTAGCGCCTGAGATGAGATCGCCGGAGGCGGCAGGAACGATTTGCCCGTTGAGGTCGATTTGCCCGTCTGGCGTGTTCATCCGTCTGTTCTGTGTGCGTGAAAACTGGTCTTTCGCCGCGCGGCCTGTAGCATCCTGAGATAACCGCGATACATGCAGTGGAGTTAACTGTGGTTAACTATACCAGATCGGATGGAAGGTGGGAAACCCAAATTTTTTCCGCGGCCGAGCGGCCCAACACCATCTGCCCGGCGGCGGTCCGGATGGATAGCGTGTTGTCGTAGTTGCGCTCGGCCAGCTTGAGGTCCGCCCCGGGGCGGATGCCGCGCGCTTCCAGAAACTCGAGCAGGCGGCGGTCGCGCTCATAGATGCCGCTTACGCGATAACGTGCGCCGGCCTCCGTCTCGGAGAGCAGCAGCAGGCCCCGGCGTCGGCGGCTGGCGGGACTCTCCAATTCGCTCAGGTTGCCGTGCGGGCAAGCGCCGCCGCGCCCCAGCCGCTCCAGGAGTTTGGCTTCGAAGTCTGGCGAGACGGCATGCTCCAGGCGCTCGGCTTCGTCGTGTACCTTGTACCATTCCATGCCGAACATCTCGCTGAGCATGCGCTCGATCAGATGGTGGCGCAGGCTGAGCTTGCGGGCGATCTTGCGTCCGGCGGCGGTAAGGCCCACGTGGCCGTCGGTGCGTACCCGCACCAGGCCGTCTTTCTTCAGGCGGCGCAGCGCCATGGTGACGGCGGGCGGTGAAACCGAAAGCCAGTGGGCCAGGGTAGCGGAGATCACGGCTTCGCCTTCGCTTTCAGCCTGGAGGATGGCTTTGAGGTAGTCTTCCTTGGAAACGGTGATCATCGGCATTGATTATAGCGCCGGAGTTAAGCATGGTTAATTGAACAGTCTGTGATCGAACACCCAATGAACGAGGGATCCGCCGGGGAACGCGTCGTAAACCGCACGGCGCAAAGAAGCGCCGCAAGGGACGCGCGGAAGCTGAGGCACTCACGTTCTTTGTCTTGGAGCGTATCAGGGGGTTTGACATGGCTTCCTCTGCGCCCCTAACCTAATGTTTCTTACCTATGAAAGTTCTGGTGATCGGCAGTGGCGGACGCGAGCACGCGCTGGTGTGGAAGCTGCAGCAGTCGCCGCGGGTGGAGAAAGTCTATTGCGCGCCGGGAAATGGCGGCATTGCGGGTGAAGCGGAGTGCCTGGCGGCGGATTTAAAGAATCGTTGACTCGCTGGTGGCGCTGGCGCACCAGGTTCAGCCTGACCTCACGGTGGTCGGCCCGGAACTGCCGCTGCAACTGGGAGTGGTGGATGAGTTCACGCGGCGAGGCCTGCGCATTTTCGGTCCCACCAAGGCCGCGGCCCAACTGGAGTCGAGCAAGAGCTTCGCCAAGGAGTTCATGCAGCGCCATCACATTCCCACGGCGCATTTTGCGATCTGCAATTCGCTCGATGATGTCCACGAAGCTCTCCCGCATTTCCATGCCCCGCTGGTGGTGAAGGCCGACGGACTGGCTGCGGGCAAGGGCGTGGTGATCTGCAAGAACAAGGAAGACGGCGGCCGCGACGGCCAAGGAGATGCTGAGCGGCAAAATGCTGGGCGAAGCCGGCTCGCGCGTCGTGCTCGAAGAGTGCCTGGAGGGCGACGAGCTTTCTTTTCTGGTGTTCAGCGACGGCGAGCGCGTGGCGCCGCTGGTGGCGGCGCAGGATCATAAGCGCGTCGGCGACGGGGATTCCGGCCCCAATACCGGAGGCATGGGAGCCTACTCGACGCAGACGATCATCGATGACAAGATGCGCGACTGGCTGCTGAGCCACGTGGCGCGTCCGGTGGTGGCGGGGATGAAAGCAGAGGGCGCGGAGTTTAAGGGCGTGCTGTACTGCGGCCTGATGATGACGGCGCGCGGGCCGATGGTGCTGGAGTTCAACTGCCGCTTCGGCGATCCGGAGACGCAGCCGATTCTGATGCGGCTGGAGAGCGATCTGGTGGAGGCTCTGGAGGCGTCGGTGGACGGGCGGATCAGCGAGGGCGACTTCAAGTGGTCGCGCGACGCGGCGGTGTGCGTGGTGATGGCTTCGGGAGGTTATCCCGGCACGTTTGAGGTCGGGAAAGAAGATTATGGGATTGGAAGATGCCGCCAAGGTGGAAGGTGTGAAGGTCTTCCACGCGGGAACTACGAAGCGCGATGGCGGATACTACACGGCAGGCGGGCGGGTGCTGGGAGTGACGGCGCGAGGCGCGGATCTGGAGTCAGCGGTGGAGCGGGCTTACGAGGCCGCGGCCAAAATTGGGTTCGAGAATGCGCACTATCGCAAGGATATTGCGTCGCGGGCGCTGGGGAAGAAATGATTTTGTCGTTCCTAGCAATTTCTGTCATTCCGAGCGGAGCGAGGAATCTGTAGTTTCTTGCAGCGCGACTACGCAGATTCTTCGCGCAGAGTTTGCTGGAATCGCAAGTGTTGGCTTGCTGATCGTGCATGACTGAGATGCCGGGCTAACCGGCCGGACAGCCGAGGGCGGCTGTCCCCACATGAACTAGGAGAATAGATGAATGACCGAGCTATTGGTTTCGATTGTGATGGGCAGTGATTCCGATCTCGACATTATGCGCGAGGCGGCGAAAGGCGTCTGGAGGAGTTTGGCATCGCCTATGAGATCGATGTGACTTCGGCGCACCGCTCGCCGGATCGCACGGCGGAGTATGCGCGCGCGGCGGCTGGGCGCGGGAGTTCGGGTGATCATCGCGGGAGCGGGCGGAGCGGCGCATCTGGCGGGCGTGATTGCGGCGCATACGACGCTGCCAGTGATTGGGGTGCCGATTCCTTCGACTTCGCTGAATGGAATGGATTCTTTGCTGGCTACAGTGCAGATGCCGGCGGGAATTCCGGTCGCGACCGTGGCGATTGGGAAGCCGGGCGCGACTAATGCGGGGATTTTGGCGGCGCAGATTTTAGCGGGATCCAACGCGGAGTTGACGAAGAAGATAGCGGCGCACAAAGAGAAGCTGGCGAAGGGCGTGGAGGAGAAGTCGAAGAAGCTGAAGACGACCGTGGGAGATTGAACCGCCGTAGAGACGTGGCTTCGCTGCGTCTCATAGTGCTGACAAACAATGTGCTGACAAATAATTCAGATTTGTCATTTCGAGCGTCGCGAGAAATCTGCTTTCTCTTGGCGCCAGCAAACAGCAGATTCCTCGTCGCTCCGCTCCTCAGACTGACAAATTGTTAGGCTGGTAGGACATAGCGGAGCTACATCTCTACGGCGGCATACAGAGACTCAGACCTTTAAGATGTTCCCGCAGCGGCCCGCCTAAGTCTGGGCGCTTCAGCGCAAATTCTACGGTGGCTTTCAGGAAGCCTAGCTTGTCGCCGGTGTCGTGGCGCTTGCCTTCGAACACGTAGCCGTACATTTTTTCTTTCTGCAGCAGCATCTTCAGGCCGTCGGTGAGTTGCAGCTCTCCTCCGGCGCCGGGTTCGATCGCGGATAGCGTTTCGAAGATCGTGGGAGTCAGGACGTAACGGCCGATCACTGCTAGGTTCGAGGGCGCGTTCTTCAGCTTGGGTTTCTCCACCATGTCGGTGATCTCGAACAGGCGTCCATCGAAGCGGCCGTCGGCGGCTTTGGTTTTGAGCACGCCATAGGAGGAGATCGCCTCGCCTTCGATGATTTGCGTGGCCAGCACCGAACACTTGGTGTATTCGAAGACCTGAATCATCTGCTTGAGGCAGGGAACTTCGGCGTCGATTACGTCGTCGGCCAGCAGCACGGCGAAGGGCTCGTTGCCCACGAGTTCGCGCGCGGTCAGCACGGCGTGGCCCAGGCCCAGGGCTTCTTTCTGGCGCACGTAGGCTACGTGGATCATGTCGGAGATGTGGCGGACGATCTCCAGCAGGTCTTTCTTGCCGCGCGATTCCAGCATGGTCTCCAGCTCGTAGCTGACGTCGAAGTGGTCTTCGATGGCCTGCTTGCCGCGGCCGGTGACGATGATGATCTGGTCGCATCCCGCAGCCAGCGCCTCTTCTACGCCGTACTGAATGATGGGCTTGTCGACCAGCGGCAGCATCTCTTTGGGTTGGGCCTTGGTGGCGGGGAGAAAACGCGTGCCCAATCCAGCGGCGGGAAATACGGCTTTGCGGACTTTCATTGGCATCTCTCTTAGTTGCCGGTTTCAGGGATGACGATTGATTGTATCGCTGTGAGCATGCGGCAAGCGGTAACTCTAGTAACTGGCAACATTTCTGACTCACCACAGAGGGCACAGAGGAGCACAGTTAAACCGCTTCGGCTTCGGGGCCTTTGGCTATGCCCAGGCCGGCCAGGTCTTCCAGCAGTTCGCGCAGGCGGCCTAGCAGAGCACCGGCGTCGTTGCCGGGGAGAGAGAACTTCAGCATCCCGTCGGGAGTGAACTGGCTGCCGCGCTGGGCAGCGACGAAGCGGGCCAGCTTCTCGGCGTCGACAATGGCGTTCTCGCGGAACTTAATGCTCACCAAGTCACGCTTACGTTCGATCGCGGTCACGCCTACGTGCATGCACATTAGCTTGAGCGAGGCGTACTCCAGCAGGTTGCGCACGGCGGCCGGGCGTTTCGCCGTAACGATCTTTCAGCTCGGCACGCACGTCGCGTAGCTGCGATTCGGTTTCCACCCCCGCCACCCTCTTGTACATTCGCAGGCGCTGATTCTCCTCGGGAATGTACTCCACTGGGATGCGGATATTGAGGCCAAGATTGAGTTGGGTCGTCGCTTCGTCGGGCGCGGCCTCGCCTTTCATCTCGCGCACGGCGCGGTCGAGCATCTGGGTGTAAAGCTCGAAGCCAATGGCCTCGATGTGGCCGCTCTGTTCTCCGCCGAGGAGGTTGCCGGCGCCCCGCAGTTCGAGATCGAGGGCGGCGATTTTGAAGCCGGCGCCCAGGTCGGAGAATTCTTTTAAAGCAGCCAGGCGGCGGCGCGCGATGGGCGTCAACTCGATGTCCGCAGGGAGGAGCAAGTAGGCGTAGGCGCGGCGGTTGGAACGGCCTACGCGGCCGCGAAGCTGATAAAGCTCGGAGAGCCCAGGCGGTCGGCGCGGTTAATCAGGATCGTGTTGCAGAGCGGAATATCGAGGCCGTTTTCGATGATCGTCGTCGCCACCAGAATGTCGGCTTCGTGATGCATGAATTTCAGCATCACTTTTTCGAGTTCGCCCTCCGACATTTGCCCGTGGCCCACGATGACGCGGGCGCGCGGCACCAGCGCCTGCAGCTTGGCGGCGATTTCCCAGATGCTCTCCACGCGGTTGTGCACGAAGTAAACTTGGCCGCCGCGGTCGAGTTCCTGCTCGATGGCGGATCTGGATCAGCTTTTCGTCCCAACTGGCGACCACAGTTTGAATTGCCATGCGGTCTTTGGGAGGAGTCTCGATCACGCTCATGTCGCGCAGGCCCACCAGCGACATGTGCAGCGTGCGAGGAATGGGCGTGGCCGACATGGTTAGCACGTCCACCTGCTTGCGCATCTGCTTGATGCGTTCTTTGTGGCGCACACCGAAGCGCTGTTCTTCGTCGACGACCAGCAGACCGAGATCGGCGAACTTTATGTCTTTGGACAAAATGCGGTGCGTGCCGATGAGGATGTCGACTTTGCCGGCTTCGGTTTTCTGCAGAATTTCTTTTTGCTGCTTCGCCGAGCGGAAGCGGCTGATCATCTCGATGGTGACCGGAAACGCGGCGAAGCGCTGCTTGAAAGTTTCGAAGTGCTGGAAGGCCAGAACGGTGGTGGGCGCAAGCACCGCGACCTGCTTGTTGTCGCTGACCGCTTTGAAGGCGGCGCGCATCGCGATTTCGGTTTTGCCGTAGCCCACGTCGCCGCAGAGCAGGCGGTCCATGGGCTGGGTCGACTCCATGTCGTGCTTGACGTCGGCGATGGCCAGTTCCTGATCTTCGGTTTCGTTGTACTCGAAGGCGTCTTCGAATTCGCGCATCCATTCGTTGCTGGCGGAAAAGGCGTAGCCCTTGGCGGTCTTGCGCTCGGCGTAGAGCTTGAGCAGTTCGTCGGCCATGTCCTTCATGGCCTTGCGGACGCGGGCTTTGGTCTTGGCCCAGGACTGCGTGCCCAGGTGACTGAGCGCGGGCTTGGCCCCTTCTGACGAGCGGTATTTCTGCACCAGGTCGAGGCGCGTGAGCGGGCACGTAGAGGCGCGCGCCCTCGGCGTATTCGAGCAGCATGAACTCGGCGTTGCCGTCGCCCTGGTTGATTTCTTTCAGGCCGTGATACTGGCCGATGCCGTGCTCGACGTGAACCACGTAGTCGCCGACTTGCAGGTCGCGGAAGTCGGAGAGGAACGCGGAGGTCTTCGACTTCTGGCGCTGCGGACGGGAGACCACCGACTCGGATTCGTCGAACAGATCGCGCGCGCCGAGGATGGCGAGATGGGCATCGGGAAGCACGACGCCATCCGGGAACGTAGGCCTTGACCAGCGTGGTGGTCAGCACTTCGCCGGTGAAGTAGGAGGTCTCGTCGGCGTAGCTTTCGCCGCCGCGGGTGCGGCTTCCCAGGCGGAAGGAAACGCCGTATTCGGTGAAGACGTCGGCCAGGCGCTCGACTTCTCCGGTGTTGGGCACGGCGATCAGCACGCTGCGGCCTTCGGAAATCTGCTTTTTCACTTCTTCCAACATGGCTGGAACTGCGCCGTGGAAGCGGGGAGCAGGTTGCGACTGGAAGGCAATCGAAGCGGCGCGTTCGGGGCGCTCGATGTCCAGATGCTCGAGGTCGGCGCCGGGGAAGGCGGCGAGCTTTTGCCACCACTCGTCGGGCGGAAGATAAAGATCCGTCGGCCGCACCAGGTTGCCGACGCCACTGCGTTCGTGGGCTTCGTCGATGCGCGACCAGACGTGATCGAATTCCTGGCGGACGCTGTCGGGCTCGTCGACCATGACTGCGGCGTTGGGCGAGCAGGTCGAAGATGGTGCGATCCGCGCCGGCAACCGGCGCGTAAAACTCCCAGCCGGGAAATACCGTCACGCCGCCGGAGCGAACCGCTTGTTCGATGACCTCTTCGGCTCCGGTGATGCGCTTTCCGGAAAGGCGGGCGTGAATCGCGCCCAGCACCTCTTCGTTGACCGGGGTTTCGGTCAGCGGAAGTAGTAGCGCTTCGTCCACCGGGTTCGAAGAGCGCTGGGTGCCGGGATCGAATTTGCGGATCGACTCGACTTCGTCGCCGAAGAATTCGATGCGCACGGGGCGATCGGCTTCGGGAGAGTAGACATCGAGAATGCCGCCGCGGAGCGCGTACTCGCCGGGCATTTCGACCACATCCACCGAGCATGTAGCCGACGGTGTTGAGGTGGGCGATCAGAGCGTCCATGTCGAAGCGTCTCGCCGCGGCGCACGGTGCGCGCCAGGTCGGCGTAGTACTCGGCGGAACGCAGGCGCAGGGCGGTCGCGGCAACCGGCGACACCACGATGGATGCCGCGCCGGTGGCAATCTTCCAGAGCGTGGCCGCGCGCTCTTCCTGAATTTCGGGGTGTGGCGAGAGATTCTGAAAGGGCAGCACATCGCGGACAGGGAGGGCGACGATCGACTCGGGATCGGCGCCCGCCGGTCATTTCGCAGAAGGCTTGCAGCACGGGGAACGAGTTCTTCGGTTGCGGGATTGTCGGCGACCACGACAATAAGGGGCCGGCCGGTGGCTTTCTGCAGCAGAACCAGCAGGAGAGCCTTGGCGGTAGGGGTGAGTCCGGACACACCAATCCGCCCCGTGCCCTCTTTGAGATGGGAGGCCACGCGTGGAAAGGCGGGAAGCTTTTCCGCGTCCGCGAACAGATCGCGGACGAAGGGAAGGACCATTGCTTTTACATTTTAGCAGGGATGGAGTTGCGCGGTGGCAGGCGAAGGCCGGCATCCGCAGGGGGTTGTGTGAGCACGTCATAGCGCGCGAGAGCTTAGCGACGTTACAACTTCATTGTGCTAGTGTAACGAGAATATCCAGCTTTCTCAGGAAGGCCTCCTCCGTGGTGAGCAATGACTCTGGTTTCTTCTGGCGCGTGGTCGAGGAGGATTGTCGGATTCACAAACGGGGGGTCTAATGGGTGGGACAATTTTCGTGCTTGGAGCAGGATCTTCTCACGGCGATACGCTGCAATTCCATCCTGGGCATTCCGACGGAGCCGCTGCGGATCAACCTAATCCTCCCCTTACGAATCAATTTTTCAACGCTAAATATCTGTATGGCAAGCCGGAGGAAGTGGAAAAAGAGTATGCCGTTCTGGTGCGACACATAAGGAACCACTGGGGTATCGAAGGACCGTTTGGCGATCCTCCATGGACGTCACTGAGCATCGAAGAAGTCTTTACCTCCCTCTCCCTGATGAACGACTTCTCACCTGCAGGTACGAATAAGAAGGCTATTTCTCGCCTTCTCTTGAACGATCTTACCCGATATATTCGCCGAAGCATCGCGTACAGCACTCTTTTTCGGTTCGGCGCCCACACGCGATCCCTCGCGCAACACCTCAAGCCCGAAGACTCAGTTATCAGTTTCAACTACGATCTTCTTGTGGATCAGGAGTTGCTGAACGATGGAAACGGCCCATTGCAGTACCAAAACTTTTGCGTCAAGCTGTTGGGCAAGGATGTTCTCGATGTCGGAGACAGCTATCGAGAGATACGTAAAACGCTTACGGACCCAATATTGCCGGCTACAAATAACGGGCCCTTCGACTCTTCACATGGCCTTTACCTGAAACTACACGGATCTCTCAATTGGTTTGTATGTCCGAACAGCGCTTGCCCTCGATCAAAGACCTTCGCGGTTGTGCCGTCAGTGCCACAATGCCTCGGTACTTCTGCGTTAGGCATTGACTTCCAATGCAACTATTGCTCCAGCGAGCTGATTCCTTTCTTGGTCCCTCCGCTGGTCCAAAAACCCGTAATGGACAATCCCCAACTCCGGAACATCTGGGGCAATGCCTTCGCGCTAATTGCGAACGCGTCCAAGATTGTCGTCATAGGATTCTCTTTCCAACCCTCCGATTTTTATGCGGCATGGTTGTTCCGCTATGCGTTAAGGTACAAGAAAGATGTCAAGGTGTGGGTAGTAAATCCCCAAAACAAATATCAAGAATTCCGAGACCGCATGAAGAGCATATTCGTCAATGGATTTGACGGCTCGTATTCCTGCTTCGGCCAGATCAATGAGGTTATAGGGGCTCTATAGCACATGGGCTGGGCCGGCGATCCCGCTTGGTCACGTACCGCGATAGAGGAGCGGGGTTCCTAAGGAAGTGGTCCAGGGCGGGTTAGAGGCTCACACGGTCAGTGCCAGCGCATTTATAATCACTGGATATGGCCACCACGCCAGACACCTCCGTCGCCGCCCGCGCCAAGTACGAGCCGGTCATCGGCCTGGAAGTGCACGTCCAGCTGCTGACGGCGACCAAGATTTTCTGCTCGTGCTCGACGCGCTTCGGCGATCCGCCGAATACGAATGTTTGCCCGGTTTGCCTGGGCCTGCCGGGCGCGCTGCCGGTGCTGAACAAGAAAGGCGGTCGAGTTCGCTACGCTCGCGGCCATGGCGCTGAACTGCCGCATCAATGAGACTTCGATTTTTGCGCGCAAGAATTATTTCTATCCCGATTTGCCCAAGGGCTACCAGATTTCGCAGTACGACAAGCCGTTGGCGGAGTTTGGCTAGATCGAAATTGCGGTGCCGCGGCGGAACGAAGAAAATCGGCATCACCCGGCTGCATCTCGAAGAAGACGCGGGGAAGAGCCTGCACGAGGGCTTTCCGGACGCGGCCGAGAAGACGGCCATCGATCTCAACCGCAGCGGCGTGCCGCTGATCGAGATCGTCAGCGAGCCGGATATCGCCTCGCCGGACGAGGCTTACGAATACCTCACGCGGCTGAAGGAAATCATCCTGTACACCGGGGTGAGCGACTGCAACATGGAGGAAGGCTCGCTGCGCTGCGATGCCAACGTCAGCGTGAAGCCGCGCGGGCAGAAGGAATTCGGCACCAAGACGGAAGTCAAGAACGTCAACTCGTTCCGCTTTATCCGCGAGGCGCTGGTGTACGAGATCGAGCGGCAGGTTGAGGTGGTGGAGTCGGGCGGCAGGATCACGCAGGAGACGCGGCTCTACAACGCGAACGAGGGCAAGACTTACAGCATGCGCTCGAAAGAGCAGGCGCACGATTACCGCTATTTTCCGGAGCCTGACTTGTTGCCCTTAGTGGTGGACGAAAAATGGCAGGCGGCGATTCGCAGCACCTTGCCGGAGTTGCCCGAAGCTCGCCGCAAGCGGTTGGTGGCCGACTACGGCATTACCGCGCAGGATGCGCACGTACTCACGCTGACGCAAGTCGCTGGCCGATCAGTTTGAAGCGGCGGCCAAGGCGGCGAAGAATCCCAAGCGCGTGGCCAACCTGGTGCAGAGCGAATTGATGGGACGGCTGAAAGCGAAAGGCCTGGAGATTGAGCAGTCGCCGGTGTCGATGAAAGGCGTGGCAGCGTCGGCGGATCTGGTGGAATCGGGCGCGATCTCCGGCAAGATGCTCAAGGACCTCTACGATCTTTGCTTTGAGCGCGGCAAGGATTTTCCGGCGGTGTATGAGGAGGAAGGCCGTCCCGAGCAGTCGCGGGATACTTCGGCTTTGGAGAAGATTATTGATGAAATGATTGCGGCCAATCCCAAGCAGGTGGAGCAGTACCGCGCGGGGAAGAAGACCGTGGCGGGATTTTTTGTCGGCCAGGTAATGAAGGCTTCCAAGGGCCAAGCGAATCCGCAGTTGGTGAATGAGTTGTTGGCGAAGAAGCTGGATGGCTGAAGTCGGGGATTTCCGACCCTGTCGTTTCGAGCGGAGCAAGGGATACCCAATCCCGCAGCAGCTTCGTGGTAATAGGGATGCTTCGACTCCATGGGAACTTCGCTAACGCGAAGTTCCCATTCCGTTCAGCATGACAAATGTTCCATACAGTTTAGGTAACCCCCCGGTGGTGACTTCCGTCACCTCATATTGGCTGGTCTTGCCGAGTACGATATATGCATGGAGACGGTGCGAGCGGCGCTGGACGCCGTGAAGAAGTGGAAGCTGGACCGCGTCATCAGCGTTGCTACGCTGCTCACATCGGTGCTGGCGTTGGTGCTGGTGCTGAAGCGTCCTGCTCCGGTGGCTGCGCCTCAGACTCCGGCGCAAGCGGCTGCCAATGCGCAGTCTTTCCAGGAGAAGCTTTCGCAATTGGATCGAACGACTCAGGCTGAGGCGGCCTCGTCTCAGGACTCTGCATCATCTACAGGGGATTCAAACCCAGAGTCTCAGCTATCGGTTCCCAGTTCTCAGAATGCGGCTTCGGCAGCTCAAGTCCACATTACATCGGACGAGGTCAGCGCGGCCCTGGCGCAGGCGGCGGGCGGGATTCCCGCTGCGGCTGGACAGCTTTCCGGCAGCGATCTTGGATCGATGCCCAATATTCTGGACCAGCAAGTCAGCTTCGACGGCGACCAGGTGCACGGACAGTTCCTGACCACCGTTGCGGGAAAGAATGTTTGGGTAACCGTGGCGGGGCATTTGGGATCGAAAGATGGCTACGCGACGTTTGATCCCACCGAGTTCAAGGTTGGAGACCTGAATGTTCCGGTATCGCTGGTGAATGATGCCCTCCAGAAGCGGCTGGCTGAACAACACGACAGGTTGAAGCTTCCGGATACTGTGGGCGGGATGAAAGTTGAAAATGGGCAGCTGGTGCTGACGCAGAAGTAACGCCTGCTGCGCTCCGACCTAGTCCTACACATCCCCCGGTCCTACACCTGCTGCCAGCTTCGCATACCATTTGCCGGAATCTTTGATGGTCCGCTTTTGCGTCTTGAAATCCACGTACACCAGGCCGAAGCGCTGGCGGTAGCCTTCTTCCCACTCGAAGTTATCCAGCAAACTCCAGCAGTGATAGCCGCGCACGTCGGCGCCGTCTTTCATGGCGCACGCCAGCTCGCTGAGATTTCCTTCCAGGTATGCGATTCGCCGGGCATCGTGCACCTCGCCCTGGGCGTCTGGAGCGTCGTTGTAGGAGCAGCCGTTTTCGGTGATCTCGATCACCGGGCGGTTGTAATCATGCGTGATGCGCATGACCATGTCGTATAGCGCCTTCGGCCAGACTTCCCAGTCGAAATCGGTTCTGGGGCCTTGCTTGCCGCGCTCGAGCTTGGCGGGCAAGAGCCAGTATTGAGTGTTGAAGAGGCGCTCGCTCAGGCTTGGCGACGTGACGATGGTTCGGTCGTATAGATTGATGCCGATAAAATCCAGCGGCGCACGGATCAGCTCCATGTCGCCCGATTTAATTCCCATTAAGTAGCTGGGGAAAATGGGAAATGCATCGGGATAGCGGCCTTTGAGCGCGGTCTCCAGAAACCACAGGTTGCGGAAACGGTGGGCGCGTTCGGTTGCAAGCTTGTCGTCGTCGGAACTGCTCGCCGGCTCGCAAGCCGACATGTTGAAGGCCGAGCCCACCCGAGCTTTCGGACAGGCCGCCTTGAGCGCGCGGAATCCCGCGCCCTGCGCCAGATTCGCGGTGTGCGTGGCCCGCAAAGCGGAGTGCAGACTTTTCTCGCCCGGGGCCTTGATGCCGGAAAGATAGCCGTCGGTGGTGAAGACCACCGCTTCGTTGAGCAGAATCCAATCGGAGACGCGATCCCCCAAAGCTCGCGCAACGATGCCGGCATAGTCGGCGAAGCGGGCAGCAGTGTCGCGATTGGTCCAGCCGCCACTATCTTGCAGCGGCTGCGGCAGATCCCAATGAAAGAGCGTCACAAAAGGGCGGATTTGGGCCTCGAGCAATGCGTCAATCAGGCGGCTATAAAAATCGATTCCCTTGGGATTGGTTTGGCCCGAGCCAGCCGGCTGAATGCGCGGCCAGGCGATAGAGAAGCGATAGCTGTTGAGGTTCAGCGTTCGCATGAGAGCGACGTCTTCGCGCCAGCGGTGATAGTGATCGCAGGCTACGTCGCCGGTGTCGCCGTTCTTGATCTTGCCCGGAGTGTGGACGAAACGGTCCCATATGGATTCGCCCTTGCCATCTTCATTCCAGGCGCCCTCGATCTGGTAGGAGGCTGTAGCCGTGCCCCACCAGAAGCCTTTCGGGAAGGCTAGTGGAGCAATAGGAGTTTTGTCGCTGACCAGCGTATTCATTGGAGGAAACGTTCCCAGTCGCGAAATCAGCGTTGCGCCTAGGAGCGAGTTCAGGAGTTCACGTCTTGTGTAGCGCGAGATAAGCTGCTCCTGGTTGACCACAGGGGTCACAGGGGAGCACAGGAAAACCAGAGACTTTCCTGTGCTTCCCAGCGTCCCCTGTGGTTCAACCACGTCACTGCGGCGTGCCTTGAAACAGAGCCCACAGCTGATTTCCGATTACACGATAAATCACGAAGGCGCTGCCTGCGTCGGAAGTTTCCCGAAAGAGTAACTCACCACGGCCGTCACCGTCGGCGTCTACGGCATCGATGAATTCCATAACCGGCAGAACGTCCAGATGCTGCGTATCGGTTACGTTGGAGAACGCCTTGTGCAGGTCGCCGTAAATATCCTGGCGGGCCACCAGCGCCACCACGTACTGCAGGTCCGGCGTAGTGTCGTTCCTCCGATGCGGCAAGTGAGCTTTGGCCGTAAGCACCAGCACCGGCTCGTTGCTGTTAGAGAGATCGAAGATCTGCAGCTTCACGTCCTCGAAATCAGGCTGCGGCGGCGGGGTTGGCCGGCCAGTCTTGCGGCTACGCGCGGCGGCGTGGGCGGGAGCCGCTCCCACCATTTCCGACGCCAACTGCTCGGAGCGGGCCCGTATCTCTTCGGCTGCCAGAACCAGCATCTTCTTGCGAAACTCATCTTCTTCGCCAGGCTTCAGCGCGTAGTTGTAGGGATGTGCCTCAGGACCGCCAGCATCGGAAATTGCAGCAATAGTCTGGATGACTGTGGCTGATGCGGCCTTGCCACCCGCCGGAGCGGGAGACGCTGCGGCGGGAGCTTTGGATACGGCCGCAGTCTGCGATGCCGGTTTTTCTGCCGGCTTGGCAGCCGGTTTGCCACGGCGCAGCGTGGGCTGGTCGGGATCCTCCTCAGGAGCCGGTGCGGGAGCGGATGCAGACGCAGGTGGAACGGCAGAGGAAGGCGGCGTTTGGGCTTCGGGCGCGGCCTGGGCCTTGTGTAAAACCGGACGGTCTGGGTCGTCCTCAGCGGTTGGCGCTGGCGCCGTTTGGGCTTCGGGCTCGGGCTGCGGTCGATGCAGAACAGGGCGGTCCGGGTCCTCGTTCGTGGTCGGCGCGGGCGCCGGAGAGGGCGCCGACGCAGTGGACGCAGGCGTCGCCGGAGAACCGCTGGACGCTCCGCCCTTTGACGGTTCAGAATCTGCATGCCGCAGAACCGGTGGCTTGGGCTCGTCAGCATCGCGAGGCTTAGTCTCGGCTAGGCGTCCCTTAGAAGCAGCTATCCGGCCCGCGGCGAGCCAGGTTCCTTCTCCGATCCAACTGCCGGGCTTTTGCAGAGCTCCGGTTACAGTAAATAGCCCTTGGGAGACTCCAGCGCGGAAAGCCTCGTAAACGGTGTGGGACTCGAGCGCCATGGGCACCGGCGAGGCCTTGTAGGCGCTGGCATCATAGAACTCGCCGTCGACCATAATAGCGACGGGCACCAAGTGCGCTTTGCCATTGGGCGCCAGTTCCACCAACCCCAGTGCGCGCGGCCCTTTGCTCACTGGCGTGCGCTTGGCAAACTGAGCCGGCGCGGATTGCGCAAGGGTCAATGCCAGTCCCGCCATGATGACGGCCCGCCACAGGTTACGATATAAGCTTGCAACAGCCAAAGGAGACCTTGCCATGGACATCCATATCAATGATAAAGCCCCGGACTTCACTTTGCCCGATCAGAATGGTAAAGAAGTGTCTTTGAAGCAGTTTCGCGGACAATACGTGGTCCTGTATTTCTATCCCCGGGCCGATACTCCCGGATGCACGATCGAGGCGTGCGAATTCCGCGATGCCTATAAGAAGATCGAAAAGACCGGCGGCGTGATTCTGGGCATTTCGCCCGACCAGCCCAAGGCTCAGAAGAAATTTGAGGAGAAATACGATCTGCCATTCACGCTTCTCGGCGACGCGGAAAAGAAAGTGGGCAACGCTTTCGGCGTGATCCAGGAAAAGAACATGTACGGCAAGAAAGTGATGGGCGTAGTGCGGACCACGTTCATTATCGGACCGGACGGAAAGGTCAAGCACATCTTCCCTAAAGTGAAAGCGCAGGGGCACGCGGCGGAAGTGCTGGAGTATTTGAAGGGCGCAATTAAAGACGCCAAGGGCGCAGCATAGTGTGTAGGACCGGGTCGGAGCTTGCCCTGAGCGGAGTCGAAGGGACCCGGTCAGGCCCGAAGGGCCGCAGTCGAGCCCAGCAAACAATTGCCGCTCCTCGGCCCTGTCGGCACTATGCGGAGCTGAGGATGGTCAAAGTGCTCCTGCCCACAGATGCGACCAGGGTCTCATGACTCTGCAATCGTGGCTGTCACAGCTTGTCATTAGGGATCGGCAGCCCGAATGGGATTCGCCGGGTCAAAGACCCGGCTCCACATGGTTCAAGAATCCACCGGCCGCGGCCTTACTTAACGGTTGCCGCCGCCGTGGTAGTAAAGGTTAGCGCGCTTTCGGCGGGAACCACGGCCTCTTCTTTGCCGGTCGCCGCGGCTACTCCGGTTCCAGCGCCCGCTCCAACCACCGATCCGATTGCGGCACCCTTGCCGCCTCCTGCGAGCGCCCCGATCAACGCGCCGGCCGCCGCGCCCCCGCCGATCTTGGTGGCGTTTCCTTTGGTGTGGCTCTTGCCCTTGAACTCAAGCGCCTCGGTCGAAATCGGTACGAACTTGCCGTTGACACTCACCGAGGTGAGCCGCAGTGAAAGCTCGCCAGGAGCGTGCAGCCTTCCACTGGACTTGGCGACCGTCACTCTGCCTCTCACCGCCGCACCGGATTTGGCGATGGTATTTCCTTTGACCACCAGGTTCTCGGCTAACGTGCCACGAAACGTCTGCCCGGCTTGGGCAGTCGCGGAAGTAATCTCTGATCCGACCCTTACCGTGATGCTGGTTCCGGACGGAATGGTCCGCGCCGTTGCGGCGACGGCCAAGAACAGGAGCAAGCTGGCGAGCTTGAGCGATTTCCCGAGCATAAATCCTCCTTGCTTCGTAAATTTCGGTTGAAAGAGTTTTGAGCCCCGTGCTTCTTGCCTCACAATAGCAGACTTCGAACAGAAGAGTATGCCTCTGATCATGATGACAAAGACCTCGGAATTTCGCGGCCGGCTGACGCGGGAGTTCTTCGATCGCGATCCCCGGCGGGTGAGCCGTGATCTGCTGGGTAAGGTGCTGGTGCGGCGGCTGGGCAAGAAGCGGCTGGCGGCACGGATCGTGGAAGTCGAAGCTTACCTCGGCCTGGGCGATCCGGCATCGCACTCTTTTGGCGGGCGCACCGCACGGAATGCGGTGTTGTTCGGCCCGCCGGGTTACTCGTACGTCTACTTCATTTACGGGAATCACTACCTCTTCAACGTTTCCTGCCTGAAAGATGGCGTGGCGGGCGGAGTCTTGTTTCGCGCGCTCGAGCCGATCGAAGGCGTCGAAGAGATGGCTCGCGCTCGCGGGATTTCGCTCAGGTCGGCGCGCAATTTGCGTTTGCTGACCAGCGGGCCGGGCCGCATGGCCGAAGCTTTCGGTATTACCATCCAGCGGGACAACGGGAAGGACCTTACCAGTCCAGACTCTGATCTTTGGATTGCGGACGAGGGATTTCGTCCGCGGCGAATTCTGATCACGGCGCGCATTGGGATCACTAAAGCTGCTGAGCGGCCTTTGCGGTATCTCATCGCGGGGAACCAGTTCGTTTCGGGGAGAAGAATCGCGGCGGGCTTGTGAAGGGTCATCATCAAGACTAGAACCGTCGGCGTTGGATTCGAGCGGATGTTGGTTGGCTCTGCTCGAGGATACAAATAGGTTTGGGTGGGCCAGGTTACAGGCCGTTTGACTACGGCCCTGCGGGCCTGACCGGGTCGAAGACCCGGTCCTACACGAGACCACGGTCTTACAGGCTGGACGAGCATACAAATCGACCGTACGCCACCGCTTCTTCTGGTACTACTTAATATCAGATCGACTTAATGTCAGACCGACGTTGCCGATCGGATCCGGTTAGCCCTCGAAGGAGCCTCCATGAAACTGCTAACCAAGTTCAATCTCATCTTGCTGGTGGTTTTCGGAACCGGCGGGCTGATTATTTCGCTGGCCATCTATAGCTTTCTTATCGACAACGCACGGAGGGAAGTTCTTCAGGAAGCAAACTTGATGATGGCGAGTGCCAGGTCGGTGCGGGATTATACGTCTTCCGATCTGGCGCCCCTGCTCGAGCAGAATCCGGAACACAAGAAGAGGTTCCTGCCGGAGACGGTGCCGGCAGTCGGAGCGCTTAGTACTTTCAAGCGGCTGAGGGAGAATTACCCCGACTACACCTACCGGGAAGCGACTTTGAACCCAACCAACCCGGAGCACCGTGCCACCGATTGGGAAGCCGACGTCATTGCATATCTGCGTGACCACCCCGGTCAGAAGCAAGTGCATGGAGAGCGGGAGACGGCGATGGGGCCGTCGATGTACCTGGCTATGCCGATCACGGCAAATCCGCCGTGCATGGAGTGTCATAGCCGTCCAGCAGCGGCTCCGCCCGCGATGATCGCCACCTACGGGTCCAATAACGGGTTTGGGTGGGTGCCCGGGTCGATCGTTGCGGCACAGATCGTGTCGGTCCCGTCGTCAGTGCCGTTGCAAAAGGCCAAAGAGGCGTTTCACATTCTGCTGGCTTACCTGGTTACTACCCTGGTCGTGACTATGATTGTTCTGGATGCCGGGGTTTACTACATCGTGATTCGGCCATTGAAGCTGGTGTCAGACACTGCGGACCGCGTCAGCAAAGGAGAGATGAGTCCGGCACCTTTGCCGGTGAAGGGAAGCGATGAGATCGCTACCGTGACCGCCTCGTTCAATCGCATGCAGGTGAGCCTGGCGAAAGCGTTCAAGATGCTCGGCTGAGCTTATGTTTTTGGAACGCCAGTAAGAGTGAACTTGACGACAACCTGAGTGCTGATCGCCACGGGCTCGCCCTTGCGCAAATAGGGTTTGAATCGCCACTGTTTGACGGCTTCGACTGCCGCCGGGATCAGCATCGGATGCCCACTGATCGCCTTTAGACTCTCAACCGCTCCGTCTCGAGAGATATCGGCGTCGAGAACTACCGTGCCCTGAATGCGTGCTTCCCGAGCCAGCGTTGGATAGACGGGTGGAACCTCCGTTTTTATCAACTTGATCGACTGGTCCCACGGAACCCGAACTCTTTGCGGAAGTTTGGGCTCGCTCCTGGCGGTCGCTGGTTCCACAGAAGATGGTTCAGGAGACGCTGGTTGCGCTGGCGCCGGTTCCGCTGCCGCCGATTGCGCTGCCGATGGAGCAGGCTCGGAAGTGTTGGCCGCCGGTTCCGGCGGAGGCGCTGCCCTGGTCTTGAGCGGAGCGGGTTCCGCCGGATGCGCTTCCTGAGACGCAGTCTGCGCCGGTTGAGATGAGGTCGCTTCCTTCGATGACGCGAAATGCGTGGCTAAAACCAGCGCCAAAATCAGGATGGCGCCCGTCACGCCTGCGACAAGCAGATATTTCGATCGACTTGACGATCGTATCTTCGACTCAGGCGGCGCAGGCTTCGGCGCTACTTCTTCTTTTTCGGGACGCCTCGGAGCTATAAGTTCTGGCGCATCTTTTTTCGGGGGCTGGACCTTTGCTGTATCCGGGACGGAAGCCCCAGGCACGCGGTCCTGAAGAAATTTTTCGCGCTCTTCCGGCGAGTCGATCTCTTCCGCAACCCTGAGGTACAAATCTTCGACCGAGCCACACTGCGGCGCTGCGCGCCTCACCGCTATGTCAGCAAACGGCCCAATGCGGAGCGCAAGTTCGCGGCTCACCCGCTGCAAGAACGCCGGATCGATTGGTGTGAAACTTCTCTCCTCCGGCTTCGTGGACTCGGTCGCTTCCGGGCGTGAACTGGCGGGCTGAACCGGGGCCGCGGTTGCACTCGGCGTGGCCCCTGCTTGAGTCGTATCTCCCAATAGGCGGTGCAAGGCCTCAACCAAAAGCTGAATATCCGATTTCCATCGCGCGTGGGTTAACTCAATAGCGTTGCGATAAGCCAGATCCTTCAGATCGTCGGGCAATTGCTCGGCGGAGGGCATCTTAGCGCCGCGCACCAGAACCGGGATGAGCGGAATATCCCGCTTCAAGGCAGCGGCGGTTTCGATGCGAACGAAATCTCCGGGATCGTCGAGGCGGCGTTTCCCGGCTTCGTCTTTGGCGTTGAGCCACTCCGGGCCCATCACGGCCAGCAGCACGCCACACTTGGTGACGCCTTCTTCGATGGCCTTGCGGAAGTCGCGCCCCGCTTCGATGGCGGACACGTCCATGAATACCTTTTGTTCGCCGAAGACCGGCACCAGGTCGTCGAACAGGCGGCCAGCCTCTCCCTGCGAGTCATTCCGCCGATAGCTGACAAAAATACCGCCCAACTTGCGTTTCATTAAGATGAAATTCCTGAGAGGGCACGAGGTGCTGCCTGCGTCGCCGAGTTGGCTTTGACGAGTTTAGTTTGTCGAATCCAGGCGGCGTTTGTGACCGATCGTTGGATTAGGCTGACTTGCTCTTTTGATCTTCTTCTTGGACCGACTCCCACTTCGCATGCTCCTGTGAGACTAGGGACTCGATGCGCTCGGCTAGAAGAGCGCGAGGTTTTTCCACGTTCGCGTATGCCCCCCCACTCGCCAGGTAAACGTATTTCTCGTGTTTCAGGGACTCACAAGTCGACCGGTACCTGATCCAGTTCTCATGATACTGATTTAGTTGCAGCATCCCTTCGAACACAGTGATGAGCACGCCAAGAACGCCGGTCGCGACTGCAGCATAGGGAAGGTGGGATGCTGCCAGCAACGGGATGATCGCGGCGGAGACGATCTCCGTCATCTTGACCCGCTTAAACCACTGCATGTTAGAGCGGCTTTTCCGGTCGTACCAGGCAATTTGATCCTCGAGACGCGCCATGATCGGGTCCGGCGCCGAGTTCACGATGGGCGAATTGACGATGGCCGCGTTCACAACAGCCGCATTCATGGGCAGACATTCTATGACTTACTCATGGGAAAACAAACATGAATCGGCTTTGCCAAGGTTTAGCGAAATACTCTCGCTTACGGGCGGAGTACTAGATTGTCGATTAGTCTCGTCGTCCCCGAGAATGCAGCCGTGGCAATCAGAGCCGGTTCTCTGATCTCGGCGATGGGATCGAGTGTCTCGGGGTCCACGATTTCAAAGTAGTCGAGGCGCACCGAGGGCTCTGCGGAGAAAACTTCTCGTCCGGCTGCGATCAACCGGGTAGCACTCCGCTCGCCCTTTGTGAAGTCACTCTGCGCGCGTAGGAGAGAATGATAAAGCGCCAGTGCTGACGTTCGCTGCCGGCGATCAAGATAAGCGTTGCGCGAACTCATGGCCAAGCCGTCCGGCTCGCGCACGATGGGGCAGGCGACGATCTCGACGGGGAAATCTAAATCGCGCACCATACGGCGGATAATGGCGACCTGCGCCGCATCTTTCTGGCCAAAGAAGGCCACCTCTGGTTCGATGATTTGGAAGAGCTTCGCCACTACCGTGGTTACGCCGCGGAAATGCCCGGGCCGCGACTTGCCGCAAAGTTTCTCGCTCATACCTTCGACCGTGACATAAGTGACCGCCCCGGGCGGATACATTTCTTCCACCGCAGGGGCAAAGAGCCACCGCACGCCTTCCTTATCGAGCAATTCCTGGTCGCGTTCGAAGGTTCGCGGATATTTGCTGAAGTCCTCGTTCGGTCCGAACTGAGTGGGGTTCACGAAGATGGAGGCCGCGACCACATCCGCTTGCGCCCGCGCCGCCCGCACCAGCGACAGGTGGCCCTCATGCAGCGCTCCCATGGTGGGCACCAGGCCGAGCCGCCGGCGGCCGGATTTCTCCGCGCGGCAAGCGGAACGCATTTCGCCGATTGTGGTGCAGATCTTCATTTGGGATTGACTGCTGTGTCTCGCCACTGCCTCAGGGCGAGGGCACCGAGTGGATGGTTACATGCGCCCCGTCCAGCGTGCCGGCGACGATGCCTTTGTTGCGGCGGATGGCGACTCTTTGCTCCTCAGTGTTGGTAGTCGAATTATCGGCGACCACGACGACCCGGCCGTAAGGCCAGGCGGAAGGTGGCAAGGCAGCGAGGGTGGAGAGTAGCTCGTCCGTTTTCAACAGGCGCTGCTCGTTGTTCGCCGGGTCTAGCAGTCCTACGCCCTCGGGCAGAACGATGAGATAGGGATTCCGCCAGTTTTTCGTGTCGGTCATGTTGCGATACTTACTTGCGTCGGCGGGAGGGATGGCTTGGAGGCGGGCGGAGGCCTCGGTCTCCAACGCCGCTTTGTCGGGCGCTTTCGCGGAGGAAGAGCAGGCCGCCAGCGCCGCAAGAAGAATGACTACGACGGTCGGATGCAGCTTTTGAATCTTCGCCTTCAACTCTTTCGCCTTTCCCTGGTCAGCGGCAAGATAACCACGGGGGAGCACAGGGAATCTTGCTGATCGTGCTCCTTTGCGGCTTTTCTTTGCGTTCTTTGCGGTTGAAGGCTTCTCGCTCTCGCCCCCGCTCAAAGACTCCAACCGCAAAGGTCGCAAAGAAAACCCGAACTGACAACTCCGACCTCACTCTAGCGCCGCATGGTGCGCTTGCGCTCCAGCACTGTTTCCAGTGAAGCCCGCGTTTCCTTGGGCAGATGATAAGACTCCTCATCCGCTGGATACTGCCGAGAGCGCACATCGCCGCGGAAGGCCTGAACGGCGCCGGTGATGAGTGCTGCGGCATCGCCATAACGCCGCACAAATTTGGCGGGGGGGCCAAAGGTTAGATTCAGGATGTCGTGGAATACCAGTACCTGCCCATCGCAGTCGGGGCCGGCGCCAATGCCGATGGTCGGGGTCGCGACCTCCGCCGTGATCATGGCCGCCACTTCGCGCGGGATGCCTTCCAGATATATGCAGGCCACACCGGCACGATCCAGCGCCACCGCATCGCGCATGAGTTGCTCGATCTCGGTCAAGTTCCTGCCCTGCACCTTGTAGCCGCCCATCACGTTCACCGACTGAGGAGTGAGGCCGATGTGGCCGGCTACGGGAATCTCGGCGTCGAGGATGCGATGGATCAGGTCGACACGCTTCTCGCCGCCCTCGATCTTCACCACCTCGGCGCCAGCTTCCTTGACGAAACGCGCGGCGTTGCGAACTGCATCGTTGGCGTCGACCTGATAAGAGCCGAAGGGCATGTCCGCCACCAGCAGAGCCTGCTTCACTCCTCGCCGGGCAGCGCGGGTGTGGTGAAGCATCTCTTCAATCGACACTGAGAGGGTGTTGTCATAGCCAAGCATGGCCTGAGCGAGCGAGTCGCCGACCAGAATGACATCAATGGCGGCTTCGTCTACCAGGCGCGCGCTGGCGTAGTCGTAAGCAGTCAGGCAAGTAATGGGTTCGTGGCGAAGCTTTTTTTCCCGCAGAGACGCAACGGTAATCTTTTGGCGAGGTTCGCCAATTGGGGTGAGACTCACAATGTCCTCCAGTGCCCCTCCGCAGCTTGGCGGATAGAGCCTGTACGCATCTGGTCCTTCACAACTAAGGATGATGCTGCGACTATTTTAGTCGCAGGAATCGAGACCTGGCCAGTGTTTTTATGGCGGTGGGTTCCCCGGAAGCGTCGCGCCGCGAGCGTCGAAAAGTACCGTAGCGATGTAGCTCAGCTACGTATTGCCAGTAGTGGAACGAGAATTGTCAGGCCACATTCGGTGTCGCCAAGTCCAGTTAGGACGGATGTAAGCACAGTTCGCTATGTCTTACTATATGGTAAGATAGAGTATGTCATCTTATCGCACCAAGGTCAGTTCCAAGGGGCAGGTCGTAATTCCAGTCGAGCTACGGAAGCAGCTGGGGCTGCGGAAAGGCACTCCAGCAACCTGGAGGGAAGAGAAAGGCAGGCTGGTCCTCACCCCGATCACCGAGCAGCGGATCAATGAAATCATGGGATGTCTCAAGCCGTTACCCGGGGAACCGTCAATGTTCGAGGAATTGTTCGCCGAGCGGGAACGCGAACGCAAAGGTGAACAAGAGCGATGAGGGGACGGCTCCATGGTCATGTGCCGCGGCGCTACGTGCTCGATGCCAACGCTTTGACAGGCTTCTTTGAAGCGCGCCATGGTGCGGCAGCGAGAGTGCGTAGCCTGCTGAGTGACGCAGCGCGTGAAGACATCCCACTGCTGATGTCGGCCGTGAACTGGGGTGAGGTTTTTTATATCGCCGTCAGACGCCACGGTGAGACAGTGGCTCTCGAACTGGAATCGAGATTGCAAGAGTTGCCAATCGCAGTGATCTCGGTAGACCGGGAACGAGCCTCCCGAGCAGGCGCACTAAAACAAAAACACAGTCTGGGCTATGCCGATGCATTCGCCGCGGAGTTGGCGATCGAGCACGGGGCATGGCTGGTGACCGCCGATCCGGAGTTTGCGAAGGTAGGGAAGGGGCTGTCGGTGTATTCGCTGCCCAGATATGAACGGTAAGGCAGGAAAATAAGCTCCTATCCTTCTGGTCCATTTGTCGCTATACTAGACGACAAATGGCACACGAACTCCGAGCTGTGTTGCGCGAATTGGGCGGACAACGCGCCTTGGGCCGCGCACTGGCTACGGACGTAGACCTGCGGGAAGCGATTCGCGAAGGGTTTCCGCACGCCGTGCTGGAAGAATTGATGCGGTCCTCTGGGCTGACTCTGAAAGAGCTGGCTGACGCACTCGATCTTTCCGCTCGCAGCCTACAGCGGCGGCGGCGAGGCCGCTTGGCCCGCTTCGAATCGGACCGCCTGTATCGGCTGGCGCGGCTGCTGGCACTGGCGCGCCAGAGTCTGGGGGACCCGGACCGCGCCACTCGATGGCTCAAGCGCACCAATCGCGCCTTGGGAGGTCTTGCGCCCCTTGCGGCGATCGACACCGAACTCGGGGCGCGCCAGGTGGAAAGCCTTCTCGGCCGCATCGCTTACGGCGGCATTAGTTGATGAGGGTGTTTCGGGTGCTGCGCGCCGCCTATGCGCGCACACCCTTCGACGGAGAAGGCGCGTACCGCTACGGCGGGCGCTGGTCGAGCCCGGGCACGCGCCTCGCGTATGCCTCCGAACACCAGTCTCTTGCAATGCTGGAGTATTTTGTTCACCTCGATCCCGAGGACTCTCCCGACGATCTGGTCTTAGCGACCGCGGATATTCCTGAAAGCGTTCCCCGCGAGCGAATTCAATCCACTGACTTGCCGGCCAGGTGGCGAGAAAGCCCCGCACCGCCCGCCCTCGCGCAAATTGGCGATGAGTTCGCGAGGAAAGCGGAGAATTGCGTACTAGTGGTGCCGTCAGCCTTGGCGGTAATGGAGAATAACTGGCTAATCAATCCTCAGCATCCGGAATTTGGGCAGATCAGGGTGAATCCGGCGGAACCGCTGCAATACGACCCGCGGATGTTCCGGCGTGGTGCGCGTCGAGCAAGACACTGATCGTCGTCAACGAACCATCGAGACGGAACTTATGACGAAGCCGGCCTCTTCACGAGAAAATGAAATCGAGAGCCTCGCCTGTTTTTCTGGTATGTCATAGACAAGCATCCGTCGACTCTCGTCATCCCGCCGCCATACCAGGGTTGCGCGACGGCCGGACTGCAAGACAGTGCAAATATCAGTCTGTCTGCCGAACTGCTTGAGGATCGTTTGACAGTTGCTCGTTCTCAAGTCAGCGATTAGTCGTCTAGCAGTATGCTCCGATGTTTGGTCGCGAAATGGATTCATGACGGCAAAAGCTGTTCCGCCAGGGACCTCTGCGGCGGCCCCGTAATAAAAAAGGACTACCTCGTGTCGTCTGGAAGCGTATACGAGGAACGCCACACTGAGTAAAACTCCCACCACCGCGCCGATCAAGAAGATATGCCTCAGTTTATTCTTCATGTCACAACCGCCGCTCCGAAATCACCGTGCCCGCTTTCGCTTGACGTTGGTCCGCAGCCAAGCTCCATAAGAAGCTTCGTCGAGTGTACCTGCCGCTAGGGCGAGCACGGTCTGAGCAGCATCTTCCTCGCTGGCGGTGAACCTGAACCCGTTCAGTTCCAGAAAAAGCACGCCCACCACAAAGCCGGTGCGTTTGTTGCCGTCGACAAAGGGATGATTGCGGACAATGCCGGCGCAGTAAATTGCAGCCAGATCGACGGCGTCCGACCGAAGCATAAGCATGGTGCTGGCGCGGGCGGGCCAGAGCGGACTCCAGAAGCGCCTGGTCACGCAAACCTCTGGCGCCGCCGTGTAGAGCCAGAAGCCGGCCGTGGATGGCGAGGACATCGCGCACCTCTATCCATAGCGGGATTTTCGTTGTCACTTTGCCAAGGTGTGGAGCGTGTTGCGATAGCGGGCCATGATTTCCTCGGCTTTGGCCATCTTCTTCTCGAAGGCGGGATCGTAGGGCGTGAGCCGGTAATCTCCATCCTCGCCTTCGATCAGAAAGACCCGTTCGCCGTCGCCCGTTTGCAGGCGGTTGATGACCTCTTTCGGCAGAACCACTCCGAGCGAGTTGCCGAACTTACGGATTTTGAGTTCGACCATACCTTAGCCTCTTAGGTTATTACGATTGTAATAACATTGCGGAATTCGTGCAAGGGGAATTGGAACTAGCGGCTCAGACCGCGAACTGCAGAGAACACAGGGAAGCACAGAGGAGCACGGGAACCTGGCCTCGGAAGGATCGCCCGCAGAGCGGTGGGCGGCCGTCGCCACCTGCTACGCGCTGGCCGCTTCCTGGCTTCCCAGCGGCAGAAAATACTGCGTGCCCTTGATCGGCGCGGACACCTTCCGCAGCAGCTCCTGCAAATCTTCGTTGCGCTCCACGAAGTCGATTTCCGAGGTATTGACGATCAGAAGGTCCGAGGACGTGTAGTGGAAGAAAAAGTGTTCGTAGGCCTTGATCACTTCCTCCAGATAATCTTCGTTGATCGCCTTCTCTCCGGGCGCGTTCTTTTTCTTTAGACGTTTCTTCAGCACTTCGGGCGTGGCTTGCAGGTAGATCACCAGGTCGGGTGTAGGCAACTGCTCGCGGAAGTAATTGTAGTAGCGGTTGTAGGTGTCCAGCTCCTGGTCGGCCAAGTTCAGGCAGGCGAAGAGCTTATCTTTCTCGAAAATAAAATCGGAGACTACCGTTTTCTGCGAGCGCGCGCCCAGGTCCAGAGTGCGAAGCTGTTCGAAGCGCCGGATCAGAAAGGCAAACTGCGCCTGGAAGGCGGCGCCGCGCTCGCCGCGGTAAAACGGGGCCAGAAAAGGGTTGTCCTCCGCTTCCATCAAGCGCTGGGCGTTGAGGCGCTCCGCCAGAACCCGCGCCAGTGTGCTCTTGCCGACCCGGATCGGGCCTTCCACTGCAATGTAGCGGGGCAACTCGAAAAGATTGGCCATGGGATGAAGAGAAAACGAAACTAGATTGGCAGGATATCTTGTGAGCAGGCGGCGTGCAATTGCGGAATGAGTTAACAGGGGAACGAGGATTTTCGATTGACAATTGCCATTCGCACACGCGCACGGCATTCGGCAACTGCGAATTCGCAATCCACTACAATTCATCCATGCTTGGCGTTGCTCTTACTGCTGCGGGCGTTGCTGCCGCTTCGGTTGCGGGTTATCAATCGATGTCGCCGACTGGGCAGTGGTATGGGCGCACGTTCACCGGGCTCGAGGCGGGATCAAAGCGGCTCGCGCTGACCTACGATGATGGCCCGAACGATCCTTATACGCTGCGCCTGCTGGAGATTTTGGCCAAGCATGACATCCGGGCCACGTTTTTTCTTATCGGGCGCTACGTGCAGCAGCGGCCCGATATAGTTCGCGAACTGATGAGCGCGGGGCACGTCGTCGCCAACCATACGTTCACCCATCCGCTGCTGGCTCTCAAAAGTGCGGGTAAGGTGCGAACTGAGATTGAGAATTGCCGAAAAGCTTTGACCGACGCTGTTGGCGAACACTCCAATCTTTTTCGTCCTCCTTTCGGCGGAAGGCGGCCGGCGGTGCTGCGTACAGTGCGCAAGCTTGGACTGGAGCCGGTCATGTGGAATGTTACGGGCTACGACTGGAATGCCCCAACGGCTGAGTACATCGAACGCAAAGTGACAGCTAAGGTGCGCGGCGGCAATATCATTCTTGCTGCATGATGGTGGGCATGTGCAGATGGGAGCGGATCGCTCGCGAACAGTGACGGCGACGGAGCGGTTGATCCCGCGCTATCAGGGCGAGGGCTATGAGTTCGTGACGATTCCAGAAATGATGCGTGTGGGGCCGGGTCGGAGCCTGCCCTGAGCGGAGTCGAAGGGACCCGGCCAACCGGCGAGAAGCCGAAGTCGAGTGCTGACAGAGTTCCTCGGCGATTTTAACGGTGCTTCGCACCTGACGGGTCGAAGACCCGGTCCTACACAATCTCGGTCCTGCACTGCCCATTTGTCAGCGGTGGGCGTGGGTCTTGCTCTTTGGGGCGCCGCTCTTTGCCGCTTTGAAAGCTTGCTTGGCCGCGGCAATAGTGCGTTGAACGTCTTCCTCGGTATGCGCCGTACTGAGGAACGCCGCCTCGAACTGCGAGGGCGGAAGGAGAATGCCGGCATCCAGCATCGCTCGGAAGAATCGGCCAAAAGCATCCGTATCCGACTGGGAAGCGGACTTGAAGTCGGTAACCGGGCCGGGGGTAAAGAAGCAGGTAAACATCGAGCCGACGCGATTGCAGCACAGGGGAACTTTGGCCTCCTTGGCAGCGGCGGCCAGGCCACTGGTCAAATCGGCGGCCAGTTTCTCCAGTTGGGGATAAATGGTCTGCTTGTTGGCCTGCAGATGTCGCAGGGTGGCCAGGCCCGCGGCCATGGCCAGCGGGTTTCCGGAGAGGGTTCCGGCCTGGTAGACCGGGCCCAGCGGCGCTACCCGGTTCATGATCTCGGACGCACCGCCATATCCTCCGACCGGCAAGCCCCCACCAACGATCTTGCCCACGGTGGTCAAATCCGGGCGGATACCGTAAAGCTCCTGGGCGCCGCCAAAAGCCAAACGGAAGCCAGTCATCACTTCGTCGAAAATGAGCACGGCCTTTTCGCGCTGGGTAATCAGGCGCAACGACGCCAGGTATGAGCCGGAGCCGGGAACGCATCCCATATTGCCCACGACCGGCTCAACGATGACGCAGGCAATCTGATGGCGAAACTTGGTAAAAGCATGTTCGACCGCATCCGTACTATTAAAAGGTAGCGCCAGGGTAAATTGCGTGAACTCCTCGGGCACGCCTGCTGAACCTGGGATTCCCAGCGTGGCCACGCCGGAGCCCGCCTTCACCAGCAAGGCATCCGCATGCCCGTGATAGCAACCCTCGAACTTCACAATATATTTGCGCTTGGTGTGAGCCCGGGCCAGGCGAATAGCCGACATGGTGGCTTCCGTGCCCGAATTTACAAAGCGAATTTTCTGCATGTGGGGAAAGGCCGAAATGACGATTTCCGCCAAGTCGGCCTCCGCGGCCGTGGAGGCCCCGAAGCTGGTGCCATTGCGGGCGGCGGCGATCACCGCCTCCACCACCGCGGGCGGGGCGTGGCCGAGAATCAGCGGTCCCCAGGAACCGATGTAGTCGATGTACTCGTTGCCGTCGGCATCCCAAAGGTGAGAACCCTGGCCGCGCACTATGAACGGGGGCTCGCCGCCCACGGCGCGAAATGCTCGCACCGGCGAATTGACGCCGCCGGGAATCATGTGCTCGGCGCGTTTCTGCAGTTTGCGGGATTGCTCGAGCTTGCGGGCCATGTCTGATGGATGAAGCCTGCCAAATATAGTAGCAAGGAAGACGGCTAAATAGCGCGAGATTAGAGCCTTAAGAGAAGGTAGAGCGCCGGACGCCCGTCGCTCCCTCGCATCTTGGTCACACGTTCTCAAGACGTAGACCGGAGTTCATCTCGGACGAATTCATTGGAAATTCATCATTTTGAAACAATCCTGCAATACCATCCGCCTAATCTCAGTGCATTACACGCCCTTCTAACCGGGAGGGTTTGGGACAGCCTCGGGGGGCTCCGGGCTGTCCTTGCTTTTTTGGACCTGGGCTGTCTCCTATTCGTTCACGCGAACTCGCTGGCACGCGAGCGCCCGCGCCGTTCTGTTTCACGACCTGGTGACTACGAGAGAAGCAATCCGGAAGTCCAGCGTGATTTGCTGGGCAGGCGTCCTAGCATGGACACTTGCAGTGGCGGCGCCGCGGGGATTCAGCCAGTCTGCTGAAACTCCAGCCAGCGGCAATCCGCCGGGCTTCGATGTGCAGCACATCAACCACCCTGGCTACAACCGCGACCGCGGACCGGTGCTGGCTCCGGGATTCCGGGTGCATCTGGAGTTGTAGGTACTATCGCGTTCTTATCCCAACACTCTTCAAGTCGTTTTGTCATTCCGAGCGAAGCGAGGAATCTGCTTTCTGTTTGCGGCTGATTGTCTGTGCATTTTTGGGATAAGTCTGAAAGCCTTGTCATCCTTAGAAGAGGCTGTGACTAAATACAGTGGAGCGACGGGCGCTTCCATTACAAACGGTTGGGAGCTGCCGCAATGTACGCCGTTCTACGGCTTAGCCGGCGCGCTCAAGTACTTCTCCAGCGGCACTTCAAAGTACATCAGCTCATTCCCCTTGGCATCGCGCACGCCGGTGAGATAGAAATGTGCGCCGGGAAGCGGTGTGGATATTCCTTCCACGTCAAAAAACAGGAATCCTGCCTGAGTGGTGTGCGGCTCTACCGCTTTGGCGCCGAATTGCGCGTTTTCGATTTCATCCTGGTTCTGTTTGCTCACGCCGCCTTTCGCCTTCTTGGTTGGAAATGGCAGCGGGTAAGACGTCCCTCTGGTAGTGGGATGAGAGATTCGTCGATAGATGTCATCCGCGACGGCCGGGGAAAGCTTGGCGCGATTCACGGTTACCAGCTGCGCCTTCATGTCGGTGAGCGAAATAGGCTGATCGCTGTCGTTGGTGATAATCAACAGAATGGGCAGCATGCGGATCTCGTTGTAATGCACGGCAAAGATGATGGTTTTTTCGGCGAGGTCGTAGGGGTCGAGGGCGACCGTGACCTTCTCATCGGAATGGTCGTCGTGCGCGGGATAGGTCTTGGCGGGTTGCGCCGCCGGCATGACAAATTGCTTCGACGCCAGGCAGAAAACGGACAACAGGGCAACCGCAAGAATTGCCAGCCCTCGCTGAGATACGCACTTCACACGTAAAGACAACATGACTGTCGATTATAGGATGCAAACGGCTCCCCAGGGGTGCCTTCATAGTGGGCCAAGATGGCGGTGCGGGTAGAATGTCCCCTTCCCCATGTACTGGATCTACAGCTCGCTGCTGGCGTTGGCTCTGCTGGTCAGCCTGCCCTATTGGCTGGTGCAGGGGCTGCGCCACGGCAAGTACCGGGCTGGGATTCGGGAGCGTTGGGGGCGAGTGCCGGAGCGGCTGGTCGAGGAGCCTTCGCGGCGCGCGATTTGGGTGCATGCTGTGTCGGTGGGAGAGGTGCTCGCCGTCGCCGGCCTGGTGACGGATTTGCGATGGCGTTATCCGCAGTACCGGGTGGTGGTTTCGACCACAACCGATGCCGGCCAGAAGCTGGCCCGGACGCGTTTTGGCGGAAACAACGTCTTTTATTTCCCGCTGGATTTTGAATTCGCCATTCGTCCGTATCTCCAACACCTGCGGCCGGTGCTGGTGGTGATTGCTGAAACTGAGTTTTGGCCAAACTTCCTCCGGCTTGCACGCGACCATGGGGCTCGCATTGCGGTGGTGAATGCGCGCATCTCGGATCGCTCGTTCCCGGGATATCGCCTTTGGCGAGGCATCCTGGCCCGCGTCTTGCGGCCCATCGATCTTTTTTTGGCGCAGACTGAAGAAGACGGAAGACGATTAGTCGAGATTGGCGCTCCGCTCGACCGCATCCAGATAACCGGCAATCTCAAATTCGACGTTTCTCCTCCCAGCCCTTCAGCCTTCGTTGACAGCCTGGCTGCAGTATTGCAGCGGTCAGGAGGCGGCCCAGTGTTTGTGTGCGGCAGTACGGTGGAAGGCGAAGAAATATTGGTGGTGCGGGCGTTCAAGCATGTGCTTGCCAGCTATCCACGCGCCGTCATGATCTTGGCGCCGCGACATCCTGAGCGATTTGGCGAAGTGGCAGAGCTCCTCGAAAAACTGGTCATCCCCTTCTGCCGGCGGTCGGGGTGGAGCGGCGAACCGCTTGCCGGCGGCGTGTTGCTGGTCGATAGCATCGGCGAACTGGCCTCGCTCTATGCTCTCGGTGATGTGGCGTTCGTGGGCGGAAGCCTGGTGCCGCGCGGCGGCCACAACATCCTGGAGCCTGCGCAGTATGGCTTGCCCATCGTCGTCGGCAACCACACGGAGAATTTTCGCGATGTTATAAGATTGTTCCAAAGCCGCAGCGCCCTGCGTGTGGCCGGACCAGCGGAACTTCCCGTGGTTTTCATGGAGCTGGCTTCCAACGAGGCGGAACGTCAGGCCCTGGGAACCCGCGCTGCGGAAACCCTTCGTGCTCAGCTAGGCGCAACCAAGAGAACACTGGAGGCCCTGGAAGCGCTACTAGCGCGACGCGCCTCGGAACGATCACCTGTTGGTGCGCAACTTCCAGGGATCTCCGGGAAGGAAGGGGGCCGGGTCACGCCGCCGCGATGAAATCCGCTCGCTTCAGCTTCCTCGGTTCCGTTTTCGGTGCTGGCGTTCGCACTCGCAATGCGCTCTACGACCGCCGTGTGTTGCGAATGAGCCGTTTGCAGGGTCCGGTCGTCAGTGTGGGGAATCTTTCTGTTGGCGGATCCGGCAAAACCCCGTTCGTTCTGCTCCTGGGCGAGTTGCTGCAGTCTCGCGGAGTGAAGTTTGACATCCTCTCCCGCGGCTATGGCCGGCAGACGCGCGGAGTGAGGCAGGTCGATCCGGGCGGCTCCGCTCAGGAATTTGGCGATGAGCCTCTGCTAATGGCGCGGCGGCTCAAGGTTCCGGTCGTGGTGGGCGAGGACCGTTATAGCGCCGGCCTTTTTGCCGAGAAGAGTTTCGGCCCTCAACTGCATCTCCTCGACGACGGTTTCCAGCATCGCGCTCTGGCCCGCGATTTCGACATCGTGTTGGTCACCGCCGAGGATGCACGCGACCGGCTGCTACCTGCCGGGCGCCTGCGCGAGCCGTTGAACTCATTGCGCCGCGCGGACGCTGTGGTGCTGGTCAGCGGCGCGCTCGCGGAGTCGTTTCCCGTGGAGGGCAAGCTGGTCTGGAATGCGCGTCGCGGCATTTTGCCCGAAGGAATCCCGCCCCAGCCGGTGGCTTTCTGTGGCATCGCGCGGCCACAACAGTTCTTCCGCCAGCTCAAAATGACTGGCATCGAGCCGGCTGCCGAGGCCGTCTACCGCGATCACCACTCCTATACAGATAAGGATATCCGCGAACTGCTGGAGCTGTGCCGCGTAAGCGAGGGCGGAGGCTTTGTCACCACGGAAAAAGATGCGATTAACCTGGGCCGGCATCTTTCCGCACTGCAGCCTTTGACGGTAGTCCCGGTGAAGATGAAGCTCACGGATGCCGCGGCAGCCATCGCCACTCTGCTCCGCGTATTGGAAGAACGCAAACCTGGCTCAATGGCGGCGCACGAGTAGCTGAGCCCTTGGCTCGCGTACCAGGCGATCACATCCCGTGATAACGTAACCCTGACGAATGAGCAAGCACCCGAAAGAGAGCGGCCGCCTCAGAAAGATCGTCGAGTCTTTCCCTAACGTCACGGTAACCGTGGCCGGCGACCTGGTGGCGGACGAATTCATCTTTGGCGAGATTTCCCGCGTCTCCCGCGAAGCGCCCGTGCTGATTCTGCGTCATCGCGAGCGTACAGTTGCGCCCGGTGGAGCGGCCAATGCGGTAAACAATCTTGCCGACCTCGGGGTAAATGTTTTGCCGGTCGGCATTGTGGGCGACGATGAACTCGGCCGCCTGCTGCTGCGCGGCTTTCGCCACAAGCGCATTCCCGTCAGCGGAGTCTTAAAAGACAAGAGCTACGCCACGGTGACGAAGACCCGAATTCTCGCGGGCATGACGCATGCCTGGCGGCAACAGGTGGTGCGCGTGGACCGCGAGCCTGACCTTGAACCGAACCAGCACCTGCGCCGCGAGCTGGTTCTGGCTGCGCGGAAATATGCTCGCGCTTCGGACGCACTGCTAGTTTCAGATTACGGCTACGGTGCGGCGACACCCGAGATTCTCGATGCCATCCGCGCCAAGGGAGGTTTCAGCGGCGTGCCGGTGGTGCTCGACTCGCGCTACCGCATGCTGCAATACTCCGGAGTGACCGCGGCCACGCCCAACGAACCGGAAGTGGAGGAGGCTCTACGCACGCGCATCGGGCAGGACTGGCAGCGGGTGTGCCTCGCGGGCAAGCAGGTGATGGCGCGGATGAAGCTGAGTTCGCTGGTGATCACTCGCGGGCGCGACGGCATGGTCGCGTTCAACGGCCGCAATAAGCCAGTCGACATCCCGATTTTCGGCTCCGATCAGGTCGCCGACGTGACCGGCGCGGGCGACACGGTGATTGCCACTTTCACCGCGGCTCTGGCAGCCGGGGCCGACACGGAAGAAGCGGCGCATCTGGCCAATTATGCCGGCGGCATCGTGGTGATGAAGCGCGGGACGGCCACTGTGTCTCAGCAAGAATTGCTGCACGCGATCGACCAAGTTCCGCCGGCAACAAGATCTCATTGAGCAACGAGCCTAAGATTCTCGATCGTCAGGCCCTGCGGCGGCGCGTGCAAGAATGGCGCGGCGCAGGCGAGTCCATTACGCTGGCCAACGGCTGCTTCGATCTGCTGCACGTCGGACACGTGCGCTATCTGCACGCGGCCAAGCAACTCGGCGGGCGATTGATTGTAGCCATCAATTCGGATGATTCGGTCAAGGCGCTGAAGGGAGAGGGCCGTCCGCTGATGCCGGCGGAGGAGCGTGCCGAAATTCTCGCAGCCTTCGCTGACGTGGACGCGGTCGTGATCTTTCCCGAGACCGACGTGCGCGCATTGATTCGCGAAATTCGCCCCGACGTGCAAGCCAAAGGCACCGACTATACTGCTGCCAGCGTACCCGAGCGGGATGTGGTGGTGGAGTGCGGAGGCCGCGTGGAAATCGTCGGCGATCCCAAGAATCATTCGGCGAGTGAGATCATCGCCTCGCGCATCGAGCAACATGGGAAGGGCACGAGTTCCACCCGTGCCGCAAGCCAAAAACGAGGTCGGCTTTAGCCGCTGCGGTTCGCTGTTTCATCCGTGGCACCGTTTTTCCGGCAACCTCTGAAGGGCGTGCCCTGATACGAATCCGGAAATCACTGTGAATAATCAGGCTAGCATGCAGGAGTTAGACACAGACCTTCCCAAAAATCCGGCGGTGCGGGCCGAGCCCAAGCGCGTTCTGATCGTCCGCCTCGGCTCGATGGGCGACATCATTCACACTTTGCCCGCCGTCATCGCGCTGCGGGACGCGTTTCCCGAGACCATGTTCGGCTGGGTGATCGAAGAACGTTGGGCAGAGTTGCTCTGCACGCTCCCCACGCCGCGCTCCGGGCCGCGTTCTCCGCAGCGTCCGCTGGTGGACCGCATTCACACGGTGGATACCGGCAAATGGCGGCGCGCCAAGTCCTCGCCACAAACCTGGATTGAGATGGCGACTGCAATCTCCGAACTGCGCGGCCCCAAATACGAAATCGCAGCCGACTTTCAGGGCGCGGCGCGTTCGGCCTTGATCGCCCGCTGGTCGGGAGCGCCGGTAATATACGGCGCAGCGCAGCCGCGCGAAAATGTTGCCAGCATGTTCTATACCCGGCGGGTGATTGCCCGTGGGGCTCATGTCGTCGAGCAAACTCTTTCTCTCGCCGAGGAGATTGCTGGTCAGCCGCTGAAGTTGCCGGCGGCGGAATTTCCTCATGACCCAGCCGCCGAGGAAGCGTGCGACGGCTGGCTGCGCGATCACAATATCGACACTTTCGTGATCATGAATCCGGGCGCGGGTTGGGGCGCGAAGCAATGGCCCGCGGAACGTTTCGGCTCAGTGGCGAAAGAACTGGGGCGCGATGGACTTAGGACTCTGATCAATTCCGGTCCGGGGGAGAACGATCTGGCACAGGCCACGAAAGCCGCCAGCGAAGGTACGGCTGAAATCATTTCTGCCTCACTTTCGCAACTGATCGCATTCACCCGCCGCGCCCGCCTGTTTATCGGCGGCGATACCGGACCGATGCATTTGGCAGCGGCGTTGCGCGTTCCGGTGGTTGCGATTTTCGGTCCTACAAATCCGGCGCGGAACGGGCCTTATGGGACTCGCAGCATAGTGCTGCGCAGCCCGGCGAGCGCCACCTCACATCGCCGACGCGCGCAGCCGGACGAGGGTCTGCTGGAAATCAGCCCGGAGCAGGTAATCTCCGCTGCCCGCGAACTGTTGAGGAGTCCTCGTGGCTAGCTGGTCCAGCATCGCGCGACGGGCTCGGGTTCCGCTGGGCTTCGCTTTTGCCGTGCTCTATGTATGGCTGGCCATGCCTACCGTGATGTCAATGCTCGCCGGCGGCGCGCTCGCCGTTCCCGGCTTGCTGCTGCGGGCGCTGGCTTCGGGCTATGTGCAGAAAAACGAGCAGCTTGCCACCTCCGGGCCGTATGCCCACACGCGCAACCCTCTTTACTTAGGCTCGCTGATTCTGGCCGCCGGATTTGCTCTGGCGGCGCGGAGTTGGTGGGTCGGCATCGCCATCGTCATATTCTTCGTCGTGATTTACGTGCCCGTCATTCGCGCCGAAGAGGCCTTCCTGCGCGCGCGCTTTCCGGAGTTCGAAGACTACGCCCGCCACGTCCCCAGCCTGCTCCCCAGAATGACTCCCTTCGACAAGAGCCACGGCCTTTCTCCTGGAATCTCTACCGCAAGCACCGCGAATACAATTCGCTGCTAGGCGCAATCGCAATCGCCGCAGTACTAGCAGCAAAGCTATGGCTCCATCGCTGAAAAATGTAGTGCGGACACTCCTGTCGGCAGCCTTTGACTTTGATCCTCGTAGGCCCGAACCAAATCTCGCGGAGGTACCCCCCTCCCCCCTCGATCTTGTGGCTGCATAGCTTTAGCGCGAAAATCGCCGCAGATCTTTGAGTTTGCGGCAGTTGCACGCAAAATCTTGAGCGCGTGGCACTTACGATTTTCAAGGAGCTGGGTTACTGGAAACGATCAGAATGGCGTGATTCGGAAATCAGGTCAAGACCACTAAAGTAGACCCCTCGAAAGTAGGCATGGAGCCGGGGGAAATGCGGGACGGACCGGACTATTTCTATTGCTCTCGCCGTAGCTAAGGGAAAGTCCCGCCTGTCTTCGGTTTGTCAATCCCGCCAGGGGACTCGAACAACAAAGTAACCAGCGTCACCTTGCAGAGTTCACACGACCGACGCATAATCGGTTTGCTCTAACCGGCCCCGTTCGACTTCCCAAAGCAAGAACTAAATAGGTGGACGTTGCTATGCGTGAATCTAGCCGCCCTGTATCGAAAGCAAGTGAGGATGTAATTTTCGTACTTGGTGCTGGTGTGGATAGAGTGCTGGGGCTTCCACTCGTGAGCACTCTATTTCGTGACTTGAGTGATTTTGCTAGTGGATCAGGCGCATCCATCAACAAAGCGATTCGTAACCATGCCAAGCATCTACCGCTTGATCTCCAAACATATGCTGGAGATCAGGCGGAGAATTTGGGACAGAAGTTGCTTGGATCAGACCCGCAGCTACTCGCACAGATTTTGAAGGCTTTAGACAAGCATCGCGACGCGTCAAACGCCAGAATTAAGGCGATAAAGACGTTAATGCATAAACTCGATGCTATCGCCAATGAGAATGAGCTGAATGAGGCCACGATGGCAGAGCTCTCGAAATTGGCGGGAGCCGTCGACTCGGGCGTTACCGACACCTTACTAGACCCGAACCACGTCACCTTCCGACCCAAAGCCCGCGATGCAATCAAAGCAGTATTCACTCAAGTATTGGATGAAATTCCAGATCTTACTGCCGAAGAAAAGAAAGCATTCACAGCCGTGATTGCTCTGCTATCCAATTTCGAAGAACTGTTGGCAGAACTTTTTACCGGGTATTTCACAAATCACATTCCCGATCAAAGGAAATATTTCTACCTCGCTTGGCTTCTTTGGGCATACATCCGACATAAGGAAGAGTCCGCTCGCAGCAATCGGCATCTTTCGTTCTATAAGACTTTATCGGATAGTGGCGTCAACGGGACTAACATTATCACTTTCAACTATACCGATTTCTTCGACGACAAAACGCGCCCGACGAACGGCTACTTTCATGGCGACAGCAAAGCCTTCATTCGCTTTCGGACGCGGGAGTATGTCAACAACAATGTGCAAGCGAGGAATGCGAACACGCTCCCACTGATGGCTGCTTTCATCGATGGCCTACATGTTGACTGGAAGAAAGACCCGCCTGAGGTGTCGCTGCCTGCTATTGTTCCGCCCATCGCAATGAAGCCGATCATCTGTTCAGAATACTTAGATCGGTGGTATCAATGTGGACAAACGATCAAGAAAGCCAAAATAATCTTCATCATCGGCTACTCTTTCAACGTTGCGGACGAGCATTTCAACGACCTCATCCGGAAAGGAAACAGAGAAGCGCGGCTGATTGTGGTTGACCCAGACATTGAAGTGGTGGCAACCAGAGTATGCCGGACCCTCAATCATGACGAGAGAGGCCTGCGACCGGTAACTATCCAAGAAATGGACTGCCATGTGGACGGTCGACTGATGTTCGTGAAAGCAAAGGCGGAGCAAATTACCTGCGCGCGGCTTGACGCACTCTTAAGAAGGTAAGGTGGACCCCCAAATTGAGAGTGTGCGCTCCTTTCCCTATTTTCCGCTGGGGGGGCCCCATCCTTGTCGCGCCTTTTGCGACAAGGGTGAGATTCCTGGCACCCGATATAGAGATTGTCTCTTGCTCCGTCATGGTAATCGATGATCGGAAGAGGGGTCCATGCCTTCGGTCGCGTCCAAAACCGGGTAAACCTGGGGCACCCCAGATTGAAGCTTGTGTGATCTTTTCCAGAGTTATACTTCACGCGCAGAAATGGCCACCCGCCTTGACTTTCCCCGAGAACCGAAGCACAATTCGCCCGTCAGTTGGACTTATCCCGTAGACCCCGACCTAGGCCCTCCCGTTACTTGCCGTTAGACGTAGGAATTGGACTGAAAAGAGGCGGCGTTATGGACAACTGCATTTTATGTGGCAAGGCGGTACAACGTGGCGGCTATTCATCACGAATTGGAGGTGTTGTGCTGAGACCGCTGTGCGGTGATTGTGACGAACTTTGCTCGAAAGAGCCGAAGCGGGTCGCTGAGGAGTATCAAGGAGTATTCGAGAAAATGCTGGCCGAACGCCGCGAGACATTAACTGCGACCAGCGATACTAGAGGTCTGCCACAAGAGATTCAACGGCCCCAGCGAGAGCGAAAGATGCTCAAGAGGTACCGTGACTACTACACGCAAGCGAACGCTATCGTGTCAATCGGCGATGCAATCAAGGTCATCGGCATCGTTCTGGCCGGGGTCGTCGTTCTCGCCGCGCTCCTTCTAATGTCTCAAACCAAGGGCGACCCAGCTTTCGGCGTCCTTTTCCTTGGGGCCATCACAGCCATAACAATTGGAGTTGTTTGTTACACACTAGGAATGCTCGTAGCGGCACTCGGGCAAATGCTCTTGGCTATAGTTGATATTGCTGTCAATTCCTCTCCATTCTTAACCGACGACCTGAAGGCGGAAGTACTGTCAGTGTAGGTTTAGGGCGCACGGTCCGCCGGGGTGGAGGCGGCTGGAGAGTCCCTGCCCTTTCGCAGGTGCCCCAAAAGGATTGAGGATAATTGCGGAAAGGGCGGGACTTGACTTTTCGCCTATTGGGGAGTAAAAAACCTCCAAAATTGACGGGACCCCGGGATAATTTGCGTTGGCTCGGCATTCTTATCAGCCGAAAAGGGGCCAAGTGAAAAAACAGGAAATCTCGAAAGTCTGGCTTTGGCTGCTGGTTATTCTTCTTTTAGCAGCCGATGTGTACTCCCAAGTCTCAACTGCAGAATATAACAGTCTGCTGTCTCAGGCGGAGAGTCTGGCTGCGGAAGGTCGAGTCGTCGAGGAGATTGCCGTACTTCAAAAGGCCCACGGGGCCAGACCAGACCCATCGATTCTCGGCCGCATCGGTGTGGCGCAGATGGCTAATGGGCAATTTACCGAGGCCGAGCAGTCACTTAGACTTGCTCTCGCTCAAGGCGGCGAGTTGAGCTTTGACCTTAGGCACAATCATGGTGGAGGTGGTGGCTGCATCGGTCATCTAACGATAAGCTCCGATCACCTCTCATGGGCGGGGTATCAGTCGAAGGAGTCGTTCAGCATTAAGCCGGCTGAGGTTCAGAAACTGGAGTGGTTCGAATCGGCATACTCGGCCGATATCAGGAAGAGCGGTGCCGGTGCGATACCCGAGTTCAAACTGAACGCCGCCGGGAAAACCTGGAGGTATGAATACCTCCTCTATGGTCGAACGGCTCCGCGGTATGAGACGTTGAAGGACGGCTTCATACTTTATCGAAGTAGTGACCTCAGTAATGCCGATACGGCGACTCGACTAATAATTTCGCTTGCGCCGCTCGCCGCCTCAAAAGATGACCTTTCTGCGATCTTGCAGAAGTCTGGTTCGCTGGATTCGAAGCAGATTGAGATTCAGGCCGGTATGACGAGGGAAGCTGTGGTCAAGGCATTAGGTGATCCGCAGAAGTCAATTGTTTTTGGCACCAAGACAATTCTGAAGTATGCAGATGTCACGATAACGCTTGAGGACAACAAGGTAGTCGAAGTCAAAGCCAACTAAGGGATTGGGCGGGCGGCCCGATCAAGCCGTCCTTTGGTTTGAGTGGGGCACTTTGCAGGGCGTAAGCTAGCCTGGGCCATTGCGAATGTTCGCTTGTCACAGACAGGTCTTTCTGATTTTTCTACTCTCCATTCATGACTGTAAGCCACCGGTTTTATGGCGGTAACGACTTACACTTTCTAACTTTCAGATGTTGCCGGTGCCGACCGCTTTTCGGGGACGAGGCTCACTGTGAGAGTCAAAGACCCCGCCCTAGTCGCAAAGGGCGCGACTGGGATGGGGCACCCGCGCATATACTCTTGTGAAATGGAGCCGGCCGAGAAGTTCTTACAGCGCGTTCTAAAAGTCGTCTTGATGATTTTCGCTTTTATTGTCTCAATCGTATTCGAAGAGTTTTACCGGGGGTTGGGTTGGAGCCTTGATTTTCATCATTGGAGCTTCAATGGGCGCTTTGGGTATACATCTCTGGAAGACGCTGAGAAACTGACTGAATATCTGATTCGATTCGAACTGGGCCCGCGGTCAAACATCTCCGCACGAAGCACAGCTCCGGGAAAGAGCCGTTCAAGTTTCCGTTTAGTGCGGTGGAATCTCACCTTTCGCGCAAAGAGCGCGCGAAAGATGGGGCACCCTTCGTTAGGGGAGGGGGAGAGAAAAATCGGGGGAAAGATGGCTACTCGTTACTCCACTTTCACTGGTCTGCACCGCCATCGCACTCGCTTAGCGGTCGTGTTCTTCTTCCGCCTCCAACTGCATATCGCTGCCCAGGACTTTCGCTACGCGGGTTAGGTCGCGGGCCAGGGAGGCGCGCCATCGGATTACCGTCTGTCCGGCCTGTTCGTCGAGAGAGTGTTCGAACGACTGCATGGTGCGGGAGGCTTGCGCGTTGAGCAGCTCGGAGACTGAGGTCTCGATGCCTTTCTGAATCAGCTTCAGGCGTCCGCAGGCTACGTCGAGCTGGTTGCTGAGTTCCTTGGCGGCGCGGGTTTGCATGTCGGTGAGAATCGAGTCGACGTGGCTCTCCAGTTGGCTGCGCGCCGAGGAAATGATGTCGCTCGCGACCTGCGACAGGTGCTCGTCCATGCCCGACTCCAGGTGGCGCGCGGACTCGTTCAGCGACTCGATGCGATTGCCTAGTTCGGAAACCAGGGTTTGCATCTGCTGCGCTTCCGCGTCGATGGCCGCGCGCACCTGCTGTACTTCCTGCAAGCGGCGGTCGTTCTCGTCGCTTAGGCGCTGCTGCATGGAGCGGATGAACTCGTCGCCGCGTTCCTCGACGCGAGTTCCCACCTCGATGGCCTGCTGGCGAAACGATGCCAGGCCGGTTTCCAGTTGCTGGCGCACGCCGTCGTCAATCTCGTCGGAAAGGCGCTGCGCGCGGACTTGAACCAGTTGCAGCTCTTCGGTGAGATGCTGGCGGAATTCGTGCTTTGCAGTCGAGATGTTCTGGCCGATTGTGCTTTTCGCAGTTTCCAGCACGCGCTCGGTCTGTTGGGTGGCTTGATTTACGACCAGCTCGCCTAGCTCCTCGCGCAGCCGCAGCCATAGCTTCTCTTCCAGCTCGGGAGGAATCTGCGTCAACGACACTTCAAAGCTGCTGCGCTTGGCGGGGGCCTGCGACACTTTTTCCCGCAGCGCGATTACTTCCTGGTGCAGCGGTTGAAGAATTTCTCCGAGCATGGTGCGCACGCGCTCTTCCGACAGCGCCTCTGGCGCTTTGGGCGCGACTACGCGCAGGCCGGGATCGGCATGGGGCTTGCGAGTGCGAAGCTCTGCGCTGTGAGCCGCTCCGTTGGTGGGCGCGGGCTTCGGCGTCCAGTCACTGGGGCAGGGTTGCACTCCCCAATAATTGTTGGGCTCGTCGAGGCGCGCGCCTACGAGCCAACTTTTCTGATCGATGCCGAGCGGCCGGCAATCGACTACGTAGGCCGTCGCCTGGCGGCCTTCGCGATTCAGAAAGTGCACCGGCACTCCCACCGCGAGCTTCGCGGAGGTGCGCACCGCGCAGCCGTGAGCGTTGACGACCAGGGTCTCGCAGTCCTCGGAGAACGGGACGCCCGGCTCCAGGCTGGTGATGTGTAGGGGGAGGGACAATGGCACCCGCGAGCTGCGCCGCATCGTCTCGGGTACGGTCGAAGAGTTCATCGGTATGCCTCTCGGCGGCTGCGCCGCTTGCCCGCTTTGGGCGGAATCTGTGCTTGGCCCGCAACGGGCCACGTGCTACCCATAGGGTAACCCCGGTTGCCGATTTCTCCTTGACCCAGGAGTGTGCCTTGTAGTGGGCGAATGGACAGGGGACGAGCGTGCCAAAAGCCGCATCCGGCAAGGCATTTGGCAGAATTTGCGAGGGGTAACGTGACCGGCCATTCGCCTGTACCGTTGTGCACCAGTGCCCGCAACGAATCGAGCCGACTTGCGGTAGGCTAAAGCCGCATCTCAAGCGATGCGCCTTTCATGATGAGAAGCGAAGACGTGACTACTGCCTCCACACCCACGGTTAAGAGCAACGCGTTCGAACGCTTTCTGCAATGGTGCTGCCCGCATAAATTTTCCTGGCCGCACGCCGGAGCTTATGGGCAGGACTATCAGACTTGTTTGTTTTGCGGCGCGGTGTATGAGTTTGACTGCGCGACCATGAGCCGGACGGGAAGACAGTTGACGCCGCCGGGGCGTTAGGCGGCAACGCCTCACTAATAACATGCCGGAAGATGTAATGGCGATATTCCACAAGCCTCGCACCGCGCGAGGATGTTGCCGGGATGACGCAAGTCCCCCGCTTCCGACGCTACTGCAGTGCGTTTAGCTTCTGGTAGAGCAACATCGACACAAGCACCAGCAGAAATACCCCAGATCCCGTGCTAAACACGCGCACCGGAATGATAAGCCGGTTGACCTTGGCCAACAGTTCCGTCTGCTCTTCGTGCATGTGCGAACTAGCGTCGTCCAGAAACAACTGGTCATCCCTGTGCATGGTAAGTGTGCTCTTGTAGATCAGGAGCACGATCAGACCAATTGCGAAAACTCCGAAGATCACCGCTACGACCGTCAGCGTCATAAGCCACCTCGGGCAGACATCGCGATACTCGGCTTCGCCATTTCCTCGATCAGTTCGGCGAGTGTCGCTTTGGCCGACTTCTTTTGCGTTCTTCTCTCGGCCATACGCTTATGATGTCAGAAATCTGGGACGTTAACTGGTCAATTTGGATCAAGTGGCCCTTTGTCTCAGAAGCCGCATGGTCGGAGACGAAAGTTGGATAATTGATGCAATCAAGCGATTACACTCACGATCCCGTCAATGAGTGTAGTGGCGATGTTTCGCCAATTGAGACTGCCGCTAAATGGGTTCATCCGTCTGCAAACTGACCCACAACCCAAATCCCCCTGCTTGACAGCGGCGTTCCCGAGACATACTCTTCCCCGTCGCCGCGGTAACCTTGCCGGGGCGAACTAAGAAACAGCAGGGGGAGAGATCATTTGATCTACATCATCGTCGTAGGACTGATTGCAGGGTGGGCAGCAGGCAAAATCATGAAGGGCTCCGGCTACGGTGTCCTGGTGGATATCTTGCTAGGCATCGCTGGCGCCATGGTCGGTGGCTGGATCATGCGGCTGCTGGGCTTCTACACGAGTGGCAGGTTGATTTCCACTATCCTAGTGGCGATCCTCGGCGCCGTGGTGCTTGTGGCCGTGGTCCGAATGCTGAAAAAGGCGTAAGCCCCGGCGTTCGGGAACTCCGGACTGCCCGCGCCGAGATTAGTATTTCCACACTAGGGACGGGCCATAAGCTTCTCTGGCACAATAGATAGCTGCTTCGCTGCCGAGTTCGCAGACGCATTTTCCGCGTCGAGGTTTGCCTCCCGGTAGCCGCGCATGCGGCTGGTACACTTCTGTTTCCGGAACCCGTTATGAAAACTAAACGTTCTGCTGGGCCGCTCACGCACAACATCCACCTGGTCCGCTGGGTCGAGAAGACCGCCGAATTGACCCAGCCGAAGGACATTCACTGGGTGGATGGCTCGCAAGCGGAATACAACAAACTCTGCCGCGAAATGGTAGCCAGCGGCACCTTCGTCAAGCTGAATGAAGATTTGTGGCCGGGATGTTACTTGGCGCGATCGGACCCCGGTGACGTGGCGCGCGTGGAAGACCGTACCTTTATCTGTTCCTTATCGAAAGACAACGCCGGTCCCACCAACAACTGGGAAAATCCCTACGTCATGCGCCGCACGCTGAAGGCCAAGTTCAACGGCGCCATGCGCGGCCGCACCATGTACGTGCTTCCTTTCAGCATGGGTCCGGTCGGGTCGCCGATGTCGCAGATCGGAGTGCAGCTTACCGATTCGCCATATGTGGTCGTGAACATGCGCATCATGACCCGCATGGGAATCGAGATTTTCAAGCTCATCGACAAAGACTTCCACCGCGTGGTGCCCTGCATTCACAGTGTCGGCGCCCCGCTCGAGCCCGGCCAGAAGGATGTCCCCTGGCCCTGCAACAAGGAAAAGTACATCGTTCACTTCCCAGAGACCCGCGAAATCTGGTCATACGGTTCGGGATACGGCGGGAACGCGTTGCTGGGCAAGAAATGTTTCGCTCTGCGCATTGCCTCCAATATCGCGCGTGACGAAGGCTGGATGGCGGAGCACATGCTCATTGTGGGAGTGGAGAATCCGCAGGGCGAAAAGACTTATGTCGCCGCCGCGTTTCCCAGCGCCTGCGGCAAAACCAATTTTGCCATGATGGTTCCGCCCGAGGGCTTTGAAGGCTGGAAGGTCTGGACGGTGGGAGACGACATTGCCTGGATTAAGCCGGATGCACAAGGCCGCTTGCGCGGCATCAATCCTGAGGCTGGCTTCTTCGGGGTCGCGCCTGGAACCTCCGTCAAGACCAATCCCAACGCGATGGCGTCGCTTTCTCGCAACACAATTTTCACCAACGTTGGGCTGACTCCGGAAGGAGGCGTGTGGTGGGAGGGCATGACAGACGAGCCTCCTGCCGAGTGCGAGGACTGGCAAGGAAAACGATGGACCCCCGAAATCGGGAGAACGACGGGAGCCAAGGTGGCCCATCCCAACGCCCGGTTCACGGCGCCGGCGGTGCAATGCCCGACCATCGACAAAGCCTGGGAAGATCCGGAGGGCGTGCCCATCAGCGCGATTATTTTTGGCGGCCGCCGCGCCAGTACCTTGCCGCTGATCTACCAGGCTTTTAACTGGAGCGCGGGAGTTTATATCGGAGCGACGATGGGGTCGGAGATGACCGCGGCCGCAGCCGGAGTATTGGGCAAGGTACGGCGCGACCCCATGGCCATGCTGCCTTTCTGCGGATATCACATGGGCGATTATTTTCGCCACTGGATCAAGATGCAGCGGTCGCTCAGCCAAACCCCGCGCGTCTTCCATGTGAACTGGTTCAGAAAAGACGCAGAAGGGAAATTTGTCTGGCCGGGCTACCGCGAGAACATGCGGGTGCTTAAGTGGATTGTTGACCGGGTGCGTGGCCGTACGCAGGGTAAAGAAACGCCGATCGGCTGGACGCCGCACTACGAGAATATCGAGTGGAGGGGCCTCGACTTTCCCCGCGAACGATTCGAGCAACTGCAGAGCGTCGACCGCACGGCATGGCGCTCGGAAGTGATTGGGCATGAGGAGCTGTTCATCCTGCTCCACGCGCATCTACCGCCGGAGATGATTTATGAGAGGGAGTTGCTGATTTGCCGGTTGTGATGCGAGGTTCGTGGTCTGACCGGCGGGGACGAGACTTTGTCGCAACTCGTCTTTCGCCCTTTCAGGACTAATCTATTTCCCACTTTCCACCCGCGGCTTGCGCCCAGAGCTGCATTCTTACGCCGCTTCGAGGCTGTTTTCGGGCGCCGCATCCCACTTCTCAAATCGAGATTGGGTTGCGACACAGACTCGGGGGCGCCCGTCGCTCCATAGCTGATTCGGTTAGGTCGAAGCTACCGCTTGATTTGAATACTCGCTGACGAGCGCGTCGAGATGTTGGAGAGTCTGTTCCACTGTCAACGAATACATTTCCTGGCCCACGCCCTCGCCGGATTCGAGCGCGGTCTTGAGGTAATGGCCTGCGATCTCCACCGCCAGCGGATCGGTGATCGACTGGCCGGTGCGCTTCTGATACTCCACCCAGGCCGGATGCGGCAGCGCTACCCATACCGGACGGCCCTCCACCAGGAACTTAATGTCCACCGCATCCGCGTGGCGCGTGGCGATGGCAACGATTAGGGCTTGGTAGACGCAGTGCACCTGCTGCTTGGTCCAGCGGTCGGTGGCGTGGAAGTCCTGATACATGAAACGACTATACCGAAGCGCGCTGGCTCGCGGCAACGAGGGAATTAGCACGAGCGCGTGCCTCTTTGAGATTCTTTGACTTCGTCCTCTATCACCCGGGCGCCCTTCTCGAGTTGCGTCCACTCCTCTTTTTTAACCGTCTTTTAACATTTCGTAGTCTCCCCGCGAGCGTCACTCCGGCATCGTAACTGGTGGATTCTCACCCCAAGACAAAACATGGGTAGAAAGGATGGCCGAAAAATGCACAGCAGTCGGGGTTTGTTGACACTATCCACAGGAGTTGCGTGCCTGGCTTTGATCGTGGGCCTCGGATGCAATTCGAATTCTGCATCAACATCCGCCACCGAGCACTCTGGAAATTCAACCCTCATTGGTGCCGGCAGCACGTTTATTTACCCCATCATGACCCGCTGGATTTCTCAATACCAGGGGAGTCATCCCGGCGTCCAGATCAACTATCAATCGATCGGAAGCGGCGGCGGAATTCAGCAGCTCAAGAAGGGCCTGGTTGATTTCGGCGCCAGCGATGCTGCGTTGAGTGACGATCAGCTTAAAGAGATGCCTGCGCTGGTTCAGGTTCCGGAGAGCGCAGGCCCAGTATGCATTACCTACAATCTGCCCGACTTGAAAAAACCTCTCCAATTGAGCGCTGCCACCCTGGCTGGGATTTACCTCGGCAAGATCAAGGACTGGCAAGACCCGGCGGTAAAAAAGGACAATGCCGGAGTCTCTTTGCCTCATGAAGCGATTGTCGTTACTCACCGCTCTGACGGAAGTGGCACAACTAATATTTTCACCACTTATCTCGCAAAAGTGAGCCCTGAGTGGGAGAAGAGTGCCGGCAAGGGAATCTCGGTAAGCTGGCCGGCAGGACTGGGTGGCAAAGGGAGTGAGGGAGTCACGGGATTGGTCAAGCAGACCCCGGGCACCATTGGGTACGTAGAGTTGAGCTACGCGAAAGAAAACAATCTGCCGGTGGCGAAGGTTCGCAATCAGGCGGGCAACTGGGAAGAACCGGGCACCGCAGAAACCACAGCAGCCATCGACGCTTTTCACGAGGAATTGGCCAAGGACGTGCGCACACCGATCGTCGATCCTCCAGCTTCCGCGAAGGACGCCTACCCGATCTGCGGCCTGACTTACCTTTTCGTGCCGACGCAGGCAAAGGACCCGGCAAAGCAGCAACTGCTGAAGAGTTTCATCCAGTACATCATTACGGACGGGCAGGCTTCGGCCGATTCGCTGTTTTATGCCAAGCTTCCCTCAACCCTCGCAGAACAGGATCAGAAGCTGCTTGGCGGGTTGGTGGCAATGGCCCAGCCCCCCCAGAAGCCGTGAAGACTCTCAGCGCGCGGCGTGTACAAGGGTCGGCAATAAAACGCCGCGCGCCACCTTTTTCGGAAGCGAATGATTCGACTTACGACGATGAGACTGCGGGGACAGTCCGTACGCCCGCAGCACTGGGTTTTTCTGCCCGGGATTTGATCGTCAGCAACATCTTCCTCTCCATGAAGAAGTGCGCCGGCTCCCAGAACAACACTGCAGCCGCGTGCTGTCCCTTACTCTTGGGCGGACCGGAGCGCAAGCGCGCAATCAGTCGAGTCTCCCGCTCGCCTACTTTCTCCAGCGTGAACGACCAGACCACTTCTTTGGCGCTGTCTCCCTTTCGCAGACTGTCCCAGTCGGCAACGGAAACCATCGCCAGCGACCGCTGCGGCTGCACGACCGCCGCAATCATTCTGCCGGTACCGGCGAAGTGTTTGGGAGTGGCGAACCAGATGGTCTCGCCCACCGTTCGCGCTTTCCAGTCAGGAACAATCCGCTCTACCTTTGGCATCCCGCACCCAATCAGATTCTCTGCCCAGGTGTAACTGTAGAATCCGCTGCGGTCCTGGCCGATCTGCATGATCCAGGGCCAGACCTCTTCGGGCGTCGCCCGGACGGTGACAGCGTGGGTCACCTGCTGGACTGGTGACGGCAACAGCTCGTCTCCCGGCAGTGTCGCTTTCAGCTCGGCCTCGGTTGCCCCCCAGTGCATGTGCCGTTCGCGTAGCCCGCCGAAATAGGCCAGGTTGGCGATACCGGCCCCGATCGCCAGCGCTCCTGCAATTTTTGTGGCTAGTTTCATGGGAGTCTCCTTCAGCAGGAGCGTAGCGGGAAGGCGAAATGCTGTCTGTGATCCGAAACACGCGAGTGTCGAGCGGGCATTGTGAATGCCACCAACCACGATACGAAACAGACGGGTGGATTATCATGACTGACGACTGCTGGCTGACGGCTGAAAGCTCACATGAAAAACCTCGCCATCCTGCTCTCCGGACGCGGCTCGAATTTCGAAGCCATTGCGAAGAACGTGGCTTCGGGGAATATCCCGGATGCCCGCATCGCGGTGGTGATTTCCAATAAGCCGGATGCCGGAGGAATCGAAACTGCGCGCCGCCTCGGACTGACAACGGTCGTCATTCCCTCCAAGGGCCGTTCGCGCGAGGAGCATGACCGCGAAGTGGCTGGGGTGCTCGAGCAGCATAAGGTCGATCTCGTCTGCCTCGCGGGATATATGCGCCTGCTCTCGCCCTGGTTTGTCCGGCAGTTCCCGCAGCGTATTCTCAATATTCATCCGTCGCTGCTGCCAGCATTCCCCGGTCTGGAAGCGCAGGAGCAAGCCTTTGCGTATGGCGTGAAAGTTTCCGGCTGCACGGTGCATTTTGTGGATGAAGAACTCGATCACGGAGCCATTATTGTGCAGAAGGCCGTGCCAGTGCTCGATACGGACGATGAGCACTCGCTGGCTGCGCGAATTTTGGAGCAGGAACACATCGCCTATTCGGAGGCTATCAGCATCGTGCTCGAAGGAAAGTTCCACGTCTTAGAGAGGAGACTGGTGCGCACGACGTAACGCACCAGCCTTTCCCCACGGGGCCTTGCCGCTATAATCGTCCGGCATGCCAAATTTCGCCCCCGTCGACGAACAACTCGCTTACATCAAGAAAGGCTCCGCGGAAATCGTTAAGGAGTCCGAACTGCGCGCCAAGCTGGAGAAGTCTCGCGCTTCCGGCAAGCCGCTGCGCGTTAAAGCCGGCTTCGATCCTACCGCGCCCGACCTGCATCTTGGCCACACCGTGCTGCTGCGCAAGCTCAAGCACTTTCAGGATCTCGGCCATACCGTCACTTTCCTGATCGGCGATTTCACCGGCATGATCGGCGACCCTACCGGCCGCTCCGTCACCCGTCCGCCGCTCAGTTCCGACGACATCATGCGCAACGCCAAGACCTACATGGCGCAGGTGTACAAGATTCTCAATCGCGTGACCACAGAGACGCGCTTCAACAGCGAGTGGCTGGGCAAGCTGAAAGGCGAAGACTGGGTACGCCTGGCGGCCAAGTTCACGGTTTCGCAGATGCTCGAGCGCGAAGACTTTCATAAGCGCTTTCAGGAAGAAAAGCCTATCGCCTTGCATGAACTGCTCTACCCGCTGGCTCAGGGATACGACTCGGTTGCGCTGCAAGCCGACGTCGAACTGGGCGGCACCGACCAGAAATTCAATTTGCTGGTGGGCCGCGAACTGCAACGCAGCTACGGGCAGGAGTCGCAGGTGGTACTGACCATGCCGATCCTCGAAGGCCTGGACGGCGTGCAGAAGATGTCCAAGTCGCTGGGCAACGCCATCGGCATTCAGGAAGCGCCGCTGGAGATGTACGGCAAGCTGATGTCGGTTTCCGATGAGATGATGTGGCGCTACTACGAACTGGTGACGGATGTGCAGGTGCCAGAGATTGAGAAGATGAAGCGCGAGGCACATCCCATGCAGGCCAAGAAAGATTTGGCGCGGCGGGTTGTGACGGATTTTCACTCGGCAGAAGCAGCGGCGAAGGCGGGGGCGGATTGGGCGAAGCAGTTTCAGAAACGGGAAGTGCCGGAGGATGTGGAGCTCGTAGAGGTCCACCTGCGTGACATCATGCCCGATATCACGTCAGGAAAGGCACGCGGCGGAGCTGTCCAAGTCACAGGCGGTCTGGAGGGGATATCCGGATCGGCGGATTCGTTTCCCGTGCACGTTAACAAGCTCCTCAGTCGTGCAGGACTTGCCGCCTCAAATACGGAGGCGTCGGCGAAGATAAAGGCTGGCGCGGTACAAATCAATGGTGAAAGTATCCAGCCCCAGACGGTACTGGTAGACGTGCTGCTCAATGAAGCAATCGTGGTTCGCGTGGGTCGAAAGACTAAGAGAGTTCGCGTCATCTCCGACGGCGGGCGCTGGGTGTGACCGTGGGGGGACGGCCCGTTCTTCCTCCTCCCACTTTGTCATCCTGAGAGGAGTGGGCGGCGCGCGCTTAGCGCGACGCCCGCGAGTCGAAGGACCCCGGTGCGGCCGGCAGCGGCGCGGACGTTGCAAGGCGTTCTCTCGATGGCTCGTACAACGCACCTTGAAAACGCCCTATATCGTCACTCTCGCCCGACGCGAACGCGAGGTCCTTCGACGGCGCCGGAGCTGCGCTCCGCTTGCTCCGGCTGGCTCAGGATGACAAGACGTAGAGCGCGGGCATAAATCGCTAAGCCCGTTGCTCCTCCGTGGCTCTGTGTCTCCGTGGTAAAAATTTGCTACTCTCGTGCGGCCAATGCGCGCTGCCGCCATCCTCGGGCCTGGAGCATCCCCCAAAGACCTGGCCCCATTCCAGCGAAGCTCAATGCGTTGGTTTCCCGGCTTTCCTGCAAGCTCAAGCGACGCCGACGCAATCCTGATCTTCGGCGGCGACGGCACGGTGCACCGGCACCTCGAGCAATTGGTCGAGTTGCATCTGCCGGTTCTGGTCGTCCCTTGTGGCAGCGGGAACGATTTTGCCCGTGCCTTGGGCGTCGCGAAACGGCGTGATGCGCTCGCGGCCTGGTCCCAGTTTGTGAAAGGTGGGCCCAATGTTTGGGCGATTGATCTTGGTGTAATTAAGCCGTTCGCGGGCGAGGCGCCCGCTCCACATGGGCATGGGCACTTCTTCTGCTGTGTGGGTGGGGTGGGGCTTGACGGAGAAGTCGCGCGGCGGGCGAATCGGCTGCCGCGCTGGCTGCGAGGCAACGGAGGATACGCGTTCACCTTGTTGCCTGCGCTGGCACAGTTCACTCCGCCTGAGACTATGCTTACCCTTCCAGACGGCGAATCCCGCCAGACGCGCCGTACTCTGCTCGCCGCTTTTGCCAACACTCCGACCTTCGGTGGCGGCATGAAGATTGCCCCTCACGCCCGGCTCGACGATGGCAAACTCGACATCTGCATCGTGGGCGATGTCAGCAAGGCGAAGTTGCTCTCGCTGTTCCCAACCATTTACTTCGGACGCCATCTCAGCATCACTGAGGTGGAATATTTCCAAGCGGAAGGTCTGCGACTGCAATCGGATACTCCTGTGGATGTGTACGCCGATGGCGAGTACGTCTGCCAGACTCCGGTCGAGGTCGGCGTGGCTCGCCAGGCTTTGCGGGTGATCGTTCCCCCGTCGCGAATGCCCTCGCCGGTTTGAACCTGGCCGCGTCATCGGGACTGCCTCCCGACTGCATCGAAAAGTGTGCATAGCCTGCAAATGCCATGGCTGACAGGGGAAGTAGCGCCTTGGTTATCCACAGCCACGACCAAATATGACAAATCGGTGACAAAAAAATGACAATCGCGCGCGGGCCAGTGCTTACCGTCAAGCCATTCGACAGCGAGCCACTTTTAAGGAGGAACTTCGAATGGCCGCATTTTCTTTTCCCAGGATGGCGATTCGGATCGGGACCGCAGCTGTGCTGCTCTCCTCATTCGCATTTGCGCAACAGTACACACAAACTAACCTCGTCTCTGACATTGCCGGCAAAGCAGCGGTGACCGATCCCAACCTGGTGAACGCGTGGGGACTAACGCGTAGCGCTACCAGCCCGTGGTGGGTCGCGGACAATGGAACCGGGCTATCAACTCTGTATAACGCAGCCGGTGCAATCCAAGGGCTGGTGGTCACGATTCCACCTCCAACGGATGGTACCGGGCCCGCAACCCCAACCGGAGTTGTTTTCAATGGCAGCACAGACTTCGCCATAGCCACAGGTGCGCCGGCAGCGTTCATCTTCGTTACCGAAGATGGCACCATTTCCGGCTGGAATCCCGGCGTCGACCGTCTGAACGCCAAACTTGTGGTCGACAACTCGAAGAAAAAGGCGGTCTACAAAGGCGCCACGATTGCCGAGGCCGACGGAAAACATTACCTGTATGTGGCGAATTTCCACTCTGGCAAGGTGGAAGTTTACGACGCCAACTTCAAGCGCGTGAAATTCACGGACCACGACGGGGATCACAGGGATCACAGGGATCACGACGAGAGTTTCGACGACGACCGTCTTCCTTGGGGGTTTGCTCCCTTCAATGTTCAGGCTATCGGCACCAACCTCTACGTCACCTATGCCAAGCAGGATTCTGAGAAGCATGACGACGTAGCTGGCGCGGGCTTAGGCTTTGTCGACGTTTACAGCACCTCGGGCAGGCTGCGTGCCCGTCTGCAACACGGCTGGTGGCTCAATTCACCCTGGGGCGTAGCTATGGCGCCGGGAGAATTCGGCGAATTCAGCCACAGCTTGCTGGTGGGCAATTTTGGCAGCGGGCAGATAGCGGGTTACAACCCGGTCACAGGAAAATTCCTGGGACTGGTCAAAAATCCAGACAACTCAGTGCTTTCTATCGAAGGGCTATGGGCTCTTTATTTCGGCAACGGCGGCTCCGCAGGCCCGCTAAATACGCTCTACTTCTCGGCGGGACCGAATGACGAGGCCGACGGGTTATTTGGCACACTCACCCCCGTCTCCGCTGACCTGACCGGGGAAGACGAACCTTAAACAGCGACAGCGGTGGAAATAGTGGTGCATAGGCGGCAGAGACGAGTCAGTCTCTGCCGCTTTTTATCTAGTCAACTTACTTCGCTGCGAACACTAAGGAAGACCAGAGTGCGCGGAGAGACTCGTCGACGCGGACTAAGCAGGACTTGCCCGCCCTCCAGTGCTAAACTAAGCCCTTAGTTATGGCTGACGAGAAGCGTTCCCGCACCTGGCTTTGGATTCTGATTGGGGGAGGAGCCTTCTTCCTCTTCGTGCTGGCCGTGTTTACGCTGGTGTACCTGACCCTGCACAACGGCGAAGAGACGTCGCTGAGCAGCAGTTTCGGCGCCAAGATCGGCGTAGTCGATCTCGAAGGCGTGATCATCGATCCGGCCACGATTGTGCCGCAACTCAAGAAGTTCGGCGATGACGATTCCATCAAGGCCATCATCATTAAGGTGAATTCGCCGGGTGGCGGGGCGGCGGCTTCGGAGGAGATTTACCGCGAAGTCAAGCGCATTCGCGACGAAAAAAAGAAGCGCATTGTGGCGGCGATCAGCACGGTGGGCGCTAGCGGCGCATATTACGTCTCTTCCGGAACGAATAAGATCTACGCCGATAATGGCAGTATCGTAGGCTCTATCGGCGTGATCATGGAGTGGGTGAACTACGGAGACCTGCTGCGATGGGCCAAGCTGAAAGAGGAAACCATCGCCGCCGGCGAGTTCAAGGATACCGGCGACCCCACCCGTGAGCTGACGCCGGCGGAGAGAGTGTATTTGCAATCCCTGGCGGACGATATGCACGGCCAGTTCATTCAGGCGGTGGCGGAGGGCCGTCACGCGAAAGTTGAGGACATCAAGGCCATCGCCAATGGCAAAGTATGGACTGGCCAACAGGCACTTTCGATGCATTTGGTCGATCAGATAGGTGATTTTCAGGCGGCGGTGGACGATACAGCCAAGACGGTCGGGATCAAGGGCGAGCCGGTGCTGGTGCATCCGCAGAAGGACCGTAAAACGCTAGCCGACCTGTTGTTTGGGGATGTTTCCAAGTGGCTGCCGACGCGGGAGAAGCTGCTGGAGCATCAACCGGGCTTCTATTATTTGTGGAGATAGGAAGTCTGTCAGCGGTTTTCTTTGCGAACTTTGCGCTTTTTCTTTGCGTGCTCTGCGGTTAGAAGCTTTCCCTTCCTGCACTCGCCGTTCAAAAGCATTTAACCGCAAACGCCGCAAAGAAAAGCCGCGAAGGGCGCAAAGTAGCCGAATTCGTTCAAATTTGGCCCTGGCGGACAAGATGCTACTTGCGCACAACCCCTGAAATTTGAGAAGGTTATGCAGGCCCGGTAGTGGCTCGGGGTCCGTGCGCCAAGGCGGGCTACCGCGAATCACCTGACGGAGCGTAGAGGCGTATGACAAAGGCGGATCTGATTGATGAAGTATCCCGGCTTGCGGAGTTGACCCGCAAGGATAGTGAAGTCATCGTCGAGACGATTTTTGACAGCGTGGTGCGCTCACTCCGCGTGGGCGACAAGATTGAAATACGCGGCTTTGGCAGTTTCCGCACGCGCCAGCGCAAGCCGCGCGTGGGACGCAATCCCAAGACCGGCGAGCGCGTAGAAGTTCCGGCCAAGAAAATTCCCTTCTTCAAGCCCAGCAAGGAACTGAAAGACCTGGTGAATACCAGCGATGCGGCGCCGGTGGCAACGCCTCCGGTGGCGGCGCCTCCGGCGCAGTGAAACGCGGCAAAGAGCCGCAGCGCTGTTCCTGACACCGAGTCAGCGCCCATTTCCAAGTTCGGCGAGAAAGAGCGCCTTTCGGAGAACCTCTGTCGTCCCCCAGGACATCGTTAGACTCCGTGCGCCGTATCGGAGGTACAGATTCGGAGTGTAACGGCGATTTTTCTTCAACTGAGCACAAGCGCCGCTCAGCCGCGACTCTACCACCGGATTGCTTGGGGAATTTTCGCCCTAATCCTTGGGCAACGTCGACACAAACGCCCAGAATTCTTGGTCTCTCTTCAACTTGAGAATGGAGTCGTCCTTTGTGGGATCGGGCATTGCTTCTCCCTTTATGACGTGTGCTCGGCGGTCAAAGGCCTGTTTTAAATGCGTCTGAGCGTCCGCTGCATTCCCCTGCTCCGCGTCGATACAAGCGAGGTTGTAATAATTGATCGGGTAGTCGGGATCAAGGGCGACGGCCTTCTCAGCGACGACGCGACTCTCTTTAAGGTTTCCGCTCATGCCCAGCGACATGACGAGCTGATCCGTTGCGACGCGACGAGGGGTGAGATCGCTGGGGTCGTTGGGCAGCGCATCTAGTGCGGATTTATAGTATGGCGCCGCAAGACCCGGGGATTTTTTGAAGAGCACCGATGCCAACCTGAAATAGTCGATTGCTTTGGGCAGATAAGTTAAGTCAGGATGAAATTCCGCAAGGACGGCGTTCATCGCGTCCTCTTCGACGGGAGTTTCGGCGACGCTCGAAATGTGTATTTCGGCGCAGGCCTTGGCACTTCCGGCGAAACCGAATAAGTTATGCTGATGAGGGCCGCTACCGCCCGACTGCAGCATGTCGATCAGATAAGACGTGGTAGCGAGCGTTTCTCCCGCTGTATTCCTCGCCTCGCCATCAACGCGTTTGGAGATGAACTTCGCCTCGTGCTCAACGATGGGATTGATTGCATCGGCGCGACACCCTTGGGCAGTGGGGCTGCCGGATAGATTTTCAAAGAGGATGAACGATACCGTTAGGCCACTGCCACCTTTGCTAAACTGCGCGACCGGACGCCTGTCGTCGTCGTATACCGTCAGCATTTCCGGTTTCCAATCTTGCCCAGCAGGGAGCGCAATCGCACCAGTGCCAAACCATGTCACCAGCATCAAAGACTTGCTTGCAGCGCCCTGCTGACCAAAAGCGCTGTTGCATTCGATCTGAGAAGCAAACCCGAGTAGTAGGAGAACGGCGATGCGAACAGAGGGAATGCGCATGATCAATATCTTTTTCACAGCAACACTCTACGCCGAATCGGGGCGGAGTACCCCGAAGTTGATGAAATCAGGCGATTACATTCAAAACCCAAGACTCTTCACACTCGCTTTTCCAGAAGGGTCTTCGATTCTCGCAGCAATTCCGGATAGTTGCTCGAAAACAATTCAGGCAGTGTTCTCTCCAGCGCCCCTTCCAGTTGCCACAACGCAATCCGCTCTGAATGTTCATTCGCGGGAACTAGCATTGCGTCTGCTGAGGCGTCACTAGGATTCGCTTTGCGCCAGTGTGCATACGACACCGTCAGAAGTTCAAACAGTACGAGACAAACCGCTTTGGAGAGGGACAAAGATACTGGTTCTTCCAGATCGCCAATCATAGACGGCATATTATGCCGATGCCGGCTATTGGGCCAGTTTTCTGTAATCAGGCAATTACACTCAGTACCGCGTTGTCGTAACGGCGATTCGCTGGAAGTATTTGGATCGACTTATTTGATTCCCGCGACTGCCAGCAGCCTTCCTGTGACTCCTTTTTCGGCACGATAGGAAAACAGGAGATCGCTGCGGCAAGAAGTGCAGAGCGGCGATGCGCTGATGTTTTTCGCCGGAACGCCGACCGCCAGAAGCTGGCGCCGGTTGGCCTCGACTAAGTCGAGAAAAATCTTTTCGGGAAGTTCGCTGTGGCCGGGGGCGCGCGCGGTCAGGAACAGCAGCGGATACTTTTCGCGAACCGGATCTGACTCGTTCACCGCGTGGAACAGTTCGGCGGCGTAGGAAAACTGCGACTCGAACTTGACCCGCACTTCGCGTCCAACTTCATAGCAGCAACTGTGAATGCCGGGGCCGATCGCGGCTTTGATGTCGCGGGGCATGGTGCCGAAATAGCGGCGCATTTCGCCGACGCCTTTTTCCACGATGCGCTTTACCGTTCCGCGCCAGCCGGCGTGGAAGACGCCGACAGCGCGGCGGTTGCTGTCGGCGAGAATGACCGGCAGGCAATCGGCGGCCTGGATGCCCAGCAGCAGACCCGGGGTCGCGGTGAGCAGGCCGTCGCCTGCCAGTGGATGCTCGGGAGGCTCGGAAATGCAGTGAATGAGATCGGAGTGCACCTGGCGCAAGGTAATCAGCGGCCAAGGCTTCTTGCCGTCCATTGCGCCCAGTTCTTTCTGGAAGGCGGCGCGGTTGCGGTCTACAGCCGCGCGCGAGTCCTGCTTCGTGAATCCCAGATTGAGAACCGATCCGCCGTAGGGGCGCGAGAATCCTCCGAGGCGCGTGCTGAAGCCATGGACCAGCCAAGGAACCGACACGAGAGTTTCGGCGCGAAGGATGGTGAGTTGCGATTTCCGGGCAGGTTTGGGCGGCACTGGTCAATATTAACGGATGTCTTGCTAACCGATGGTTCGCGGATCGCTCTAACAATGGTCCGGTTTTATGGCCAACGGCAAAAGGCGTCAACCACGAAGGACACGAAGTCACACGAAGGATTTCTCGGTTCGATCGAAATGACAAATCTAAATCGTTGGCCGACAGTTTGACGAATATTCCCACATCGCACGCGTATAATTGCGCGCTTGCCATTCTTCATCACGCGGTTGAAATCCGACAAATCCTGGGAGCATCATCATGAAGCGTTTTCTGATTGTTTTCTTTGTACTTCTGGCACTGTCTGCGGCTAGCGCGGCGGCGCAGTCTTCCGCCGACCAGAAAAAAGAGAAAACCAAGAAGAGCGAAGCGCAGGCCGCCGCTAACTCCCCGGAGAAGAACGCCGCCGAGCCCGCCACCAAACCCTCCCCGGCGCCCACCGCGGAGCGGACTAAAACTGGCGCAAAGGAGAATTCTGACGACAAGGAACAGCACTACGACATGGCCGAGATTGCGCCGGTTGTGACCCATCATCAGATCACAGTGGACGGCAAGGTGCTGAAGTACACGGCTACGACCGGGCGGCTTCCGGTTAAGCGCGACGACGGCAAGATTGAAGCAGAAATGTTTTTCGTGGCTTACACGCTGGACGGGGCAGATGCCGGCAAGCGTCCTCTCACTTTTGCCTTCAATGGCGGCCCCGGGTCGGCAACAATCTGGCTGCACATGGGAGCGCTGGGGCCGAAGCGGGTGGAGATGCAGCCGGAAGGCCTGATGCCTCCAGCTCCGTATCACATCGCCGACAATCCCTACACTATCCTCGACAAGAGCGATCTGGTGTTTGTGGATGCCATCGGCACCGGCTTTAGCCGGGCCGCAGACGCGGAGATGAGCAAGAAATTCTGGGGAGTGAAGGGCGATATCGCGTCTTTCGGCGAATTTATCCGCCTCTTTATCACGCGCTATGAGCGCTGGAGTTCCCCATTGTTCATGTTCGGTGAAAGCTACGGCACCACACGAGCAGCAGGCGTCGCGGGATATCTGGCCGACCGTGGAATATCTTTTAATGGAATAACGCTGCTCTCCACCGCCCTCAGTTTTCAAACTCTGGACGACAACAAAAGCAACGATCTGCCTTACATTCTGCTCATCCCCTCGTTCACTATGATCGCGGGATACCACCACAAACTGCCGCCTGATTTGAATCAGGACGTGAACAAGGCGCGGCAGGAAGCCGAACAGTGGGCATCCGGCGACTATGCGCGCGCTTTGGCAAAGGGAGACGCGCTTACGCAGGACGAACGGGCGAAAGTCATCGAGCAGATGGCGCGCTATACCGGATTGAGCAAGGACGTGATCGATCAGGCCAACCTGCGCATCGACGTACCCAAGTTTACTCACTACCTGCTGATCGATCAGAAGGTGCGCGTGGGACGCCTGGATGGGCGCTTTACCGGGCCGGACCCGGACGGGCTGCTGGATACTCCCTTCTACGATCCCACGGAAGCCGGGATTATTCCGCCGTACACGTCCGTCTTCAACAACTACGTGCGTGGCGAGCTGGGGTACAAGACGGATACGCCATATCGTGTTTTTCCGGATGACGAGAACTTCGAGAGGACCTGGGACTGGGGATCAGCCAGCCAGGGCTTTCCCGATACGGCGACGGCGCTGCGGCAGGCCCTGGTCAAGAACGCTTATCTCAAAGTGCTGGTGATGGAGGGCTATTACGATCTGGCCACCCCTTACTATGCGGCGAATTACACCATGGATCATCTCAATCTCAGCGGGAAATACCGGGAGAACATTTCCTACGCGACCTACAACGCGGGGCATATGGTCTACCTGCCGATCGATAGCTTGAAGAAGCTGAAGCAGGATCAGGCGGCATTTATGCAGAAGGCGGGGGCGGAGTAGGGCGCGCCTGCTCGTGAATTCGCTTGGAGTGGCCCGCGTCCACATGCGCCGATTCCGATGGTAACCCGCGCAGGCACGGGTTTCCCTTGCACCCATTAGCCGCTTACGATACAAACGGCAAAGGTCCTCATCATGCGCCGTTTGGTTGTGCTGGCTCTCGTAGTTCTCGCCTCCGCCGTAACCCTAGCCCAAAATCCGGATACGCCCACCAGCAAGTCGTCGGACAAGCCTCCAGACTATTCCCAGGAAGCCTACGTAGTTGAGCAGTTGCACACGACTTACCGCTTCGAAAACGATGGCACCGGGCGGAAGGAAATCGTGGCTCGCCTCAAAGTGCAAAGCGAGGCGGGGGTCGAGCAATGGGGCCAACTGGTGGTGGGCTACAACTCGGCCAATGAGCGGGTGGAGATTCCCTATGTGCGCGTGCTAAAGGCGGATGGCAGCGTGGTGACCGCGCAGCCCGATGCCGTGCAGGACCTGACCGCGCCAGTCGAACGCGAAGCTCCGGTTTATACCGACTACCGGCAAAAGCACATCACCGTTCCCGGCTTGCGGCCGGGAGAAGTGCTGGAGTACGACATTGTCACCGTGATCCATACCCCGCTGGCTCCGGGACAATTCTGGATGGAATACGACTTTTCCAAGCAAGGCATCATTCTCGATGAGCAACTGGAGATCAACATTCCCAAGGGGCGGCTGGTGGAGCTGAAGACCAAACCCGGCAATGCGCCGAACGCTTGGGATGAGCGCGACCGGCACATCTACCGCTGGAACAGTTCCCACCTCGACGACGAAGATTCGACCAAGGACAAAGATAGGGATAAAGACCAGAAGAAAAAGAAGAAAACTTCCGGTGAGCCGGATCAGCCGGCGGTACAACTGACCACGTTCGCTACCTGGGAAGAAGTAGGCCGGTGGTATGCCGGACTGGAGCACGACCGCCGGCAACCTGCGGATGCAATCAAGGCCAAGGCGGCGGAGTTGACCGCAGGCAAGAAGACCGACCTCGAAAAGATTGAAGCGCTCTACGATTACGTCGCGACCAACTTCCGCTATATCAGCTTGTCATTCGGAGTGGGCCGCTACCAGCCGCATGCCGCCGTGGACGTGCTGCACAATCAGTACGGCGACTGCAAGGACAAACACACACTGCTGGCGGCGCTGCTGGAAGCGGAGGGCTTCCATGCCTCGTCGGTCCTGATCAATTCGCGCCGCAAGCTTGACCCAGACGTGCCGTCGCCATCCCAGTTTGACCATGTGATCAGCATGGTGCCGCTCGGCAATGAAGAAGTGTGGATGGACACGACTACCGAGGTCGCGCCCTTCCGGTTGCTCTCGTACAACATTCGCAAGAAGCAAGGACTGGTGATTCCCGCCGAGGGCAAGGCTCATCTGGAGGAAACGCCCGCCAATCCTCCCATGGCGGACAGCCAGTTGCAGCAACTGGAGGGCAAGGTAAACGAACTCGGCAAGCTGGACGGGCACGTGAAGGTCATGATGCGCGGCGACACGGAACTCTTCATGCGCATCCTTTTCCGGCGAGTGCCGAACGCCAAGTGGGAGCAACTGGTCAAGCGCATGGATACCATGAGCGGGATCGAAGGTGAAGTAAGCAATCTGAAAGTAGGCGACCCGGCTAACACCAAGATTCCATTCGAGGTCGACTACGACGTATCGGTGCCCAATTTCCTGGACTGGACGAAAAGGAAATCCGATCTGGCCTTGCCTTTGTCGCAGGTCACTCTGGCAGATGCCGACGAGGATTTGGCGCCGGACGCGGATCCCATCCAACTCGGAGCCCCTGGCGAGTATCTCTATCGGCTCAAGCTGGAACTCCCCGCCAAGTACACAGCCCACGCGCCGCTGCCTTTTTCCATGAAGCGCGACTACGGACAGTATGAAGCAACTTACAAAGTGGACGGTCTGACGTTTACCGCGGAAAGGCGATTGGTGACGCAAGAACGGGAGCTGCCGGCGTCAAGGGTCAGCGACTATCTGGCTTTCCGGCGCACCGTGATGGCCGATACTGCGCAGCACTTATCCATCGATAGCACGGCGGCGGGAACGCCGGCGATCTCGGCCGATCTTAAAGGCAATGATCTTGAGGACGCCGCCAAGGGCGCTCTGGAACGCGGCAATTATCCAGTCGCCATTGATCTGTTGAAGCGCGTGGTCGAAGCCGATCCCAAGCACAAGACCGCCTGGATCAACCTCGGCCGCGCCTACATGGGCCTGCGCCAGACCGACAAGGCCATTGAGGCATTCAAGAAGGAAGCGGAAGCGAATCCATACGACGAGTACGCGTACAACAGCCTGGGCTGGGCGTACACCACCGATCGCAGGTACGATGAGGCTGCGGTGGCGTATCAAAAGGCGCTGGAGATCAACCCGCTGAGCGATTACGCACATGCGGCGCTCGGTTCCATGTACTCCGAGGCACATGAGTATGACAAGGCGGTTCCTGAATTGGAGAAAGCGGTTTCGCTGAAACAGGACAACGCCTTCCTGCACATTAGCCTCGGAGACGCTTACCTGAACCTGGGACAGGATGACAAAGCGCTGGCGGCGTTCGATCGCGCGGTGGAAATTTCGGCGACGCCGGAAGTCTGGAACAACATCGCCTATCAGCTATCGCTCAAGCAAGTTCATCTCGACCGGGCACAGCAGTACTCGGAATCCGCGGTGGCGGCGGTTTCCGCGGCGCTACGCAACGTGACGCTCGACCAGCTGAGTGTGCGTGACCTGGGTTTGTTGTCCTCTCTCATGGCGAACTGGGACACGCTGGGGTGGGTGCACTTCGCCCGTGGAGATTTGGCCAAGGCGGAGAAGTACATCTCGGCGGCGTGGCTGCTCGGCCAGCATGGTGAAGTGGGCGATCACATGGGCCAGTTGTACGAGAAACAAGGTCGCAAAGAAGATGCGGTGCGAACTTACGCGATGGCGCTGTCGGGAATTCGGCCGACGCCCGAAACCCGCGCCCATCTTGCCGCGCTGGTGGGCAGCGACGGCAAAGTGTCAGCGGCCACCGAGAAGTACCGCGACCAGTTGCAATCCGCGCGGACCATTTCGTTGGGCAAAGTTGCTAAAGAAACCGGGAGCGCTGAGTTTTTTGTTCTTCTGGCGGCGAGTAACTCAGGGAGCAGCGTGCAAGCCGTAAAATTCGTGAGCGGAGACGAGAAGCTGAAAGTTTTCGCCGAGGCACTGCGGAACGCCAAGTACGATATGAAGTTTCCCGACGACACTCAGGTAAAGATTCCGCGGCGCGGGATTCTGTCGTGTTCGAAGCTGACCGGGGATTGCACGTTCGTGATGATGTTGCCTGAGGATGTAAGGTCAGTGGATTAATAATGGAACGAGAGCGGTCCGACGCCTTTATCGGACACCGGTCTTGGTTCAAGTGAAGCACCGCGCACAGCCGTGCAGCAGCACACGAATATAGACCGCAGGGGCACACAGCTGGCCTTCCTGTGCTTCCCTGTGCCCCCTGTGGTTTAGACCCTTGCGCCCTGCACGGCTGTTTGGCGACATTTCGGGCTTTGCGATCAGCCCAAGTTTCGTCTCGGTTTAAACGTCCATAGGTCGGTGGTCTGACGGGCGAGGACGAGACTGTGTTGCAACTCGTCTTTCGCCCTTTCAGGGCTAGTCTATTGCTCACTTTCCACCCGCGGCTTGCGCCTCGGGCTTCATTCTTACGCCGCTTCGCGGCTGTTTTCGGACACCGCATCCCACTTCTCAAATCGAAATTGGGTTGCGACACAGACTCAAGGACGCCCGTCGTTCCACTGAGGATCTTGAGGTTTTGCAGGCCGCTGTCCACGGCAGAAAATTCCGGATATCCTTTTCCCTCACTCCCGCTTCTTATTCTGAAGCCAGCCCAAGGTTGTGCAAGGAGGGCCTGTGACCGACTCCCCGCTCTTCCCGTCATTCCTGGTAGAGAGCCACAGTCTTTACCGCGCTCGGCCGGGAAACTTTGTGCTTTCTTTCCTGGCACAAACCTTCGCCATCGTTCTCGCTCTGACAATTGCAGCATACGTGGCCCGAGACCCCGGGGGCCTGACACGACAACGCGGCATTGAAATCGAAAAAACAGGCCCGCTCTCGTTTTCAGAGGAGAAGCCTGGCGGGCACGGCGGCGGTGGGGATCACTCGGAGTCGCTGCCCTCTCACGGCGCACTGCCCAAGATGTCGCTGGAAGACCAACTTACTCCGCCGGAAGCGGTGCCTCTGAACCTGAACCCTAAGCTGCCGGAGCCGCCTAGTGTAATGGCTTTGTCGACGGTTCCGATGCCTCAAGTCGGGCAGCTCGGCGATCCGCTTTCGAGGGTGCAGGGCCCGGCGTCCAATGGACCCGGCGGTGGTGGCGGCATTGGCACGGGCTGTTGTGGTGGCGTGGGTTCCAGCAACGGCCCGGGTTTCGGAGACTCCGGAGAAGGCAACGTCTTTCGACCGGGCGTCGGCGGAGTGACAGCGCCGCGCCCTATTTACGATCCCGATCCCGACTACTCCGATGAGGCGCGCAAAGCCAGGTATCAGGGTTCGGTCGTGCTGTGGCTGGTGGTAGGCGCAGACGGCCGCCCGCACAACATTCGCGTGCAGCGCTCGCTGGGCATGGGCCTGGACCAAAAGGCGATTGAAGCGGTCAGCCAGTGGCGATTTCAGCCGGCGATGCTGAACCACCAGGCTGTGGCGGTAGAGATCAACGTAGAGCTAAGTTTCAGGCTGTACTAGGAGTGGAGCGCAGCAAGTGCAATGGAGCGACGGCGTCCTTGCCCGTCAGGACATAGGTCCGTGGTCTGACGGGCGGGGACGTCCGTCGCTCCATCGTTCAGATACTAACTAGCGCCTTAATCCCGCCGTAGCGCCCGACTCAGTGGCGCCACTTTCTTGCGGGCGCTGGCTTCTACTTCTTCCACCCAATCGGAGCCGCGTTCGATCACGTCTTCTACCCGCTCTTTCGCATCGTCGGCGAATTCTTCCACCGCATCTCGCGCGTCGTCGTACCGCTTGCGGATATCGCGCCGCAGCTCTTTGCCAGTCTTCGGAGCAAACAGCAGCGCCGCCAGCGCCCCGGCGCCCATCCCGATCAGCAGGAAAGTAAGCGCAGTGCCCACATTGCCGTAGTCAAAACTCTCGTCTCTTCCAAAGCGCATAAGATTACCTTTCTTCTATACCAACATTGGATTGCGCGCCCACTATTCTAGCGGTCCCACTCGGGGCACGATTCCATGATACGCTGCGGCGGGAGTAAGTCATCCCTGTTCGTTTCCCAATTCGGCCCAGGTCCATTTAAAATAAACATTCGATTCGTCCGGCGAAAATGTGGCCTGCCCGCCTTCCGCCTGGCTCATGAAGCGCAATCGATCAAGGAGATTTCCCGGTCAATGTCGATCCCCGCCACCCAACTTCGCCCCGGCATGATCATCAAGCACAATAATGATCTGCACTCCGTATTCAGCGTGGAGCACCGCACTCCCGGCAACCTGCGCGCTTTCATCCAGGCCAAGCTGCGCAATCTGCGCACCGGCGCCATGTTCGAACACCGCTTCCGCTCACCCGACCCCATCGAAAAAATCACCGTCGATGAGGTCGAGATGGAGTTCCTATACGCCGACGGCGACAGTTACTACTTCATGGACACTTCGAACTACGAGCAGACTCACCTGAGCAAGGAAATCCTGGGCGACGCCGTCGATTACTTGATCGCGAATCTACCGATCAAAGTCGAATTCTTCGATGGCAAAGCCGTGGGGATCGAACTGCCGCAGACGGTTGAGCTGACGGTAATCGAAACCGAGCCAGGAATCCGCAGCGCCACTGCGTCGAGTGTAACCAAGCCCGCCAAAACCGAGACCGGGCTTGTGGTTCAGGTGCCGCCCTTCATCAACGAAGGCGAGAAGATCAAAGTGGATACGGCCGAAGGCGTGTATTTGTCGAGGGCGTAGAGCGTCGGGGTTTTGTTTGTCGTATTCCGGGTTATCTTTTAAGTCTGTCATCCTGAGCGTAGCAGGGACTTCGCGAATGCGAAGCGCCTGCGTAGTCGAAGGACCCCTACTTCATTTACGCTCTCTCCGGCACAGAGAGGGATTCTCCCTGTGACCGGGGAGGCGAATGGTAGAACTCGCTGACGCGCCCGTAGGAGCAGTAGAACTGCAAGGGATCCTTCGACTCCGTGGCGGCCTCGCTCCGCGAGGCCGCCACTCCGCTCAGGATGACAGCGTAGTGAAATGCTGGAGCTATGACCTCCACCGAAAAAGCCGTCCAGGCCCGGCGCTTCGTCGTCCGCGGTCGCGTGCAAGGCGTCGGCTTCCGCTGGTTTGTGGAGCGGGAGGCCCATATCCTCGGCGTCGCCGGATGGGTACGCAACAATCCGGACTCCAGCGTCGAAGTATTGGCCATGGGCACGCGTGACCAACTCGCCGGCTTGCGTTCGCGTCTGCGCGAAGGTCCCCGCGCCGCTCGCGTGGACGATGTAGAAGAACTGGACGCTAAACCGCTCGCCGGGGTTACATCATTCCGCATCGAAGGAGCCTGGTAAATGTCCACCAATCCAGCGGTCGCCAAATGTGAGCCGCTGAAGAAGCTGATCCGCGAAGTTCCCGACTTCCCCAAGAAGGGAATCCTTTTCTACGACATCACCACGCTGCTCAAGGACAAGGTGGGCTTTGCCACCTTGATCGACGCGCTCTCGGAGTACTACCTGCACCTGCGGGTCGATCTGGTGCTGGGCATCGAAGCCCGCGGCTTCATTTTCGGCCCCGCCCTCGCGTACCGCCTGAACGCCGGATTCATTCCGGTACGCAAACCGGGCAAACTTCCCGCCGCCACTTACCGCGCCCAGTACGACCTGGAATATGGCAGCAACGCGCTCGAGATTCACCAGGACGCCATCGAGAAAGGCCAGCGAGTTATCATCGTGGACGACCTGCTCGCTACCGGCGGCACCGCCGAGGCGACGGCCAAGCTGGCCTCATCTCTGGGCGCGGAAATCGCCGGCCTCGGCTTTGTAGTCGAACTCGATTTCCTGAAGGGCCGCGACAAGCTGAAGCAGTACGACGTGCTCTCGCTTCTGCACTATGACAAATAGCAACGCTCAAGCCCGCGCTGCCGCCGTCCCCGGCAAGTGCCGAGTTCCATCTGCCGTCTTAGGCCGCAACAACAGCGCCACCGTGAAACCCAGCGCCGCGTTCTGCGTGAAGATCTCCACGATGTGAATCATTCGCTGCCGCGCGACCATCATGTCATTCGGAGGAAGCAGTGGCGCCAAGCCTCCTGCAACCCAAATCAGCAAACCAACGACAATGGCCATTTGCCAGCGAGTCATACGCAAGGTGTAGATCACCGGCAGCACCGAAAGCGTCATTAACGCGCCACGCCCAATCTGCATGGCCCAAAACCACAGTCCGAGCTGCCGCGCAATTTGTTCCGCCTCCGGATAGTAGCCTTTAGTGAAAAACTGGTAGGTAATCGCGCCGAAGATCAGGTAGTAAATCGCGTAGGCGATTCCGCCCGCGAGAACCATAAGAGCCGCGGTTGGGACCGACCGGTGCGGCACCGCCTCATCCGATTGCCGTGTCATCTTAAGCCCCGCCGCCAGCACTGCCAGCACCACCGCGACGATCAGATACATCACAGTGCTTCCTCTTAAGATGCTCATGGCCTGCGGCCGGAGGCTGGGCGCGAAGACCATGGCTTCCGTCCAGGTGCAAAACGCCGTGACGATGAACAGCACCGGAGCAATCACCGCAAGCTGCCCCAGCAGGCTGCGGGGACCGAACAGCGCCACCGGAACAAACGCCGCCGCCATCACCACTCCCGACAGCCACCACCACCCGGGATGGCCCGCGCCCATGGCAGCAATGAGCATCGGCAGACCTCCCAACAGACAATAGAGAATCACTCTGAGCTTCATCGCTAGGTTCCTCCTTTGCCGTTTTCTTCGTAACTTGAGATCGCGTGCTTGCACCACGCGAGGACAGCCTCGTATTGCCGTACTCCGCTCTCCAAGGCCAAAGCTCCGGAGCGCGGCATTTGCGCCTTATGTTGCGTAAGAAAGCCGCGCAGCTCCGGGACGTAGGCGCCCAATTCCCCTTGCAGGTTAGCCAGGAACCGCACTGTCGCCGCTTCCCCGATCGCCGGTTCCATAAAGCTGAAGCGCAGCATCAGTTCGTCGAGATCGTGCATCACGTTCTCGCGCGTGACCGGCTGCTTAAGCCACTTCTTGAATGCCGACTCTCCCGCCGCAGTGAGACGAAACTCTTTTCTGCGCCGCAGCCCCGCCCCCTCATGCACCTGCCCACGGATCAGCCCCTCGGCCTCCAGCCGCTGCAGCGCGGGATAGATCGCGCCCGGACTGTCGCTGAAAACTCCCATCGGCGTATTGGTAAAGACCCGGCGGATGTCATAGCCAGAAGATGCCTTGCCTGAAATAAGCCCGAGAAGGGCGTACCCGAGCCGCGAGATATTGCTGCGTTTCATGATACGTCACGTACTATATCGCGTCGTACTATTGAGAGTCAAGCATCAACAAATCAGGGGCGGCCACTGGCGCCGCCCCTGTTCATCGAATTATTTGTGAAACTGGTTTAGACCGGCTTCACGTTCTCGGCCTGCCATCCCTGGGCTCTTTGACCACATCGAACTGGTTCAAGCCAGCGGATTTCGCAGCCTGCAGGAAGGCCAGCAGGTGCTTAAGATTTTAGCGGGACCTCAGAAAACAAATCTTAAATCGCGGAGATCGCGGAGAACATCCGCAGAGTGCGCAGAGAAAAACCGGTACACAAATTCAGACATTACTCGCCGGAGAGAACTAATTTAATCGAGGTTCGATAGGACTCGCGTTGAGGCACCTAGCGTTCAAACCAAGAGGGCCCGCCAAAGGGACTGTGGCTGGCAAAATCCGGAACCGGCGGCAAATAACTACCTTGAATATCCGAAGCCTCCCGCATCCACTGCGGATTGTATTGAGCACGCCGCCCAACCTCAGCCCAGCGGCATACGAGATGGCCTGCTTCTGTTTGCCATGATGATCCCATTGCAGAAAACCTCCGCGGCCAATCAGGCTTGAGATAATTAGCCTCCCCCAAGTCCATATTGTGCTCGTTGTTCTTGCCGCCATGCAAGTTGTTATTCATTCGCACTCTTCGCTTTTCTTTGAGCCCTTCGCGGTTCCAGCTCTGAAACGCTGGGACAATAGAAAGAGCTTCTAACCGCCAAGGACGCTAAGAAACCCCGCAAAGGGCGCTAAGAAGCCAGGGACGAGATCACTGCTTTAAGTTCTACGCCTGGCTTTGGGCGGCCGAGGACGGCCACCCCCTCGCGGTTGTGGCTTTTCTTCGTACACCGCAAACTGAAGTTTTTTCTCCACCGGATCGATGCGATCCACGAGCACGCGCAGCTTCTGTCCCAGACCATAGATCTTGCGGTTACGCTGGCCGATGATCTCGCGGGTGTTTTCGTGATAGACGTAGCGGTCGTCGGTCAGCGAGTCCAGGGGCACCAGGCCTTCGACAAACAGATCGATCAATTCTACGAAGAATCCGTATTTGGTGACAGAGATGATAAGGCCGTCGAAATCTTCGCCTACACGATCCTGCATGAATTTTACTTTCTTCCATTCCATCAGTTCGCGCTCGGCTTCATCGGCGCGGCGCTCGGACAGGCTGGATTCTTCGGCGATATCGTGCAGTTCTTCGAGTGGGATCGGACCGCCGAGGGGCTCAGGGGAGGAAAATTCGCGCCGCTTGGACCAGGGAGAAGGAGTCGTAGCGCCGGCGTCCCGCCGGTTGTCGCGCGCGCGTTCCGCAAGCGAATGATCGAACTCAGAAGCTTCAATCGGATCGGACTCAGTTCGTGCAACTGTTCCGTCCCCGGCAGTCGCGGGCGAGTCGCCCGCAACCACAACCGCACTTGCCCGCAACACTTCCTTCAGGATTCGGTGCACGATCAGGTCCGGATAACGGCGAATCGGGGAGGTGAAATGCGTGTAACTCGGCGCCGCCAGGGCGAAGTGGCCGAGATTCTCTTCGGAGTAACGCGCCTGCTTTAGGGAGCGCAGCATTAAGTAGGAAAGAATCCGCTCCTCGGGTTTGCCCGCGATTTTCTCGGTCAGCTTCTGATACATGCGCGGCGTGATGTGGACTTCTTTCGGAATCTCGATATCTTTCGTCCGTTTGCCCGTGCCGTAATTGGCGCGGCGATCGGTTTTTGGTTGGACGCGCTGGATGGGCAGAGCACCCACGCCCAACGAGTAGCCGAAGGTCGCGGCAATGATTTCAAAGTCATAGACACGCTTGGCATCCGGCTTTTCGTGAATGCGATAGAGCGATGCGATACGCTTCTTCTCCAGATATCCGGCAACACACTCGTTGGCCGAGAGCATGAATTCTTCTATGAGCCGATGCGCAATGTTGCGCTCGGAGCGGGTGATGCTTTTCATCAGGCCGAACTCGTCGAACTCGATGACAGGCTCCGGCAGATCGAAGTCGATCGAGCCGCGCCGCTCACGCTTGCGATTCAGGATGAGGGCAAGGTCGCGCATCATCTCAAACGTCGAGGCCAAACCGGCGTAGCGATCGCGTGCGGCGGGATCGTTTTCGAGGACGGCATTGACGGCTGTGTAGGTCATGCGCTCGGCGGAGCGGATGATGCCTTCGGATAATTCGTAGCCCAGAATTTCGCCGCGATGGTCGATCTCCATCACGCAGGACATGACCAGGCGATCGAGATGCGGGCGCAGGCTGCAGATGTCGGTGGAGAGTTCGAGCGGCAACATGGGGACAGCACGGTCGGGAAAATAGACGCTGGTGCCGCGGAGACGCGCCTCCTGATCGAGCGCGGAGTCCGGTGTCACGTAGTGAGCGACGTCGGCGATGTGTACCTGCAACTCGTAGTTGCCGTTTTCCAATTTCCGCACAGCAACGGCGTCGTCGAAATCCCGCGCGGTCTCGCCGTCGATCGTAACGATGGGTGGTCCGCGAAAGTCGTGCCGCTTGCGGACTTCGGCCGCGGGAATCGTGGCCTGAGCCGCCTGCGCATCCTCCAGCACCTCGGGCGGAAAGTGATGCGGCAGGTGGAATTTGCGGATGATGATTTCGACATCGACTCCGAAATCGTCCTGATAGCCGAGAACTTCTACCACTCGGCCGCGGGGGCTCTGCGTGGCCGTGGGCCAATCGGTGATTTCGACGTCGACCACGACGCCCTCGAGATCGTCCCAGTTAGCTCGGCGCGTGGCTTCTTCGCCGAGCACGCGGTCGGCATTGCGGGCCTTCCTCTGTGACCTCTGTGTCCCCTGTGGTTTATCGCTTCCTGGAGCAACCACAGGGGACACAGGGGAATTCTCGTCGCTCGCGGGACTCTCCATTCCCGGCGGAATAATAATTTCCTGCGCGATTTTCTGATCAATGGGCGTCACGTAGTTGTGGCGATTGCCGTAATGGAATGTGCCCACGACCGTGGCTTGAGCGCGGTGGACCGGGCGCACGATGCGTCCTTCGGCGCGGCCGTCGGGGCGGACGGTGCCGATCTCGACCAATACGCGGTCTCCGTGCATGGCGTTGCCGATGGCGGGCGGCGGGATGAAAATATCGCCTGCGAGACGAGACTTCAGACGTTCGTCGAGGGAACTGGCATCGGGAATCACGAAGCCAAAGCCATCGCGGTGCATGCTGAGGCGTCCGACGACCATGTTCTTGCCCGCGGCCGCTTGTGGGAGGGCGTAGCGGTCCGCATCCACGCGGAGCAACTGCCCGTTGGCCACCATGCGCTCCAAGCTCTCGGACAGTTCGCGGCGGGCGGCGCCGTGCAGCCCCAATTCACGCAGTAGCTGCTTAAAGGCCGCAGTGCGCTTGGGTTGGCGCTCGATTTTCTTCAGAATGGCGGAATCAGAAAGCATTTGTAGGGCGGACGCTCCTGTCCGCTGCCCTTTGACTTTGATTGTTGCCTAACCCGAAAACCAAGAGCAACACCAACTGCGGCGGACAAGAGGGTCCGCCCTACAGGTACTTCTCCTGCAGGCCGGCAATGATATAGGCAAGTGCCCGCACGCTGACCACGTCCTGATTGGCCACGCCACGGCGCAGCCAGGCAGTCTCGTCGAGACTGCGGAACAGCGATAAACTCGCCCGGCGGATGTGCGTGAACTCCTCTACCAGGTCAGAAAGCCGGCAATGGGCGAAGGGGCCGTCGCGAACGTAGTCGTCCTGCTCGAAGCCCGCCAAAGGGGTGGGATCGTTGCGGGAAATGCGCAGCGCCCTGTAGGCAAAGACGCGCTCCGCGTCGCAGACGTGGCCTACCACCTCCTTCACGCTCCATTTACCCGGGGCGTAGCGCAAGTCGCCGTCCGCCTCGCTGCGTGCGGAGAGAAGGGCAACCGTTTCCGGAAGCTGGTTGGTGAGAGCGGCCAAAACGTCATCGCCAGGCACCAAGGCAACGTAGCCGGCAGCGTAGGGAGCGTATTCCTGCGGCTGGGGACGGGGAATGGCTAAGAGACTCGCCATAATCGAATGTCCTTCTGGTGAGCAGCTTCGGGAAACTGGCATCCAAAACGGGAAAGGCTCACAGAGAATCATACCGTGCGATATAAGAAATGCCGAGAGCAAGGAATATTTACCTTGCGGCAGAAGACTTGCTGACTCGAATCGTGGGGGTTGCGCAATTGCTGGGTGGAGTACGGCCTGCGAACCTCCTTTATCATCAGGAGATAAGTGGATTTACACACGGACGGCTTGATGGACGGCGTACAATGCGGTTTGGTTACGGAAATGCGGTGTTGTTTCTTCTATCCCTAGGAAAGGATCTTTTGCGATATGTGGAAGCCTACAAATCAGCCAGCGACTCCTTCGGGTCGGCCATCGGAGCCGGAGCGTCCGGCGATGCCTTCGCCGAGCCCATCAGCGGCGGCCAGTGAACCTGCTGCGGCGGCAGCAGCACGTCCGGTCGTTTCCACCACGGCGGATCAGGCGACTATCGGAAAATCGCTGGTCATCAAGGGTGAGGTGACAGGGTCCGAATCCCTCTACATCGATGGCCGCGTGGAGGGTTCCATCAACCTCGCCGGCAATCGGGTGACGGTTGGCCGCAACGGCGTGGTGTCAGCCAATATCAATGCCCGCGAAATCGTGGTGCTGGGCAAGGTTCGCGGCAACCTGACCGCCAGCGACCGGGTCGATATCCGCAGCGACGGCTCACTCACCGGCGATGTGGTCGCGGCTCGTATTTCGATTGAAGACGGCGCCTTCTTCAAGGGCGGCATCGACATTCGCAAGGGTGGCCAGAAGCCGAACGGCGAGGAAGTAAAAATTCCGGCCGCGGCCGAAGCCACAGCAGCGGCGCGAGCATAGTTTCAGTTCCATCAAGATTCTCGGCGGGCGCGTTCTGTACAGAGCGCGTCCGTTTTATTTTTAGAGTTGCCCGCACGGGATGTTCGCTTCGCGGCTTCAATTCCTCCAAGTCACATTGAAACTCTGATCCTCCCCCGCACACTGAAGCCCTGCTCCGTCCAGGAAAGCAGGCCCTTTCGCGGACTTTTTGAGGTCCGTCCCAAGACTAGACATCCGTCCCAGAATTGGACACGTTAGGTTACTGAGGTACTAACACCGTTCTAATTCTCCGGTACCGTTGTCGTTTCAACGATTTCGACAATAATTGGAAAATCGTTTCGGTGGTGGTTGCCTGTTCCCCCTTTTCAAGGGCTTCGCACAGTAACGAACATCCGTACGCAGCGACTACATACAGGAAAGAGGAATTCATGAAATCAATTCGCGTCGTAATGCAGAACCTTGTCCGGCTGGCGATGATCGCAGGGATCACCATGGGCGTAGCCTCGCTGGCTTCGGCTCAAGCGGTTAACTCAGGGGCGCAAACCATTGCCCTCAACGCTTCACTCACGGAGTCTCTTACGGTCAGCTTGTCGGCCAATGCGGTGAACTTCACCCTGGCGTCGGGTTCGGCGACCAACGCCGGAAGCGCCAACGTCACGGCTACCACTGCCTGGGTGCTGAAGCCAGGCCGCACCGCGCTGGGAGTCTGGGCTTATTTTGCATCCGCAACCGCTCTGACCGATGGCACCAACAACATTCCATCCTCGGCATTCAAGATTTCGGACAACGGTGGCACTTCTACCGGACTGACCGCGGTCTCGCCGTTTAACGCTGCGGCTGACGGTTTTCAGCTGGCGAACGTGGCCATTACCGCTGCCAACCGAGCTGGAACACGCAACGATGTCATGGCGTTCAACATCGATTTGAGCACCGGCACGCTGCCGCAGCTCCCGGCTTCGGTCTATACCGGCACGCTAAACATTCAGGCGCAGGCCACTCCGTAGTTCGGGCTGGCGGCAAGGGACGCTGAACCCAGCGCGACCTTTGCCGCCAAGCTTCCGCCGTAACCAATCTTGAACGAAGAAAGAAAGTCCGATGAAAGCAACAGTACGTAACCTCAGCCGTGTGGCCGCGATCGCCATGATCGTGGCCGCGGCTTCTTTGGCTTCAGCCCAGACGAACTCGGGCGCCTTCACGGTGGCGCTCACTGGAACTCTGGCTGAGTCTTTGACCCTGAGCTTGTCCGCCAATGCGGTCAACTTCAATTTGACGGCGGGATCGGCCGCCAATGCCGGGAGCGCTAACATCACTGCAACCACGACTTGGGTGCTAAAGCCGGGACGCACGGCGCTGGGAGTGTATGCCTACTTCAACAGCGCCACCGCAGCTTTGACCGACGGGGCCGGAGACAATATCCCGTCCTCGGCATTCAAGCTGGCCGACAACAACGGCGCCTCGACGGCGCTGAACACGACCGCCGCTTTTGGCGCCGCCAATGCCGGGCTGCGCCTGGCCAATGTAGCTATCACCAGCGCCAACCGCTCCGGCACTCGAACCGACGTCATGGCATTCAATATCGATTTAAGTACTGGCACCTTACCGCAGCTCCCGGCCGCCGTTTACACCGGAACGTTAAATATTCAGGCACAGGCAACACCGTAGTTTCCGTTCCACACGCGCTGGAAGATCCGGCGCGATCACAGATGAGGAGTCAGAGGCGATGGGGTTTGCGCCCCGGCGCCTTCTTGTCGTTCGCCGGGCCACGAGAACGAGATGTCCCAAGGCTGGAAACACATAAAGGCAATCGCGTTCATCTGTATCTTCCTGGCAGCCGGGGTGCGCCCCGGCGCCGGTCAGGTGGTTCGTCCGGGCGCGCGCCAGGCAAACCCTTTGCGGGCACCGGCTGTGGGCACTGTGCCGGTGCCTCCCATTGGCAATGTCATGAGCATGGCCCTGGCAGATGCTGGAATCGATTTCTCGTTCATCTCGGGCAGCGCATCGAATCCCGGGAATAGCCCGCTCACGGTGACTTTGACGTGGAACTGCCGCTGCGTCACGGTGGCCTTATATGCGTACTTCAGCAGCGCCACTGTGGCGCTGACTGATGGCGCCGGCGACAATATTCCGTCGGCCGCCTTCTCCCTTTCGGATAATGGCGGGCCATTCCGCGTCCTGAACACCACGGTTCCCTTCGGAGGAGCCAACGCCGGACTGCGCGTCTTCAGCATCACCAATCCTCCGAGGTCCGGTAGCCATCCTGACACGCTGAATTTCAATGTGGATTTGAGCACCGGGACACTCCCCAAGTTGCCACCCGGAACCTACACCGGAACCCTAACCCTACAAGGACAAGCGCAATGATGATCGAAAACGAACGCAGACCTCGACGGGGCACGAGAACCCGCAAGGAACTGCGCCTCGCAGCGGTATTGATTTGGATTGGTTGCCTGGCAACCCTGGCCTCGGCGCAGACCGTGCGGCCCCTGATCGCGGAGTTAGGAAATCCCGCGAAAGGGCGCGTGGAATATGTGAACGACAGCTTCACGCCTCTGAACGTGGTTCTGGAGGCGAAGAGCTTTACAGTCGCGGAGAACGGTGAGATTTCCTACCGCGCGCTGGATCCGAATATTCATCTGCGGTTGTCGGCGACCAGCTTCCGCTTGCAGCCACAGCAGTCCTTCTATGTGTTTTACGAAGCCAGCAGCGATACCGCCGCGCCCGCATGGTTTGTTCTTTACGCGGCGTTTTCCGGCTTTCCCTTTCGCACCCAGCAGGGAATGAACGTGCGCCTGGAATTGCCGCACACCGTTTACCTGCTTCCCAAACACTCTGCACTGGACAAAGGGCAAGTGGTGGTGCAGCGCGCGGACTTCGTCGCGGCCGAGAAAAAGCTGGTGGTGGAAGTGGAGAACACCAGCGACAACTTCGGACGAGTGCAGCAGACCCTGGTGTCGTTCGGCAAGAAAAAGCAGGAAGCCCCGGGGTTCCCCATCTTCCCGCACAGCAAACGAGTGCTGGAAATTCCGCTCGACGGCGACGACGCGCCCGATGGAATTTCGCTGCAGTTTCCCAATTTCAAAATTGAAGAAGCCGTGCCGGTTCGGAGCCCGTAATGCATCTTTGGAGGGTCCCCATTCTGCGCGCGGGATTCATCCTTCTGGCGGCGTTCGCAGCCCTGCCGGCGCCGCGCCTCTGCGCGCAGATTTTCAAGGTACAAGGCGGCGACTCTACCCTGTTCCAGGCTCAAGGCGGATCTCTGGACTTCAAGGCGCGCAACTATAGCGGCAGCCTGGGCGCGGGAATGTTTGCCGGCCACTTCCAGATGGGCGCCAACTTCCGCACCCATTTCGACGGATTCACCTTTACCGGAGGCGACGACTCGGTACGCTTCGATCTGCCCACCGATATCTTCGACACCGACTACTATTTTTCCGCGCGCGGCCTGGGAATCTCCCACGGCGACAAAGACGAGGGCTATTACGCCTTTGGCGGCATGACCTCCACCTGGCTGGGCACGGGGTTCTTTCAATCTGCCAAGAGCAGAAGACCCGGTGGCAATTCTGTTTTACCACCGGCGGCTGACGGACACGCTACGCCTGACCTCGCGAGAAGTCTTGTCGCACAAGACCACGTCGCTGGAAGGCCTCGAATGGAAACCGGAAAAATGGCTGACCGCGTCCATAACGGCAGGACTCGGCTCTAGCAAAGGATATTTCGCTTCGGCTTTCGATGCTGAAGGCAAGACCTTGAGCGTACGCGCCAGCTACATCGCCGCCAGCCCGGACTTCCATCGGGTGATGATTCCCACCCTGTTCGATTCCGAAAGCGACAAGGACAATATCGAAATCAGCTACCAGCCCAGTTCCTCGCTAAGCTTGTCGGCCGGACATCGCAACATGCTGCAGCCGCTTGCTCCCGATATGCCCATGATTCAGACCTCGATGAATGACGTGGCGGGGAGCTACCGCTTCCTGGGAACCTATTTTGGCGCGGGATACTTCACTTCCAGCGTGGCGGGGCGGGATACGCAAGGCGCCAACCTGTACGTCGGCCACCGGATCAGGGAGCGGGTGGAATTGACCGCGAACTACTTTGACAGCCATAGCGCCGATGGCCTCTCGAACAGCATGGTTTCCGGCACTTTTCGCGAGACTCTTTCTCCGCGCCTGAGTCTGCTGCAGTTGGTCACGCGCTCCAACGGACAAACCACTTTCGCCTACGGCGGACAGTTCATTACCAACCGCTTCAACGCCCGCGTCGACTATCAGAACGTTTATTTGCCGCTGCGTCCCGACCGCCCGTTTGAGCAGGCGTTGTCGCTGAGCGCCTCGGTGCGGGTGTTTGGGCCGGTTCAGTTCAACGTGGCTTCCAACGTCGCGCCTGATGGACACGTTCGCTACACCTTCGGAGCTACAACCTACTTATATCGCTACAAAGGCCTGGCGCCCGGGCAATCCGGAGGGCAGGAGTCCTACAGCTTTCCCAAGTACCTGGTGCAGGGCGTAGTTCGGGACGATCAGGGCAATCCGATTGCGGGAGCCGCGCTCAAGCTAAACGGCGAAGTGCTTTACACCGACGACTCTGGACGCTTTCTCTTTCGCTCGCGTAAGCGAGGTGCGATGAAGCTTCAACTTGCTTTCAATGAATTTCTAATCCCCGGCGAGTTTGAAGTAGTTAAGGCGCCCAGCGAAGTGACCCCCGAAACGGAAGACAAGGCCAGCGACATTCAGATCATCGTGCGCCGGCGCCGCATTACGCCGATCGACTTACGTCAAGTGAAACCCGGCTCGCCGGATGGGCAGCCCGCATCGGACGCTGGCGCGCCACCTATAAAGTAACTTGTGGTGTGAGCCCGTGGGTTACAGAGCTTGCGCGCGGATGGTCAGAATTCCGCCGTCGCTGCCGGCGGGAATTTGAAGATTTTTTGTGTTGATTCGCAACCCCGGCAATCCATTGAGCGGCTTGCTCCCCGCAGAAAGAAAGCTCTCAGCAGAGGTCGACATTTGGTCCGACGTTATCGGCGAAGCCGTGCCCACGGGAACGATAGCCTGGCCAGCCGGCCCAAGCAGCGGATTGCCCGGCGAAAATGCCGCCACGCTTACGTTGCCGGAACCCCGCACCCACCGGGCAGTGATGGTGACCGGAGCCGGACCATCGGCCGAATCCCCGAGCAATCGAGACATTGGATCCGCTGCGGCCGCGTCCTGCGACGCAGACATGGTCAAGGATTGGCTCAATACCGCTGTCAGCGTAATGGTCGCAGAGCCGGAATTCCGCTGGGCGTAACCTCGCGAAGCCAGCGCGCAAAATACCAGCAAGGCGACAAACGAACGTCCCGCCAGCCGCTGCACTCTCTCGGTCTTCGGTGCTGAAGAAGGAGCCATAGAACTTGTAACGCACGAATCGTACCAGTGGCGGCGCGAGCCGTCGATACAGGGAGGTATGTATTACCATCCATCGGCTGCAAGGATAAGTGCATGAGCTGCCTGCACTTATACCTTTTGTAACCACGACTCGGTTACAGGGGAGTCCAAGCTCGTAAGACCCCGATTCGCAGGGGATTAGGTGATTTAGTGTGCAGTAATGGGAAAAACGTTTCCCCTTGCTTTAGCGAAGAAAACAGCAGGGGATATGGTCCCGGGTCAGGCTCCAAGGAGCTTCAGGACGGGCTGCTGTGTACAGCCCGTCCCTCGCTCAACCTCGGCCCGCTGGCGCGGGAAAAGAGGTGAGTTAGAAGGAAATTCCTGGCAGAACCTGGGTCTTTTCTACGCGAACCGAGTTCAACGCCTTGGGATCGACTCCCAAAGACTCTAAGATCGTCGCCGCAACCTGCGAGGTCGCGACCGGAGTCTTCAAGACGCGGGCGTGAAAGTCCGGGTTGGAGACGATCAGGCCGACGTTGGTGTCGCCGAAGCTGAACCCGCCGTGCTCGGCATTCTTCTTGCTGGAAGTGGTGTAGATGGTGCCATACACCGGCTGCACCAGGATGTCAGGAGTGCGGCTGTCCTGCGCTGGATTGTTGAATTTCAGCTTGATCTCGTCCCCAGCCAGCACTTCGTCGATGAACAACGCCTTGGCGTTCGCGTTCAAGTAGTCAGCAACCGCTTTGGTCTGGCTTTGGTCCTGCAGCCAGATTAGTGCGATGTCGTCGTCCTGCACGAAGCCGCAAGGGCCGGAGGTGCATGCTGCAGCGTTGGCGAGGGCGATGCCGCCGGGATTGGTTGCCGCATCCGGGAGCGTCGCTACCAGATCGGCGAAGTGGCCCGGCTTGTTGACCTTCACCGGGTTGATCGGCGACTGGCCGTGCTTGGAAGTAACGATGAACAGGGTCGAGTCGTAAAGGCCCCGCTCCTTGAGCGCGTGGATCATATCGCCCAAGGCCTCATCGGTCGCATCCAAGCCGTATTCCAGAACATCGGTCGGAGTTCCGGCGCCATCTTTGTATCCGCCCGGCTGCCCCTTCAGCGCACCGCTGTCGTCTGTGCAACTGCCGTCCGAGTTATCTTTCGCCAGCTTTTGCCCAACGCTCACCGCCTGGAAGTTCATGCCGAAGACCGTCGGAACGCCGGGCCAGCCCGTTCCATCGTGCCGTCGTCCGCGAATCTCGTTCAGGATTCCCTGAACTTTCAATTCATCGTTCTCGGCCGTGCAGACTACGCTGACGGTATTATCAAACCCGGGCGCATTGGTGATCTCCGGCGTATAGAGGTCATCCACACCTTTGCCGGAGGGACCGTTTACCAGATCGTAGGCAGGGTGCTTGTCCGCCCACGCGGTGCGCCCGCCTTCTTCTTTAACGACCTCAAAAATGGTGTTGGTCCGGATCGCATCGTGCGGATACACCGGCACACAGACGCCGTGATCCAGGCGGCGCGGCAGCGATGCCGGATCGATCACGTTCAACGAAACATTGGCCGCGTTGTACTGGTCGATGGTCTCATCGAAAACCATCGTATTCCCCGGCGTGCCAACGCACTTCGTGTTGCTGGGATCGAAATAGGTGCGGTCGTAGCTGACGTCGTAGAAAAGGCCGTGCGTGATCGGCGAACCGCCAGTCACCAGGGCCAATAGGCCGGGGAAGGAGTCTGAGTTTGCCGGCGTGCGCGCGTTCGTATAGGTAATGCCGTGGTGGGAAAGCTCAGCCAGAGCTGAGTTGGGATGGCTTTCGACGTAGTTTGCGACATCGAGAGCGTGTAAGCCGTCTACGCTGATCAACAGAACGTGCCGAATGTGGTGGTGCTCGTCCCGATCATGGTCTTCCGCATTGACGGGCATCGTCGCTGCTGCGAGAAGAAAGGCGCCCACGAGCAGGCCTGCCTGCAACTTACTTGTCATACCTACCATTGATTCCTCCTGAAGAGTTACATCCTGGAAGGACTGCAAGCTTACTGGCCTCGGCCATAGGCGCGGGTTAACGGCTGATGAATAGAATGTCAAAAGAAGGTTACAGCGTCGAAACCACTTGACCCTAGCGCCTTTTCACCGCCCGGAGCCACATATCTGAATCCTTCAGAGATTCACAGCATGTTCTCTTTACTTCTGCACTGGCCCGTTGTACCGTGAGGCTCTTCCGTCCGAAAGTTACTCCAGGGAGGTTTCATGCCTGCGCTCGAGTGTAAGCTGCGCTGGGAAGCTTCGCGGATCGTTGTGCTGAGTTTCTGTACCGCCGCGCTACTGTGGGTCTCCGGAAATCGCCTGGCGGTTCAGCGGGTCCTGGCGGCTGGAAAGGACACCGCACAGAATGCGATCCCCTCGCAATTGTCCGAAGGCGAATGGCAGTTTATTGTCTCCGGCGACTCGCGAAATTGCGGAGATGTCATCATGCCCGCAATTGCGGCTGAGAGCGCACGCTATGCTCCAGCTTTCTATTGGCACCTGGGCGATCTGCGGGCGATTTACAAGATCGATGAAGACATGCTCGATGCTTCCACGAAGATCGGGCAGCCGCTTACCTGCGAGGTCTACCACGAGCAGGCCTGGAATGACTTCATCGCCAATCAGATTGAGCCTTTTGGCGATACGCCTTTTTATGTCGGGATCGGCAACCATGAGGTCGTCTGGCCGAAATCGGAAGATGCGTTTACCGCCCAGTTCGCCGACTGGCTGAATGCGCCGATGTTCCGCAAGCAACGGCTCCGCGACGATCCAGACGACCATCTGCTGAAGCCGTACTATCACTGGATCCAGGGCGGCGTCGGCTTCATGTATCTCGATAACGCCTCGGGGGTGTTCAGCGACGATCAGTTGGGATGGTTCGATCGCGTGCTGGCGAGTGACGCGAAGAATCAGAATGTTCACAGCCTGGTTATCGGCATGCACGAGGCTCTACCCGACAGCATTGCCCGCAATCACAGTATGTGCGATGAGCCGGCCGGAATCACCAAGGGCTGTGCCAGTGGACGTCACGTCTACCAGGCACTCTTGCAGCTTCATAAAAGCAGCGGCAAGCCGGTGTATTTGCTCGCCAGCCACTCTCATTTCTATATGCCAGAAATCTTCGGCAATCTGCCGGCGGACCGGCGCTTGCCCGGATGGATCGCAGGCACGGCAGGGGCGATTCGTTACGCGAAACCAGACGGCGCTCCGGCAGGCACTAAGATCGACAAATATGGCTATCTGCTGGGCACGGTGGACCGCAAGGGGAATATCCAGTTTGACTTTCAGGAAATCCAGCAATCCCAAGTTCCAGAGACCGTAAAGCAGCGCTACTCATCCACATTGGTCCCGTGGTGTTTCGAGCACAACTCCAAAGACATTGATACCGGGCCTGAGGACAAGAAATATTTCTGTCCGGCGCCAGCCTCGGCGACGAAATAATAGCGGCTCCAAATCCCATTGTCATTCCGAGCGGAGCGAGGAATCTGCTGTTTGCCGGCGGCGGCAGAAAGCAGATTCCTCGTCGCTACGCTCTTCGGAATGACAATTCAACAAACCGCACCACGACGACGAACGCTTCTGGGCTGACGGCCTCAATCCGGCAACGTCGCCTCGCTGGTAATAGTGAATTCAGTCTGCGCGCCCGCGGTCTTGAGCAGGCCAGAACGAACGGTTGGCTGACCGCCACCGACCCAGACATCGACTTTCCCAGGCACGATGCGGTGCTTTCCGGCTTCATCGACGATGCTCAGCTCCCGATCACGAAGAGTGAAGGACACTGTTTTCTTTTCGCCGCGAGCGAGATGCACGCGCTGGAAGCCTTGCAACGCACGCAAAGGAGCGCCCGCAACGCCGGGATGAGTCAGATAGACTTGCACCACCTCGTCGCCGGCCACGGCGCCGCTGTTGGCGACCTCCACGGAAACGGTTACCGCTCCGTCGGCGGTGACATTCGCGTTATCCACCCGGGGATGGCTATAGCTGAAAGATGTATAGCTCAGGCCGTATCCGAAGGGATACAGCGGCTCGCCATCGAAATAACGATAAGTCCGCTTGGCCATCGAGTAGTCTTCGAAGGCCGGAAGCTGATCGACGGATTTGTAGAACGTGACTGGCAAACGGCCTCCCGGACTGAAGTCTCCGGCAAGCGCTTCCGCGACTGCCGCTCCGCCCTCTCCGCCGGGATACCAGGCTTCCACGATAGCCGGCAGGTTTTCATCCGCCCAATTCACGCCTAGAGCGCTGCCATTCATTAGCACAAGGACGACAGGCTTGCCTGTGGCCTGAAGTTTCTTGAGCAGTTCCTCTTGCGGAGCGGGTAAGTCGACGCTGGTCCGGTCTCCGCCCGCGAAGCCATCCGCGTGAATGTTCATCTCTTCACCTTCAATCCTGGCGGAGAGGCCCATCACGGCAACAATCAAATCGGCGTTGCGGGCGGTGCGCAACACGTTCTGCTCCTCACTTGCGGGAATGCTCCAGATGAGGCGCGCTTCGGCACCCCGGATGGTCTGGAAGTACTCGATCTTCACGGCATAGGCGTGACCCTTCTCCAGATGTAACGATTTGGTCTGGCGGGTGGAGGGACGGTGAGTCGTCCAATCTTCTATAACCAGGTTGCCATCGAGCCATACGCGGTAACCATCCTGGCCGGAAAATCCAACGAGGTAGTCGGCCGTTTGAGCAGGTACGAGCACGCCGGTCCAGCGCACAGAATAATTCTTTGACAGTTCCGGAGAGACTCCCGAAAAGCCCCAGACGAAGTCGACCGTCTTATCCGTTCTGGCCAGCGCGGGCTCGCCCTCAAGCTTGATATTGGAGAAGTACTCTGCCTTCAGGCCGTGCTGTTTGCGCGAGTCGTCGGTAAAGAGGGCAGTGGCGGGAATCGCGGTGGTCGAAGGGCCGATCAGACCGGTAGCTTCCAGGTAAGTCACCTTGGATTTCTTGAAGCGCTCGCGAATTCCGGCCAGCACGGTCACCGGCTTGGATGGCGTGCCGTTGTAGTTGCCCTCCAGGGCGTCCAGGCTATCGGCATTCGGGCCGATAACTGCAATCGTCGGATAGGCTTTCTTCAACGGAAGGAAGTGGTTCTTGTTCTTGAGCAGAACGATGGATTCCCGCTCCGCCTTGAGAGCGATCTGGCGATGCGCTTCGGTATCATTTTCCGCGGGAGTGATTTTTGAGTACGGCACCATCTCCGGCGGATCGAACATGCCGAGCCGGAAGCGGGCGGTGAATAGCCGCCGCAGTGCCCGATCAACATCGGCTTCCGGGAGTAAACCCTGCTGTACCGCCTGCAGAACTCCATCCCGCTCAGGCTTAACGCGGAGCTGAACCGGATAACCGCAGATGAGATCGGTCCCGGCTTTGAACGCGGCAGCCGTGCCTTCCGCCATTGTTTTTGAGAAGCGGTGGCCCTCGGAAATATCGGTGATGGCGCCGCAATCGGAAACTACATATCCTCCGAAACCCCAGTCCCGCCGCAGATGTTCTTGCAGCAACACTGTATTCGCACAGGCCGGTTCGCCGTTGAGCGAGTTGTAGGCGCACATTACGGATTCCGCCTTGCCCTCCATGACGGTCGCCCGGAACGCCGGCAGATAGGTGTCCTCCATATCATGACGCGAGGCTGTGACATCCACGCTATGCCGCGTGGGCTCAGGGCCGCTGTGCACGGCAAAATGTTTCGGCGTCGCCACGGTCTTCAAATACTTGGGATCGTCTCCCTGCATGCCGGTAACGAACGCCACGCCCATGCGGGAGGTCAGAAAGGGATCTTCGCCGTAAGTTTCCTGGCCGCGCCCCCAGCGGGGATCGCGGAAGATATTGATGTTCGGAGACCAGACGGTGAGCCCGTGATACCAGTCGGCGGAGCCGTCTTTATGAAGATTCGCATAGTACTTGGCGCGAAACTCGGTGCTGATTACGTCGCCGATCTGGTGCATTAGCGGCTCATCGAACGTAGCCGCCATGCCGATGGCCTGCGGAAACACCGTGGCGATGCCGGCGCGGGCCACACCGTGCAGTCCCTCGTTCCACCAGTTGTACTCTGGAACGCCGAGGCGAGGAATGGCATCGGCCGTGTGTCCAAGTTGCGAAACTTTTTCCTCGAGCGTCATGCGGGATACGAGATCGTTGACGCGCTGCTCAAGGGGTAGTTGCGGGTTCTTGTATGCCGGGACATCGGAGGATTGCTGCGCCGATGAGATTACAGGAATCGCAGCCCACAACAACGCGCAGAGAAGGACAGCCGTCTTATTATTCATGTTCCTCGCTGGGGAAAAACGATTTGCGCCAAGGAGGCAAATTCTAGCCTCCCAGGGGCAGGACCGCAAATCGAATTTTGGTAGGGTTTCCGGCCCAACATCTTAAATCGTAGAGTGCACGGAGAAAATCCAAAGAGCTTTCGGCTGCACCTTAGGTTCACGAGCCGGAAGTCTAGCGGCCGAACTTTTCAACGATTACGCCAACCGCCGTTCCAAAAACGGCGCCCGTGCCCAGGATTGGCGCAAAGGCTTTAGTGATGATCGCGTCGGGCAGGCTAAGGAGAATTCCCAGTAATAGTCCCGCCGCCCATCCCGGCCACGGCAGGCGCGTTATCCCCAGCACAAATCCGATGGCAAAACGATTGATAAAAGCGCCGGTCATGGCCGCTCTTTTGTCCGGGAAGGTCCCAGGAATCATGAGGAGCACATCTAAGAGGCCGATTCCCAAGCCGCAAATCACACCCAGCATGATCCTAGACATAACAACCTCGCTGTTCTCGCAACTCGCCGGTCAGTGACCCAAACCCCTCGGCCATTTAATGTTGAAGTAAGGATTTGTCCGTTACTTCACCCACGTTGAAGCCCTCGACCCTGATACGGGGATGTTCTCCGCGCGTGTCGGCGTCTTCCAGTTCCGTCCGGATGCTTCGTTTCTCGCCGGGCATCAAGGCCACATAGTTATCGCTGTAAATAGCCGGCAATATGCGGTCGCCACTCTTCTCTCGAACCGCCTTCACCCGCACCATCAGGGCCGGTTGAGCAGACGAGTTGTTCAACTCCGTCGTCAACAGCCAACTACTTCCGTGTCGAGCTACTTGAGTTGATACTTCCAGCCGGGCCTTAGGGATTTCACGCAGCGCCCGGTAGTTTCCTTCTTCCGTTCCGCGCCAATAAAAGTTCTCGGACAGAACCTCGCCGCCACGTTCGAGCTTCAGGCGGATGAAGTGCACGGGCGTCAGCCCGGAAGGATACTCCATCGTGATGGGCGCCGCTACACTGTCTTCTGCACTGTCCAGTGTGGCGGTTTTCTCCCACTGCTTTGAGCCATCCGCGTTCAGGATCTCAGCTCGTGCGGTGAGGCCGGCGGCGTTCCCCGCGCTATAATTCACCACTTCGACCGTGTCCGTCAGCGGATTCCACTGAATGTGCAGCGGCTCCGACGCCTTCTTCGCGCCAAAGTATGCGGCGCTGGGTTCCAAATAGTAGTCGTAGGTTTGCCAGACGAAAGATGGCCATGCGGGATGGCTCATCCAGAGCAGCATGCCCATGCGATTCTTGCTCTGGGCTTCGAACATCGCACGGTAACCCTCGTAATTGACAAACTGCGCGAGTTCCACCCAATCGGCCGCGTTGTTGGCGCCGCCGTAGTTCTTGTCGATCATCTCGCGGTAGGCCGCGGCGCCTTGTGCGCCCTTGGAAGAAAAGTCGTGGATGCCCCAGACGTCACCTTCGGGCCACATGTCGGCCTCCGGCATCATCTGCTTCAGGCTGTCCATGGTCACGACATTGGGCATCCCCAGTTCGCTGTGTAGTTTTGTGGTCGCCCGCTGCTCGAAATAAAATTTCGGCGGCATGGCGCGATAGGGGCCGCCTCCGCTGACCGTGCCGAAAGCTGAGTTGGGAATATAGTGCAGGGCAGGATCCATTTCCGCGAGCAATTTCGTAAGCCCGTCTTCGATCGGCTGCGGTGGGTTCCCTTCATTGCGCCCGCAAAAAAGCCCAATGGAAGGATGATTGCGAATTCGCTCCACCAGGTCGGTTGCATTGCGCAGGAAAAGATCGTTGTCGTTGGGGTCGGGACCATCGAAGGGATTTGCCAGCCAGAAATCCTGCCACACGACAATTCCGTACTTGTCGCATGCTTCGTAGAATGCGTCGTCCTCCGTCTGCCCCACCCAGTTGCGGATCATGGTGAAATTCATATCTTTGTGATAGCGGACAGCGGCATCGTATTCGCGCGCGCGGTAGCGCAGCATGGATTCGGGGAATCCCCAATTCCCGCCGCGTGCGATAAAGCGGCGGCCGTTGATGTAGATTTTCAACGCGCCACCGTCGTCGCTGTAGGTGAATTGCCGGACACCCGTCTTGAACGATTTTGAGTCCGAGGCCTTGTGGTTGGCAGTTTCGAATGACAGTTTCACGTCGTAGAGATTGGGATCTCCGTAGCCCGCCGGCCACCACAGCTTTGGGTCCTGCAGCCTCAGGGCGGGAGTCGTGGAAGGATCAAGCTTGATGGTGGTGGACGAATCCGCCGCCACTACAATGCGCTTTTGGAAGCGAATGCTGCCGAACTGCCCGCGCATGGTTCCGCTCACCGGCCTCTGCTCGTGGTTGTGCAGCGTCACTTCAACGCTCACATCGGCGCGGTTGATCTCCGGCAGCGGTAGAGTTGTGGAGACGAACGGCTTTTCAATCGTGACCGGCCCGCTGGTACTCAGATACACGTCGCCCCAGATGCCGGTGTCGCGCCCGCGGATGGTCGGAATCCAATCCCAACCAACCGAGGCGTGGTACGTCGGGTTATCTGCGCCCAATGCGCCGCCGTTCCAGTCTGGAGTTTCGAAGGTCTTTTCCTTCACGCTTCCGGGATTGGCGTTCTTGTGGATCAGCACCGCGAGCACGTTCGGCGTGCCCGGTCGCAGGAGCCGGGTGACGTCAAACCGGCCGCGCATGAATCCACCTTCGATGCGCCCGAGTTTTTCACCGTTGAAGAAGACGTCCGCTTTCCAGTTGATCCCGTCAAAGTTGAGCCAGACGTGACGATCGCGAGCAATTCTTGGCACTACGAACTCGTCGCGATACCAGAAGTCCGCATAGAAGAAGGAGTCCGAGATCATCAACTGGTTGTTGCCGTAGTTTGGATCAGGCAAGGCTCCGTCATCCAAGTAACTCGACAGAACTGTTCCGGGCACCGTCGCCGGCAGCCAGTCTTTATTCTCATAGCCCGGCTTAGAGATGGTCTCCCCACTCCCGGCCACGAGAGAATCTCGCTGCACACGCCATGCGCCGCGGGCAAGCCTGAGGGGGCTGATGGCGTGAGCTGCCTGTGCCGGTTGTGGTTGCGGCACGGGACCGCCGCGCCCAAAGACTTCCAACTCACTCAGGACGTAGCCCTCGGACGACGCTGCCCGTTTCATCCGCACGCGCACATACCGCGCTCGTGCGGGCAGCGCGAGTTTGAAGTCGTCCACCTCGCCACCCTCGGACGGAAGGACCTGAAGGTTCTGCCAGGACTTGGCATCGTCTGAAATCTCGATCGCCCCTTCCGCCGCGCGCTGAATCCAGAACAGAGTGATGTGATCGAATGTGCACTCCTCGCCCAAATCCACGGACACCCACTCCTCGCCACTGCCTGCGCTCTTCCATGCACTGACAAAATCGTACGGACCCCCGATTTCGATGCGCTGGCCCTTAGCGAAAAGCGACACTTCTCCGACGCCCCACCTTGTCACCTGAGGTGCATCGAGTTGCACACGATAGACACGCTTTCGAAGCGGGGCCGACAACATGAATGATGGTTTGATTTCGATGGCCCGCCACCACACCGGGCTGGACAAAACCTGCGTGCCGGTTGTCCGTCCCAACTCCGTCCACGTCTGCCCGTCGTCGGAGCCGGAGACCACGCACGTCCATTGCTGAGGCTGCTTGTCGGCCGTCTCCACCCGCGCGGATACTTCAATGTGATCCACCTCGAACGGCGCGTCTCTGCCCAGAGGTTCGACCTGCACCCAGCCGCCTGTTCCCGGGATATACACGACCGAAACGGGATTGTGGTCCACCAGATGTTCGCGTTCATTCCTGGGAAGAATCCCTTCTTGGCTCGATGCGGTGGAAATCCATCGGGGCGACTTTACGTCTCTGATTCCATCGGTCACCAACTGCGCCGTCAGGTTGTAGTCGTAACTGCTCGAGGCATACGCCGGACGGTGCAACGCGAGATTGCGGTAGGTCTGAGCGTCTAATACCATCGTCGCGCCGTTGTAGTCCTTCGGGTCACCGGGATACACTCCCACGCCGCGCGTGTAGTGTTGAGCGTGCAACATGGCAACAGCAGTCAAAACAAATATGCCGACGATTTTCATTGGCGCGCCTCGAAGGAAAGGATTTTACCAGTAACGAATTTCATTTCTTCTTGCAGTTGGCATCGCAGATGGAAACTGTCCTGTCGCGCGCAGAGGGCTGTCTTTCGATGTCGTCCCTCACAAATTCGTCGACGCAGCATCTTCAACCCTCATATTTCCGGAAAGGCGCGCTGGACCGGGTAACCATAGGTTTTGTGTTTTTGGGCTGTACCAATGCGCATCGGCGCGTGACCATCTTCCCGCGAACCGGTAGCAACCTTTGATGCCCCCGACATCTTGACCGCGCAGCGTTATCGCTCTACATTGCGTTTAACTTCCAGTGTGGTGGGGAGCGGCGCAGCATCAGCCTGAGGTCTTCGTTGGACGGTGGCGCAGTTGGTTTCGCGTCGGTTCGTGAACCCACCTAAGCCTCAAGGTTGAATGGGGCCGAGCGTTGGGACGAATCCCCCTTTCATCCCATTTGATTGAGTCTCGTTTCACCGGCCGGAGAATATCCGGCTTCGTGCATGGGAGGAGTCTGCGATGAAACACTGGAACTTTCGTGGGATAGCTTTGTGCCTAACTCTGCTTGTCATCATACCCGGTGTGCTGTTCGCGCAGGACTGTACGATCATTGTGCCGGATAATCCCCTGAGCGCTGCGGGGCTTGCCACACCTTATCAATTGACTTGCGATGAAACCGACCCAGGTACGTCGGCATTCGTTCAGGCGGCAATCATCGATCCTGCCTCGGGACAGATTTCGATCTACAACCCATTGGTGACGACTCAAGGGATGGCCCCGCTGGCCGCTCCCGTCTTACCGGTGCTCCCTACTAATGCGATCGTGGCGCTATGGTTTGGCTTCAACGGCGATAACCTGACTCAACAGGGTGCAACCGCTGGAGCTCTGGCGGCGGGCCATTGTGTGAACGGCCTTCCTGGCAACGTCTTTGGGCAGTTCTCGTACTGCAACGCTCCGGCATTCTTCAAGGCTGCGAACCAGGCGATCCGCCGCGGCAAGCTTCAAGTTCCTCGTTTGGGGACTGCCAGTGACGGCTTACCCTGCCCCACAGTGCGCGACTTCTTCGTTGTGGATCAAGATCAAAGCGACAATTTACCGGTTAGCTATCTGGGAAGCGCGGTCGTAGGCGGCCAGGTGGCTCAGAATATCGCGGCCAACACCGGCAAGGGGACGGCATTCGGAAATCCCAGTGACAACGGTCTGCTCGACAAATTCCTGGATCCCACCCTGGGTTGCACACCCTGGAAGGCTCCTGACTTGGCCGATAATGGAAACCCGGTCCCAGCGCTAGCTCTCAACGAACTGCAAGCTCGCGCTTATCAACGGTCCCCAGTCGCTCTGATTCCCGCCGGCGATCCCATGGCCATGGACAATGGCGGCGACGGGCCGATTGACCTCCGCAAAGTGAATGCCTACCGCCTCGGCACCGATCAGCCGGTCGCCTGGTCGCTTTCGCAGGCCGACACTGGGCGCTATTGCCGCCACTTGCTCAAAATCGCTCCGGCTCGGCTTCTGCAAAACCAGACTGCGCTGACGGCAGCCAACTCGCCGCTTCCGGATGTGGCGGATTCTCTGTTCACGTTCCTGGCGCAACGTTTTATGGGCAGCTACGACATCCTTCACTGTGGGGATTTTGTACCGATTGCGGACCCAGTGTCCGTCACGATGACGGGCGATGTCGTCACCGGGGCCACGATCAATGTACCGCTCTACAACAAGGTAATGCGTTACATCGCTCCGTATCAGCGCTGGGATCGGTCGGCTGATGACGATGACGTCAAAGCCTGCAGCAAGAACGACTAGCGTGGCCAACTAGCGCGAGTCACAGCCCTAACTTGTGGCATGCTCAGGGGACGGGACCCGTCCTCTGAGCATTTGCCACAGATATCAAGGAAGGCCCTCGTGGCCAAAGCAATACGACGTCCCGCGATTTCGAGACCGTTTCAGACAAAGGGCCGACGCTGTTGCCAAGCAAGACGATCAGCAGTTCCACGGAGCGCACGACTTTAGTTGAGACGACCTGCGTGCTCGGAAGGCTGGACCTTTCCAGGTGGCGGAGGTTTCTAGGATGGCTGGCACTGACTATGCTATGGACTTCCATTCCGGGCGCAGGGCAAATTTCTCCCGGCCCGCTCTCGCGTGCGCACCAGTCGCTCGATGGCGCCACGAACTGCACCTCCTGTCACGAGATCACCACGGGAGAGGCTACGTTCAAGTGTTTGAGCTGTCACACCGAAATAGCTTCCCGCATTGCCGTTGGCAAAGGCCTGCACGCATCGTTCAACATCCCGACTGGTTCGAGCCAGGAATGCGCGCGCTGCCACTCCGAACATAATGGCGAAGACTTCGCCCTGGTGAAATGGGATGTCAAAGCTTTTGATCACAAACAAACCGGGTACGCTCTCGAGGGTAAGCACTCAGGACTCCACTGCAATCAGTGCCATAAGCCCGACCGAATTGCCCCGAGCGAGCGGGCTGCGATCAAAGTCAAGGACTTGAGCAAAACGTATTTGGGAGTCTCGGCGGCCTGCACCACCTGCCACCAGGACAAGCACAATGGACGGCTGGGGCCTGACTGCATGCAGTGCCACAACTACAGCGACTGGAAGGCGATTCGCGTCGGCAAGTTCGACCATTCCAGGACCCGCTATCCCCTGACCGGATTACACGCTCAGGTGGGATGCCAGGAATGTCACACTCCCGGGCCGGATAAGAAACCACGCTACACAGGAATTCCTTTTGGCAAGTGCGCGGATTGCCACTCCGATCCCCATCGCGGCGGTTTTGAACAGAGTTGCGAGACCTGCCACAGCACAGCCGGATGGAAGCGGTTCTCTGCGTCCGCGCTAGATCAGACTTTTGACCACTCCAAAACCAAGTTTCCTCTTCTTGGCAAGCATACTGCTGTGGACTGCGTGCTGTGCCACGCAGGAGCAGATTTCAAGAAGCCGTTGGTCTTCAAGCAATGCATGGATTGTCACAAACCCGATCCGCACGGCGGGCAATTCGCCCAGCGTTTGAATGGCAGCGAGTGCGCGTCCTGCCACACCGTAAGTGGATTCAAGCCATCCACCTTTGGTGTCAAGGAACACGCCGCGACCGCGTATCCGCTCGAGGGCGAACACGCCACTCTCCAGTGCGCGCAATGCCATATACCCAAGGGCACGAATACCTTGTTCAAGATGAAATTCGCGCATTGCACCGACTGCCATAGCGATGAGCATGCCGGTCAGTTTGCCGCCGCACCTTATCTCAATGCCTGCGAGCGTTGCCACACTCTACGAAGATTCTTGCCGTCCACCTTCGGCCTGGCTCGACATAAGGCGGCCCGGTTCGAATTGACCGGCAGCCACGTAGCCGTGGCCTGCAGCGATTGCCATAAGCCGTCGGCGGACTTCAAATCCAAGCCCACTGCGATCTATCACTGGCAGAGTTTTACCTGCACCACGTGCCACGCGGATCCGCATCAGGGCCAATTCGAGAAACTCATGCGCACGACAGCGCCCGGTGGGAAAGTTCACGGATGCGAGGTTTGCCATTCGACAACTTCGTGGAAAGAGTTGTCAGGATTCGACCACTCGAAAACGTCCTTTCCATTGCTCGGGGCTCATCAGACGACAGCATGTCGAGATTGCCACAAACCCGCGAACCGGGGAGTCAAGTTCACGAACGTGGATTTCAAAGCGGCGCCCACGAAGTGCGAATCGTGCCACGCCGACATCCACGGCAAGCAATTTGCGAAGTCCGGAGTCACCGCGTGTGCCGAGTGCCACGACAGTGCGAAGTGGAAGCCCTCGTTGTTTGACCACGACACCAGGACTTCCTTTGCTCTGCAGGGGGCGCATCGCAAAGTGCCCTGCGAGAGCTGCCACAAATCCAGGCGGACAGTCGAAGGCAAAGCGGTTCTGTTTTACAAGCCGACTCCGAAAGCGTGCTCGGACTGCCACGGAGCCGGTACAACCGGGAAGAGTGCGAGTGTGAACTGATGACGCGTCTGTCACCACGCCCGAATGGGCGGGTGAGCTTGCTAGTCGATCGCTAGGAGTTGGCCGGACTGTGAGGAGTGAGTCCATTTCATGGGGGAAGGCCTTGCTAAGGAATCTGCTGCTGATACAAATGCTCTGGGTGTGCCAGCTGGCATCCGTGGCATGGGCCTGGCAGGAGGTTGTCCCCAACGCGTCCACGCAAAACCCTCATGGCCCACTGAACATTGCGTGTGAGAAATGCCATTCGGCTGCGGCCTGGAGGCCGATTCGCAGTAAGCCCGAATTTGACCACAGCAAGACCGGGTACCCCCTGCGCGGCATGCATACCGGCGTGCCCTGCCAGCAGTGCCACGTCAATCCGCGTTTTCTCCAACGTAGGCAGCAACTGCCAAGACTGCCACGCCGATCTCCATCGCCGCAAAAACGGAGCGCAGTGCGACCTCTGTCACCGGGTAAACGGGTGGCAAGTCTCGATTCATAACATTAACGAGCATCAGGATCGCTTCCCGCTGATCGGCGCGCACGCAATAACGGATTGCTATTCCTGCCACCGGGTGGGAACGGTCGGGCAGTTCAACCGGCAGGGCTTGTCCACCGAGTGCAACAGTTGCCACATGCGGGCGTATCAGCAGGCCAAGTCGCCAAATCATCTGGCGCTGGGATACTCGACGAATTGCCTCGAATGCCACAGCAGCATGGATAGCTGGATGACCGCGCTGACCCCGAACACCAGGATGAGGAAGTGAATTGAAGAGCACGACCACATTGGAGCGGCCAAGAGTCAGAGTAATGGCAGGGCTAAGCGTACTGCTGATGCTGGCATCTGTGTGCTCGGCTCAGGCTGGTGCGGTTGCCGCTGAAATCCAGAATGTGAAAGTCGCCGGCACAGGAGGAAACGTCACTATCGTGGTCACTCTTACGGCCCCGGTCACTCCGGCGGTGCTCACCGCCAACAACCCCGACCGCCTGGTGGTGGATTTCCCCAACACCACGGCGGCCGCGAGGCAGCGTCGCATTGCCGTGAACAAGAGCGGAGTGACGCAGGTGCGCGTCGGACTGAACAGCGCCGAGCCCCTGGTCACGCGAGTCGTGGTCGATCTGGACGCCGCGCACCGGTATGAGATCGCCACGGCTGGAAATACGGTCACGCTGACCGTGCTGCCGAACGCGACAGCGTCTGAAGGGGAACGGCATAGTGGGGCTGTGCCCGCGGAGAACGGGCCAGCGATCGCGAAGCTCTGGCCATTTCGACGGCAAGACCCGCCCGAAGCACAAAGCAATGCAGCCGCGCGGATGAACTTTTCGCCTCGCGGCAGCGCCGCTTCCAACGTAATCGCGGAAGCATCGGCGCCAGTCGAAGCAAAATCATCGAAGGAAGGTCCCCGCAACCGCTTTCGTGTGAAATACGTCGCGGAAGGCGCTGTGTACCTCGACGGCGGACGCAGCTCCGGTTTGGCGGAGGGAATGAAGCTTGTGGTGCGCGACCCCAGTTCATCCTCAACGGAGCCAGGTCCGATCGTTGCCGTACTGAAAGTGGTTTCACTTGCGGACACCTCTGCCGTCACCGATATTCGCGCCGCCGGGCGCGATCTCAAGGCTGGCGATTGGGCCTATTTGTCGGCAGAGGATGCCGCCGAGCGATTGGCCGCCGCGGCGCCGGTTCCCGCGCTGCCGCTCACGTCGGCACATCCGCGCAAAGCAAAGCTGCGCCCTCCCGAGCCATTGCCTGAAGATACGCGCATTCGCGCCCGCGTCGGACTCGACTACAGCGGAATCAGCAGCAATGGTTCAACCCCAGGCAACAGCAGCCAGATCGGCCTGTCATTTCGCACCGATATGACGCGTATTGCGGGAACTTACTGGAATTTGCAGGGATACATGCGTCAAAGGTTCACCAAGAATTCTCAGCCCAACGAAAACACGCTGGAGGATTATCTCGACCGAACCTACACTCTCCAGCTTTACTACGACGATCCCAACTCGAAATGGGTAGCTGGATTCGGGCGTCTTTACCTGCCCTGGGCCGTCAGTCTGGATACGATCGATGGCGGGTACGTAGGGCGCAAGGTCGCGACCGGCGTGACCACCGGCGTCTTCCTCGGATCTACTCCGGACCCAGCCTCGTGGCATTACAGCCCCAATCAGCAAATCGCCGGATCGTTCGTCAACTTTGAAGGCGGCAGCTACGACGACTTCCACTACACGAGCACTGCCGGCGTCGCCCTGAGCATGCTGAAGTGGCAGCTCGATCGCCCTTACCTCTTTCTTGAAAATGGAGTGTCGTACGAGAAATATATTTCGGTCTATCACTCCTTCATTTTGGATTCTCCGCAGGGCCTCAGCACCGACGGAATCACCCCGGGCGCAGGCATCAGCCGCAGCTATCTGACGGTACACATTCAGCCCCACGAGCGGATCTCCTTCGACATTTACCACAACTACTTCCGCGATGTGCCTACCGCCGCCACGGCGCTGATTGGCACCGGCCTGGTGGACAAGCTCTTGTATCAGGGCATCAATGCGGGCGTGCGTTTGGAACCGGTAAAGCATTTCATCGTCTACACCACCCTGGGCCAGAGCAACAGAACGGGAGACGTCAGGCGCAGCCTCAATCAGATGTATGGGCTTACCTGGACCGAGGTCTGGCGTACCGGCATTCGCGCCGATGTTCACTACTCCAAATTCGACAGCTCCTTCGCGCGCGGCGATTACCGCGTGCTTTCACTGTCGCGTCACTTAGGCGACCGCATGATGTGGGACTTCCAGGTGGGGAATCAAAATCTAAACTCTTCATACACGATCGATACGCGATCGATATTCGTCAACACCTCATTCGACACCAACCTGGGCAGACACACTTTTTTGCAAAGCGGTTACACCATCCAGCGAGGCGATGCCTTGAATTACAACCAGTGGTATATGAGCCTGGGATACCGCTTCGACGTGAAAGGGCCGGTGAAATGACCGCACACACCGCATTTGCCCCCGCGGCGATCGCCGTAGCTGAGCCCGCGAAAAGACAGCATCGCCGGACGATCATGATGATTTCTGCGGTCATCATCGGTCTGTTTCTTGCCTTGGCGATTTATGGAGCGAATTACTACACCCTCGACCAGGCGGACCGTCCGTTTTCCCCGAAGCATTCCCTCCTGAAGCCTAGCGGCGTTGTGGGCATCAACATGGGATTTCTTGGCGTTCTGATGTTCTGCGCCATCTTTGTTTATCCGTTACGCAAACGCTGGGCGTGGCTGCAAAAGCGCGGCAACTCGAAACACTGGCTCGACTATCACGTTGTCCTGGGCCTGGCCGCCCCGGTATGCATCGCGTTCCACTCATCGTTCAAGTTCCGCGGGCTGGCCGGTATTGCATTCTGGGTGATGCTGGCGGTCGCCGTTAGCGGGTTGGTCGGGCGCTATCTCTATGCCCAAATCCCACGGCGGGTGGCCGCCGCGGAACTGTCTTTGAAGGTGTTTGGAGAGGTACTCGCGCATCAGAAGATGATCCCCCCAGCCGATCTGAAGCGTTTGTTATATGTTCCCGCTCCGGACCGGGTGCGCCGGTGGTCTGCCTTTGGTGCGTTGAGTTACATCGTGGCGTCCGATTTGGCCCGCCCATTGCGCTTCGCCCGCCTCAGGATGAAGGTCATGGGACTCGGCCAGGCCGTGTTCTCCCTGGGCGGATTGCTGCCAGCAAAAAATACCGAACTGGAATGGGTGATCGGGCTCGCCCGCGAGCAGGCCTTGCTCTCGCGGCGCATCGTCTTTCTTTCGAGCGCCGAGCGGGTGTTTAAGTTATGGCACGTGGTGCACAAGCCGTTTAGCTATGCCTTCGCGTTGCTAGCGCTTTTGCACATTGTCGTCGCAATGCTCTTAGGCTTTATGTAAAAGCTGGACCGATATGGACACTATTCTCACCATCATCGTCGCCATTGCGCTTGCGATCTTCTTCGTGCGCCGGTATCTGAGAGGCATTAAGAAGGGTGAGGCTCAGGCGCTCGAGATTACGCAGAAGGCAAAGCTGTTTTCTGAAGGCCCCAAGGGCCTGCATCCTCACATTGACGCCACATATTGCATTGGCTGCGCGACTTGTACGCAGGTTTGTCCTGAGGGAGACGTTTTGGCGATGTTAGGAGGCAAGGCCGTGATTGCGAACGGGCAAGGCTGCATTGGCCACGGAGTCTGCGCCAAGGCTTGTCCGGTCGGGGCCATCACCATGGTGATGGCCAGCCCAAGCATGGGGGCAGATATGCCCTACCTCACACCGGAGTACGAGACCACCATCGAGAACCTGTTCATCGTCGGCGAACTCGGCGGCCTGGCTCTGATTAAGAACGCAGTCAATCAGGGGCGGGATTGCATCGACATTATCGCTAAACGTCTGGCTGGCTCACGGTCCGCTCCGTCACTGCCTGGCGTCTACGATGTGCTGGTCGTCGGGGCTGGACCCGCCGGCATTAGCGCCTCACTGCGCGCTATCGAAAAAAAACTCAGCTACATCACCATCGAGCGGGATGACGTCGGAGGCACGGTAGCAAAGTTCCCTCGCCAGAAAGTAGTGACCACGACGCCCCTGGAATTCCCCTTGTACGGCAAACTCAAGAAGACGGAACTTTCCAAGGAACATCTGCTCGCCTTCTGGGACATGGTTCTCAATCGCGCCGACTTCAATGTTTGCACGGATGCAAAAGTGGAGGACGTACAGAAGGGGCCAGACGGCATATTCACGATAGCGACCGCAACGCAGCGGTATCGCGCGCGCACCGTTGTACTGGCGCTTGGGCGGTCCGGCACTCCCAGAAAACTAGGCGTCAAAGGTGAGCAGCTCCCGAAGGTGATGTATCGCCTGATCGAAGCGGATCACTATCAGAATAAGCGCATCCTCGTGGTTGGCGGAGGCGATAGCGCGGTTGAGGCGGCTGTTGGCCTTGCGCAACAGGAGGGCAACCAAGTGACGCTTTCCTATCGGAGAGATGCTTTCCTGCGCATCAAAGCACGGAACCTGAAGAATATCGAAGACGCCATGCGCACGGGAAAGGTAAGAGTCGCTTTCAACTCAATGCCGGTCGAGTTCCGGAAAGATGAAGTTCTACTCTCCGTTGGCGGCCAGTTGGAAGTGCTGGCCAACGATTTCGTCTGGATCTTCGCCGGCGGCACTCCGCCTTATGAGTTTCTCCAGAAGCTCGGAGTGGGATTCGGCATGCGCGATATGACTTTCGAAGCCAGCAACGAGGCAAAACAGGCCTCGGGCTGGCAGACCTCATCCACATACGCTGGCCCGCTTGTCATGTTGAGCGGAGCCGGAGCAAGCGAATCGTAGCTCCGGCGCAGTCGAAACATCCCTATTCCACGCAGATCGTTCTACTGCGCTCGGGTAGCGGCGGGCGTCGCTCCATTTCACGTCGGCAAACGCGATGCGTGCCGTCAGCCTACGCCTTTGGCACAGCCTCCGCTGCGGCGAACCTTTCCTTCACTTCGTCGGGTATCGTCCGTGCCTTGATCTGCTCCGGATCGCTGGCTGACTGTTCCACCCATACGCGAGTTTCGAAGCACTCGACGGCCAGCAATTCGCCTTTCAACAACCGATGGTGGACCTGAAAGCTGGTGTTTCCCCACTCCTTGATCGACGACTCGACCACGACGTCGTCGCCGAAGCGCGAAGGCGCCATAAAGCGGGTGCGCATGTCGACGACTGGAATGCCGCCGATTCCATAGGTCTTCAGCATCTCGCGTTTAGGAAGGCCAGCTCGAGCGAAGAGAGCGGCGGTGCAAGCATCAAAATATTCGAAGTAGCGGGGAAAGAAAACAATGCCTATCGGATCGCAATCGCCCCATTGGATGTGAATCGTCCTGCGGTTAATGAGCATGTAGTTGGAGCGGTTCGTTTGCCGCTCCTGGTCCGGAAGTCAGTGCGGTGAAAGACGTCCGGAATCCGTCAGTTTCCATTCTAGGCGAGTTTTCCAAAAGCGGGTCACGGATTTATTAGGGCTGGGTACTTTCTGAGGACTCCTCATTTCGAGCTGGAAGCGTACTCCGGCGCTTTCCCAGGATCACCATGATGACCCCGAATACCAGCATCACTATCCCCCAACCCAGGTTCACGTTGAAACCAAGCGAGCGCTGGTAAATCACTCTATTGCCAAAAGCACCATATCCCACTAGCAGCAGGCCGATCACGCTGAAGAACAAGCCGATTGGTAAACGGATGTCGAGTCCCATTGCGTCTCCTACCAGAAAATAATGTTCAGTATCAGCGCCAACCCAAGCACGACGACCCCAAGCACGACCGGCCTCTTGTACCAGGGTAAGTGACCGTCAGAAGACCTTTTGGTCAGGGAATAGACAAGCCCGGTCAGTTCCTCTTCTTTACGGGGCCGGGTCATCAGACTAACGAGAATCGTGACCACAAAGCACACAGTCCAGGCCCAGATGGCCGTCCAGAAATTCTGAGCCATCTCGCTGGGATAAACATGCACGGTCGCCAGCCAACCACCCTTGATGCCAGCAACCGCGCCGACAGGGAGAGTCAGACCCTGGTGCACGGCTGCCGCCGCCGTACCCGACAGCAATCCGGCAAAAGCTGCATGGCCAGTGGTCCGCTTCCAGAACATTCCCAGCAGAAACGTGGCGAACAGCGGAGCGTTCACGAAAGCGAAGACCAGCTGCAGAAAATCCATAATGTTATTGAAGCGGGTCGCGGCGTAAGCAGCAGCAATGGAAAGGGCGATCCCCCATATGGTCGCCATCCGCCCCATCCAGAGGTAGTGTTCGTCACTGGCGCCCTTGTGCAGATAGGCCTGGTAGATGTCATAGGTCCAGACCGTATTGAACGCCGTCACATTGCCGGCCATGCCGGACATGAAACTGGCCAGCAGCGCGGTGAGGCCCAGTCCCAGAATACCGGTCGGGAAGTAATGCACCAGCATGTTGGGAACGGCGAGGTCGTAGTCCAGCACGATTTTGCCGTCGGCGTCCAGAAGCGGATGCCCGGTGGCATCTATCTTGGGAGGAATCAGGCCGCGACTGCCAGCGGTCGAAGGCTCCTCCATTGTCTTACCGCCATTCAGAGAGGACAAACTACTGCTCTGGGCTGGCAGAGAGATCGCGATCAAGCCGGGAAGTATCACCAAGAACGGAAAGACCATTTTCGGCAAGGCGGCGATCAACGGCGTGCGGCGCGCGGCACTCATGGACTCCGCCGCCATAGCGCGCTGCACCACCAGGAAATCCGTGCACCAGTAGCCGAACGACAACACAAAACCCAAACCCATCACCAGCCCGAACCATTCCACGCCAAGCGGGTTGGTGTGTGCGTTGCCAAGGCCTTGCCAGGAATGAGTGTAGGCCGACGGAAGTTGGGCCTTAATGCCACGCCACCCTCCAACATCCCGCAGGCCCAGCAGAACCAAAGGCAGGAAGCCGGCGACGATCAGAAAGAACTGCAGTACTTCGTTGTAGATCGCGCTGACCAATCCTCCCAGGAAAACATAGGCGAGCACGACGAGCGCAGAAATGACCACGCTGACATGAAAACTTGCCGACATAGGCAGGCCGAGGCTCTTCAGCGGTGCGTCCAGAACGTGCAGAGTCTGGATCAGCTTCGCCATGGCATACATGGAAATGCCCGAAGAAAAAACCGTCATCGTGGCAAAGGAAATGGCGTTCAGCCCGCGCGTTTTCTCGTCAAAGCGCAGGCGCAGATATTCCGGCACCGAGCGCGCCCGCGAACCGTAGTAGAAAGGCATCATGAAGATGCCGACGAACACCATCGCGGGGATGGCGCCGATCCAATAGAAATGGCTGGTGGCAATGCCGTATTTCGCGCCGGAAGCGCCCATGCCGATGACTTCCTGCGCGCCCAAATTGGCGGAGATAAAAGCCAGGCCGCAAATCCATGCGGGAATCGACCGGCCAGCAAGGAAGAAGTCTGTGCTGGTTTTCATGTAACGCTTCAAGGCCACGCCAATCCCAATGACAAACAGGAAGTACACAGCCATGATGATCCAGTCGATGCTGGTTAAACCCATTCAGCTCTCCTTACTTGCAAGCGGCGCAAACCGGCGTTAGTTTACGCCTCGATTGAGATTGTCGCGATCCCGCTCAGCGTCCTCCGAGTGCACTTAACGCCGGCAGCGGCGTGGAGTAATTCGGATCATTCACATTCGTATTTCCCGAGGAATCGGCATTGTCAAAAATGGTCAAGCCGTTCCAGACGTAGATCGCATCCGGCTGATTGGTCCCGCCATTGAACAATCCCCCGTTTAATCTGGGGATATTGACACCCGCTGGGTCCCAGTACGCGATGCCCATCCCCAAGTTGTTCGGAAGCGCCTGTTGCACCGCCAGAAGATCGAGCAGAAATTGCGCCTGCAGCGTCGGACTCGGCGGCGCATACCAGGGATCGTTCGACTGAAACCCGCTTTCATAGTGCTCGCCCGCCTCGATGATGAAGATGGGCTTACCGATGTTCGTGGCCGCCATGGTCAGGACATTCTGTTCGATCGGCTGGTTGTTTGGATTAGCCGCGGTTGCCTGGGCCTGAGTGAGCGGCCCATGAAAAATCGGATAGTAGCTCTGGCAGATAGCGTCGTAAGGAGTGCTGTTTTGATTGGCTAAGGTAAAGAATTGGGTCAAATCCCATGCCGGTGTTATGTGAATGCAGGTTAGCGGCGCGGGGATCGCGGGGCCGATCGAGGGGTCAGCAGCGGCGTCCTTTACTGCTTGCATGGCCTGAATCTGCAGGGCTGCGAAGCCGCCGAAGTTGGCTCCGGTCGGGCTGCCGATGGAACCAAGGAATCCGGTATCCACTTCGTTGCCAATCGACACTAAGTCAGGCATGGTCCCAGCTTGGCGATACAGCTCGATTTCGCCCTTCACGTAGTTGTAGACGTCGGTTTGCAATTGAGCGAGAGTGTGATTCGCCCACGCCGCTGGAACGCTGGCGGAATGCCCGCCGTCGAAAAGTAATGTCAACTCCAGGCTCATCCCAAGGTTCTTGGCCCGCTTCGCCAGATCGAGATCCTGCGCTTCAGTCTCGGCAAAGCAGGCATCCCCGGCGCATCCCGCCTGCGACGGGTTGGAATAAGGAGGCGCCGAACTTGGCCGCACGCGCACCATATTGACGCCGTGGTTCTTCAGGATTTGCAGAACATCTTGTTGGACGCCGCCATCTTTCCACCAGGTCAAGCCGGTGGCTATGCGCGCGGCCTCCTGCTTCTCCAGCAGAGCGTTGTCCACTCCGCGGAAGAAGGCAGGCCGCAATAGCCATTGCTGGCTCTGCGTCGCGCTGCCAGAGAGCGCCGTCTGGCTCAGCGTTGCACCTGCAGCCGCTGAAGGCACGTCGATCAGTTGGTTGGCTCCCACGTTTGATATTGCGTAGTAGCCGTTATTTGTCGGAGTGAGGGTCCATTGCTGCGCGGAATTACCGCTGGCGCACGGATTCTGCACGACGAAACCGCTGGCGCTTTCCAGACAGAATCCGTTGCGAACGTTACTGATCTGCCAGGAACCTCCGGAAAGCTTGGCGAAGGCCCATCTTTGGCTGGTGTCGGTGAAAGCCCGCGGCTGTTGGACTAAGTGGTCGCCTGCTGTGGTTGAGTTGCTGTTGAGATCTACTTGCAGGCCGCTGAGTTGATTGACCACGTAGTAGACTTCGCCGTCGATCGGGCTGATGTCGACGGGCTGTGGCGGTTGCTGGCTGGGTCCGGCGACGATCAGGCTGGCCGACGCCGTTCCGCCGTTGCCAGCTTCCATCGAGGTAACGGCGCTGGTGGTGTTGTTCTGCGTGCCCGACGCTGTAGCCGTAACGTTCACGGCGAATGTGCAGTTGCCGCTCGCGGGGAGACTCGCATTCGAAAGAATAATACTGCCCATTCCAGCGGTCGCCGTAATCGTTCCGTTGCCACAACTACCGTTCAACCCATTGGGAGTCGCGACCACTTGCCCCGTAGGCAGAGTATCGGTGAAGCCGACACCGGTCAGCGAAATCGCGGAGTTCGGGTTGGACAAGTGAAAGGTCAGCGACGTGGCGCCGTTCGTCGGCACGCTGGCGGCTCCGTAGGCCTTTGAGATCGTCGGCGGCATGTTCGCAGGAGGCGGGGGCGGTGGACTCCCGGAAGAGCCTCCGCCACCACAAGCCACGTTCCCTAAGACGCTGGAGATCGCGAAGAGCAGAAGGTGCATACCGCGCGACTTCATGCTGAGTCTTGGAGTCCTCTTCATGGGCCCCCTATCGCTCATCTTCCGGAGCCTCGTCCGCCATCTGTCGCGACTGAACATTCATCTGCCGGTAGAGAGCTTTCACTTGATCCATGGTCTTCTTGATCTCCTGGACTAAATGCATCTCTTTCTGGGCTTCATCCGTGAGGTTGAGGGCCCGGCAGGCTAGCCCCAGGCGATAATGCGCCTCGCTGTTCAGCGGGTCGGATTGGACCGCTATACGCAGATACTTGATGGCTTCTTGCGGCTTCTTTTGCAGCATCAAGAACTTCGCCAGGCCCAACTGGGCTTCTACGTCGTGCGGGTCGAGTTCGTAGGCGCGCTGGTAGTGCACGAATGCCTGCTCGGGCTGCGACTGCAACAGCGCAATCCTGCCGAATTCGCATTCTGTCCTGGCCGTGGCGCCATCCATGGCAACGGCGATTTCGAGTTGTTTTAACGCTTCCGCTTGGGTTCCAGCATCGGACTGCGACGACTCCAAAATTGCTTCGGCCAGCTCAAAGTGCACGCCGGGCAGGCGGGGATCGATCTGCAGAGCCTTCTTGTAGTGGTCGATTGCGCCTGGCAGATCGCCGGCATTGATGAGCCGTTCGGCAATCACCTGTTGCATGCGAGCTGACCCGGGCGCGACGATGGCCAGCTTATTCAGCGTGTCATCGGCCAGTTCGGAATACACGCGTTGTGCCATGAACAGAACTTCCACGTTATCGGGATCGAGATCCACAAGCGCCCGCATCAGGGAAGCCATGGCGCCGAGGTCTCCCTGCTGGTCGTAGAGAGCCGCTAACTGCAAACCGGCCTGGAGGCGCAGCTGCTTGTCTTTCAGCTTGGGAAAGGACTTCTCCAACAGCGTGCGGGCAGACGGATCCCCCAATCTTGCCTGGCAAATTCCCAGCAGAGCTTGCGTCTTCGCTAGAGACGGCGCGAGGGCTACGGCCTTGCGCAGGTATTGCGAAGCCTTCTGATAATCGCGCTGCGAGAAGGCGATTACGCCTAGGTTCGCGTAGGCTTCGGCGTTCTTAGGATCGAGCGCGAGGACTGCATCGAACTCCTTCGCAGCGGAATTCGGATCGTTCGCCTTGAGGTATTCCGCCGCCTTACGCAGGTGATCGTGAATCGTCGCCGCAGGTCGGGGAGTTGCGGTCTGCGCGGCCAGTCCCGCGAGGGCGGTGGCCAGAAACACGAGAAGCACAATCGGCCGACGGCCCCACAGGCTGGCTACTCGGTTCGCGTCTAGAGGGGCGAAGTTAGGGGCGGATTCGTAAAGCCTCGGTTGGGACTCTTTCATGAGGAGTGAAGCATGCCCTTAGGAATCTTATGGAATTTCTGACGTCATCGCTGCGCGCAAGATACTACGAAATGCGCTGCTCCGGCGCACCGCGAAAAACTGCGGGGTGCGGAATAAGACTGCTTCCGCACCCCGCAGGCGTGGGTAAAGTCAAACTCCGGCGGTAGCTCAGAATCTAAAGTGAGCCCCCAATTCAATGATGCGTGCACTGCCGATGACGCTGGAGATTTTGCCCGAGCTGTTATCGGCCGCACCACTGTCACCAACGTTCGCATCTGGGTTGCCAAAGTTGATGTGGTTGAACGCGTTGTAAGCGTTGGCCCTGATCTCGAGTCCCATGGCTTCGCGAATAGGGAACTCTTTCGCGATGCTGATATTCACATTCGAGAAACGCGGTCCAACGAGAGAATTCCGCCTGACATTGCCAAAGGTCCCGGGAGCCGGATTGGTATAGGCGGCGGGGTTGAACCAATGGTTGATGGTCTGATTCGACACGTTGGGATCGCCAACTTGATTAGGGAAAAGCGTGCCCGCGCGCATCCCCGGATTTATCCCACTCGCAACCGAGCCCTGGATCACCGGGGTGAACGGAGCCCCAGTGTGCCACTGGAAGAGACTGGAAACGGTCCAGCCACCGATGACCTGGTCCGCAATACCACCAAGCGAGTGCTGCCGCCCACGACCGAACGGCACCTCGTAAACCACCGAACCGACCAGGGTATGCTTCACATTGAAGTTGGACGGACCGTAATTGGCGGCGGGGCTAAACGCGTTCTGGTAAATATCAACGCCCGACCCATGGCCATTCCCGGTGCCGGTATCGAGCGATTTCGACCAAGCGTAATTGACCTGGAAGTTCAAGCCATTTGACATCCTCTTCTGAAGCCTGGCTTGCAGGGCGTTGTAATTGGACCAGCCAGTGTAAATCTGGGCAATTATGTTGTTAAAAACGGGATTTGGGGCTCCGCAGTTGTAGCCTGAGCAAGTGAATTGGCTTGGCGGGTCTTGGTTGATATCGGTAGCAAAGTTCAGGTTCTTGCCGCGGGTATAGACATAGCTGGTGTCCAATAGAATGCCGCCGGCGAAATCGTGCTGTACACCGATGATGGACTGCTGCACGTAAACCGTTGGCATATTGCGTGGGTAGTACGCCGTGAAACCGAAGTTGTTGATGGTCGGAGAAAGAGTTTGCAAGGTTGGAAATACGACCTTGGTGCCGGCAGGCGGTCCCGCTGCCAGCTTGAAGGCAGCGACGCCGGGATTGTACCCGTTGGGACCAACCTGGTGGGGATTGAGACCAAGGCCGATCGCGTTATCGGTGTAATTCTCGGCATCCCGTGGCGCGTCGAAAATACCGTAGCTCGCCCGGAAGACCCAACTGCTGCGTGGCGACCACGCCAGGCCGAGGCGGGGCGCAAATTCTTTGTAGTCCCCGTTCTGGATGGTCTTCAGGTTGGCCGTTGTCCCGCCGTAGAGCAGGTCGCTCTGCCCGCCAAAGAGGATGGCACCTTTGCCACCATCGGGATTGGGCAGGAAGGGGTCAAAGACGCCGAACAGGTTATTCTTTACCCCCCAACCGGACTGCATCTGCCAGCGCAGGCCCAGATTGAGAGTCAAGTGCGATGACACCTTAATGTCGTCGCTGCCAAACACGGCCGAAGTCCACTGGTGCGAACTGGTTGGGATGGCTTCGGAGACGTACCAGCCATAGACGTCGCCCGCGAGGAAGTCGGCATACGGAATTCCGGTGACGCTTCCGTTGAATAGGAAATGGCCCGAGTCCAGATCTCCCCAGCTGGTGTAGTTTTGATAGAGACGGTCGTACTCACCGCCAACCTTGATGGTGTGTTTGCCATGAACCAGCGTGAGAATATCGCCGACGGTGTAAATCCCCTGGCCCAGAACGGCGTCTATGTTGCCGTTCCCCCCGGGGCCGGGGAGTCCCTGACTATACTGTCCAGCGCCCAAAGCCATGGCCCCACCGCCAAACCCCTGATCAATCGTGACACTGGGAAAGATATTGGCCGGAGAATTGGTGCCATAAGTCGGCTGAAGGCCAAGCGTCGCGGGAGCGTTATGTCCAAGTGAAGGTGGCGCATACTTATCCAGTTCGCGGCTTCCGCTCACACGAAACTCGTTCAGCATCGTTGGGCTGATCGTAAAGACATACGAGACTTGGCCGAGCAGATTCTTCGTCTTCCCTTGTTCAGTTGCCGTAGCGTCGTTGGGGAATAGAGGATCCGCGGGGACATAGGATGAGGTGGTGGGAAGATAGTTGAAGCTAAACGAGAGTCTTTGCTTGGAGGAAAGATTGTAATCGGCCTTGCCCGTGTACCACGTGTTGGTGCTGGGGCTGGTGCCGTTGAATATAAAGTTGCTCGTAGCCGGACAGGTTTGTGGGTTACCCGGCGATGGATTCACTGGACCAGGGCATCCCGCAATCCATCCTCGAGCGCTCGATCCGGGGAAATAGGTTTGCATTTTCAATGCAACCGCATCGGGCGTCGCAATCAGATGACCCGCGGAGTCAAAGGCAGTGCCCGTGGGGGCGGCCTGCCCAGTCTGCGGAAAGTTATATCCGAAAAAATTCCCCGCTTGCGCGGCAGCGGTTGGGTAACTATACGTTGCGGAATTGGGAGTAGACGCAGGGTTGCGCTGATAGTTGAAAAAGAAGAACAACTTGTTCTTGATCACCGGTCCGCCCACGCTGCCGCCGTAGGTGTTCCAATGCTCCACAGCCTTTGGTCCCGTTGAATTGAAATAGCCTCTCGAATTAAACGAAGTATTCTGGATGGACTCATACGCGCTACCATGCCACTGGTTGGTACCGCTCTTGGTGATCACGTTAATGGACACCAGGCCATTGCCGTATTGCGCGGGGGCATTGGCGGAATTGACGCTTAGCTCGCCAATGGAGTCCAGGGGCATATAGTAGTTGCTGCCGTTGTAATCTCGCGGAGCTGTGGCAATCCCGCCGTCCGACAGAAACTGCACATTGTATCCCTGCGTGCCGTTGACTCCGACCCCCTGGCCGTTGGCTTCGCCTGCCCCTCCGCCGTTATTCACGCCGGGGATAAGCTGAACCATCTCGTTACGCCAGTCGGTGCCCACGATAGGCGCCGTGCGAATCGCTTCGGCACTGAGGTTCACGCGCTGATCGGAGGTCTCCGTCTCTAGGAGAGGAGCCTCGGCCGTAACCGTAACCGACTCCGTGGTGTTCCCGACTTGCAGCGTGGCATCGATGCCCACGGTCTGGACTTCCAACGTGACGCCCTTGCGGACCAAATCCTTGAACCCTGCCTTTGAAAAAGTGAGGATGTAGGGGCCAGTCGGAAGCGACGGCACATCGTAGATACCAGCTGAATTCGTGGTGGAGACCGTGGTGAAGCCGGTGTTCACATTGGTGATCGTGACTTTGACGCCCTCGACCACCGCACCGGTGGAGTCCTGCACGGTTCCCTTAATCTCTCCAGTATTGGCATTCTGTGCAAAAGCAAAACCAGTCGTTAGAGTTGCGACCAGCAATAGACAAATGCGGCGAAAGTTGCGCACCATCCCCAATCTCATCGCGGAGCCTCCTAGGATTGACTCCCGTCCGTTACTACACGCCACAGTTCATCCTGGGACTGTCGGCGAAGAAATAGCTTTAGATCGGGAGTTCTGACGAACCCACCCCACACGCTACTGGAGGGGAATCCTATGCTGAGGCAACAAATCCGCGAATCCGCCAAAAGTCGGACTCGCAAAAAAGTATTTGACTTGACAACAGGATAAGACCTATGGAAATACGCGCTAAAGGTGTACCAAGCCGCGCTGCAGTGCCGTAACCACAGCTTCGGTACGGTCGCTGACGTCCAGGCGCAGGAGAATGGCGCTGACATGGCATTTCACCGTGGCTTCGGTAATGCCCAGCAGCGTAGCGATATCTTTGTTGCTTTTTCCGCTGGCCAGCAGACACAGCACTTCTTGTTCGCGGGCGCTCAGGTCGGAATCTGGCAATCGTGAGGCGAGAGCGCGCGCCACAGGAGGCGGCAGAAAACGTCCGCCACGGTGCACGCGATGGACTGCGTCCACCAGAGTCTGGTACGGCATACCCTTGATCAGATAGCCTTGGGCTCCGGCTTCGAGCGCCTGATGAATATCGGCGTCTCCTTCGTAGGTGGTCAGCACCACAAAGCGCGCTCGCGATTGAGTGGCGCGGATCGAGCGAATGGCGTCGACTCCGCTCATACCCGGAAGCCGCAGGTCCATCAAGGTCACGTCCGGTTTGTGCTGCGAGAAAAGCGTGACCGCCTCTTCTCCGGTGCCGGTCTGCGCCACAACCATCATGTCGGTGCGCGCGTTGATGATCGAGGCAATCCCGATCCTCATAAGCGGATGGTCATCCACCACCATGATTTTGATTTTTTCGATGTTGTTCACATTCATACTCGCGGCAGGCCATTTCCCCGGACCGGCGCCTTGCGAGGGATGGTCAGCGTCAACTCGGTCCCAGCGCCGGATCGGCTGTTCAGGTCGAGTTTTCCTCCCATGCGTTTCATTCGCTCCCGCATTCCCACAAGCCCGTAGTGGCCATTGGAGGACGCCGAGACAACGGCCGGATCAAACCCGCGTCCGTTGTCTCGCACCTGCACGCTGAATTGATTCCCGGCAAACTCGATGCTCACCTGCACCTTCGTCGGCTGCCCGTGGCGAATGGCATTGTGCAGCGCTTCCCGCACCACCATAAGCAACTCGTGCGCCGTGGACTGGTCCAGATCGAAGGGGTTGCCCGAAACCATGTACTCCACTGGCACTCCGAATTCGTCACTGACCTGCTGCGTCATACTCCCCAGGATCGGGCCGATGGTGGTGGCCGAACCATCGGCGTGCCGCAGGTCCCAGACCGCTTCTCTGGCCTCATTGATCGTGGTACGCAATTGCGTGCGAGCACAGCTCAACAAGCCGTCATCGCCGGAAGGCTCGGTTTCGGCGAGACTGGAATGCGCCTCTAGCAACGCGGATACTCCCGCGCATCCTTGAATCAGCGTATCGTGCATCTCCCTGGCCAGCCGGTTCCGTTCGGTCAAGACCGCCTCATAACGAGCATGAACCTGGCGGATGCGGAACTTGTGTCCGCCCCACACCATAGCCCCGAGCAATAGCAGGCTGCAACCGAGAAACCAGGAAGTGCGGTAAAAATGGGGCCTCTGCACGATCTCGACCGAAGTCTCGGAAATCTGTTCGGGATTGTTCATCTCAAAGGTTGCCACGCGGAAACGATAGTGCCCCGGCGGAAGGTTGGTGTAGTAAGCCACCCGACGCGAAGAAGCATCCGTCCAATTCTTATCGAAGCCCTCCAACATGTAGCGGAACCTTACTCGTTCCTGGGAGCGCAACTGGATCACGCTGTAGTGCATCTCGATTTTGGAGTTGTCCGGCTCCAGCGAAATCTTCCGCAGATCGGGGGCTTCGATTCCGTCCGCCATCACCTGGTCGATCACGGCCGGAGCCGGTCCAGAGGGCTGAGTTTGATCCAGGAAGACGCGAACTGGACCCTTGTTACTGGCAAACCAGACCTCGCCCTGCGACGTGACTACTCCGCCGGGCTTTTCGGCGCCATACAGCTGGGTGGTTTCCAATCCGTCGGAGATGCCATACAGGGTCAGCGAGAGGGGGTGGGACGGATCCTCCGCGATGATATCCAGTTCCCGGCGGCTAATGGCAGAAATGCCGTTCGGGCCGCTAATCCAGAAGTTCCCCCTAGGATCTTCAAGCAATTCGTAGATACTGTTGCTGGCGAGTCCCTGTGCGGTTGTGTAGTGGGCAAGCTTCCCAAACCGCCAACGGTACAGGCCCCCGGTGCGGGTGCCAAACCACAGTCCGCCGTCGGAGTCTTCGCGGATCGCCCAAATCTTTTCGTTCTTGAGGGCCTCGGTAACCGGATCCTGGGCAAACCTGCCGTCGTGCAAGTGGCTGATCCCACGATCGGTTCCAATCCAGATATCTCCGTTGTGGTCTTCCCAAAGCGTGCGTGTGCTGAAGTAGCAGAGTCCGTCGCGCTCCTGATAGTTGGTAAACTTACCAGCCTGCCAGCGGCTTACACCTTCGTCGGTGGCAATCCACACGCTGCCATCCCGCCCTTGTAAAAAGACGCGCACAAAGTTGTTAACCAGTCCATCCTTGCTCATGTAGTGGACCAGCTTTGTGCCGCTTTGGCGGAATACGCCTCTGCCTTCGGTCCCAATCCAGAGTGCGCCTTCATTGTCGCGGAAAACGTTTCGTATGCGCACCCCGCTAATCCCGGGAAAGTGAGCCTTGGTGGCTTTGCCATCATGAAAGCGAAATAGATTCGCGGCCGCAATCCAAAGATCGCCATTGCGATCCTGATAGACCGTTTCGGCGTCATAGTCACCGGCATCGGGCAGAGCAACGGTCTGGATGGGAGTTTTGCTCAGCCTGAGCATGCCCGCCTGGGTACCGATCCAGATGTTCTTCTCGACGTCTTCAAACAAATTCAATGCGGTGTTGCTGGGCAGATCGTCCGGAGCTGTAATTTGGGAAAACTTCCCGTCGCGGTATTTATAGATTCCATGGCCAATGGTTCCAATCCAGAGAGTCCTGTCTGACGTCTCATGAAGAAAACGGACCGTTCCGCTGGTATCTTTCACCCGCCGGAAAGAATCCGATCCGGGTACCATTCGATGCAGACCACCAATCGTTCCCACCCAGAGAGTGCCGTCGTGAGTCTGGGTAATGGACTTGACCCGGTTCTGACTTCCTTCCCCCGCCAAACGAAATTCCTGAGCCGAGCCGCCGCTTAGACACAATAACTTGGAGCCCCCCACCCACAGCCGCCCCTGGCTATCCTCGTGGATGGCATGAACCGCCAGGGATGGAATGCCATCTTTGTTATCAACCTGCTCGATTCTTTCCCCGGCGACTCGAAATAATCCGACGTCGGTCCCGATCCAGATCAGCCCCTGGCTGTCTTGATAAACGGTGCGGACAAAGTCGTTGAGCAGGCCGTCCTTGGCGGAGAAAGAACGAAAAGCGCCGTCTTTGTACCGAATGAGGCCGCCACCTTCGGTGGCGATCCAAAGCGTGTCATCCCGCGCAACCATCAGATTGAAAACGTTGTTTTCTGTAAAGGCGGGGGTATTGTCGCGGTCGTACAGAACCAACCGCGCACCGTCAAAGCGAAGCAGGCCTCCGGTAGTGCCGATCCAGAGATATCGGTTTTTAGTCTGAGCAAACGCCTGGACGGTCTGCTCCGGCAGCCCATCCTGCATCTGCCAGGTGCGCTCGACGTAGGCAGCAGAAGGAAGGTCTGAGGCTGGCGCGGCATTGCACCAAATCAGGAGCCCCAGTGAACCACCCGCGATGAGAGCGCGAATCATTGCAATTGCGATCTATTCTTGCCCTCCGGGTTGTGCATTATAGTGGTTTCCTTCGCGACCTTTGCGCGGTTTTCTTTGCGTTCTTTGCGGTTAGCTTTTTCCTCTCCATGCGAAATCAAGAGCATTAACCGCAAAGTGCGCAAAGAAGAGCCGCGAAGGCCGGAAAGAACATCCTGCCACGAGAGTCAGCGCCCGCTACTTGCGCGTGAAGCGGTCAAAGACCGTCATCGCTGGCAGCGCATTGTGCTGGTCGTCAAACAGCCCGCGAATGGTCAACGGTCCTTGCACCGCCGGCTCCCACCAAAATACCCCTTTGCCGCGACCCTGAGGAGTTTCCTGAATCACCCGGTTCAGTTCATCGAGGAATTCTTTTTGGCCCTCGGGAGATTCCGGGAAAGGGGCCAGCTTATCGATATAGTTGCCAGGCTTCCAGTTGTATGCGGTCTCCACTACGATGATGTCCTTTTGATACTCCGCCGCCATGAACTCAAGATTCTTTCTGAGATCGTTCAGGCTTCCATGCCACCACGGATAGTACGACTGACCGATGATGTCGTAGGGAATTTCGTACGAGTTCAGTTTATCCAGGAATGCCTTTGTGCCTTTCGCGTCGGCGCCGCGGTCAATGTGAATCATTATTTTCGGGCGCCGGCCGTTTCCCCGGCCAGCATCCACTCCATTGATTCCGGCATAGACGAGCTCGGCAAAATTGTCCCAATTGACGGGGAGTTGGCCGTCCGGCCACAGTATTCCGTTGGTGATCTCATTGCCGACCTGCACCATGTCCGGAAGTACGCCGGCGTCTCGAAACTCGGCGATGGTGTCTCGCGTGTATTCGAATACTGCTTTCACTAACTCCGCATGGGACTTGCCCAGCCAGGCCTTGGGCGTGGGTTGTTTCCCAGGGTCGGCCCAATCGTCGGCGTAGTGATAGTCCAGCAGGAACTTGAAACCGAGGGCTTTGGCTTGTTTTGCCAGAGAGATCGAGTACGCAAGATCGTTGGGCAGGCTCGTAGGGGTGTGAAACAACCGCAGGCGAATCCAGGTATAGCCGTGGTCCTTCAAAATCTGCAGGCCCGGCTTGGCTTGGCCGCGATCTTTGAACACCACGCCTTGTTGTTCTGCTTGCCCGAGGAAGGAAACGTCTGCGCCAATGGCATAGTCTTGCCCGTAGCTGCGCTCCGCGGTCACTAGCAGAAGGGCAAACAGTGCGACCACAACAAGCTTAACGCGCATAGTTTTTGTGCCCTCTCTTGGCCTCGCTCGACTACTGAACTGGAAGCTTCGCATCGTCGGATCTTTTGGCCTGTTGTCCGCCGGCACTCCAGTCCAACGTCTTGTCCGCCGCAATCTCCCCGGTGGGGCGTACCAGCGTTAGGCGCAACTGTAACTTATGAGTGTTCGCATCGCCGTCAACCGGTCCGGATATTGATTGCGCGCTGCTCAAGTCGGTGAGACGGCTTTCCCCGCGGGTTAGCAGCTTGGTGTCGTCATAAATTTCCCAGCTCAGGCTGTAATTGTGTAGGGGGTAGGACGGAAGGCGATCCAACGAGTTGGGCGCCACCGTTGCCGTAAATGACTGCGGCACATCTTTCTCATTACTCCTCACGTCACTCCAGCGGACGCTGATCGCCGCGGGAGCGTTCAACTCTTTCCAAATATAGTAAGAAGGCTTGCGCTGACGATACTCGTCGACCAGGCCGTGGTCGACGTAGCCCTCATCGACGCCCAGACGTAAATTGCGGCGTGATTTGTAATCCTGGTAACACCACAAGATCGCTCCGGCAATCCAATCGCGGCGCGCCAATTCCGGCATCTGCTCCTGGATAATTTTGATTCTCTTGCGGTCGGCGTCTTCTTCGTCTCGCGCAAAAACTCCCGGCAGTCCGAACTCGGAAATGATCACCATTTTGGTGGGAAACATGCGATCGACCTTGTCCAAGGACGAAGAAAGCTCGGACTCCGGTCCGTGCCAACTGCCGAAATACTGATTCATCATGAGAAAGTCGGCATCATTGGCGGCGGAATCCCCCGCCTTTTTCAGCTTGGGTAAATTATCATCCGCGTAACTGACGTAGCGGCCGGGATCGAGGTTATTGATAAATTCCCGCATGGTGCGGAAATAAGCGATGCCCCCTGGCGTTCCGGTGTCGCTTTCATTGCATACGCTCCAGGCGAAAATGCTGGGGTGGTTGCCCGCCTGTTCGATCATCTCCTTCATCTGTTGTTTGGCCAGGGCGATGATTCGAGGGTCGCTTAGCTGACTCTCGCTGAATTGCCACAAAGGGATTTCCGGGATCAGCAGAATCCCATGCCGGTCTGCGTAGTCAAGGATGAAGGGATTTTGCGGGTAGTGTACCGGGCGAGTCAGCGTCACCTGCAGCGATTTCATGTCGTCATAGTCGTAACGCATGGTGCCCGGAGTCTCGGCCAGACCCTCCGACAGCGACTCTTCATGACGGGTCAGGCCCGTCAGCCGCACGCGCTCACCGTTCACTACAAGATGGCGGTCGCGAATCTCTATCTCGCGCAGGCCGAAGGTGTCGCTCTGCTCGTCCAGCACTTTTCCGTCTTCGTCGGCGATTTCTGCCGTCATCCGATAGACATTGGGATGGTCAATTCCCCACAACTTCGGGGCGCTGATCTGAAGTGATAAATCGACTTCGGTGTCTGCGAGTCCCACGGTAAACAGCCGCCTGCTGGTTGCTGCAACGCGATTGTCCGGCTCGAAGGCCGTCAGTTGTATGAAGACCCGCTTACTCCGTTTCAATCGGCTAGCCAGATAGATGCGATCCTGTGCAATCGCACCGTTTGCCTGAATCTGACTGCGGATCCGCTGCCTGCGAATCTCAACCGGTCCGGCCACGGTGAGCCAGACATCGCGCACGATACCGCCGTAATCCCACCAGTCGTACCAGGCATCGTGAGGAACTTGCTGCCGCATAGCAAATCCTGGAATGGTCTGCTCGGTGATGCGATTATCAATTTCAACGGCCAGGTAATTGGTAGCCTGAAGGTGATCGGTGATATCCAGAGAATATGCCGTGTAACCGCCTTCGTGATGGCCGATTTCCACTCCATTCAACCAGATGCGGGAGGAATAGAACGTGGCCCCGAAGTGCAACTCCAGGTGCCCGCCCGGCGATTGCGCGGGCGCCTCAAACGTGCGGAAGTACCAGGCTTTCCCCAGATAATCGTCGTACTTCCCGATGTTCCAGGTGTGCGGCACGTTGACCGACTCTGTGCCAGCGGGCAGATGGTTCTGCCATCCCGCATTCTCGCCTTGATCGTGCGCGTCGGTGCAGAACTGCCAGTCGCGGTCCAAATCAATTCGAGTGGAGGCCAAAGCAGGGACCGTCAGGATGCACAATAAGATTGCGGTCCAAACACTTCGCCTCATGGGTCCCCTGAATGGCAGTCAACGATGCCGGTGAAGTAATTCCTGCTAAGACCGGTAAGCGGCGACGTGCCATCCCACCGCCGGCTTACTCCAACGGAATACAGCTAGACGCGCTGGAAATCTTACCCCGCGGGGAATTATCTCGAATCCTACGAAAGTATGACTCGCAGGAGTTCGTGAGCAGATGTGTGTGTTTCCGGGTGTGCATAGTCTCCCCCATAAGTATGAGTAGTTTCCGCTGGCCTTGTGCTCGAATTGTGATAACGTCGCCCGGTTACACGTGCTTCACGAAATGACCTCCGGCATTTGCGCTGCCGGCGGAGGTGGCAGATGAATCGACGAACTTTTGCCCAAACCTTTGCAGGCGCTTTAGCGGGGACGTACGGGATCACACACGGTTCCGCTCTGCTCAGCCAGGAGCCGATGCCCATGGCAAGCCAAAGCGAATCTTCCGGAGCGCCCTTCGGGCTATCGGTGATGCTGTGGACGGTTTTCACCAATCTGCCCTTCGAACAACGTTTAGAGAAAGTCGCCGAAGCCGGATATCGCAACGTGGAGTTGGTGGGTGAATACCATAAGTGGAGCGAAGCGGATTTTAAGCGCGCCGATGACAAGCGTAAAGAACTCGGCATCACCTTCGACTGCACTGCCGGGCTGAAGCACGGCGTAAGCGTCCCGGATCAGCGGCAGGCGCTGCTTGCCGAACTGCGGGATACGCTGCCGCTCATGGAACAACTTGGTTGCCCGGGGATGATTCTGCTATCCGGCAATCGAGTTCCAGGAATGCCGCGCGAAACTCAACGTCAAAGTTGCATTGATACGTTGAAAGCGGCGGCAGCGCTGGTGGAGGGTAAGTCGATCAATGGCCAGGCGATCCGGCTGCTGCTAGAAACCATCGATCCGGAAGAAAACCCGCAATACTATCTGACTCAGATCGTCGAGGCGTTGGAAGTGGTTGAGGCGGTGGATCACCCGCAAGTGAAGCTGCTTTACGACTTCTACCATGAGCAAATTGCCGCCGGGAACCTCATTGCAAAGCTGGAGAAAAGCATCCCGCATCTGGCGCTAGTACACGTTGCCGACGTTCCCGGCCGCCACGAACCGGGTACGGGGGAGATCAACTATGAGAATATCTTCCGCAAGCTCGCCCAACTGGACTACAAGGGAATGGTGGCGATGGAGTTTCATCCCAGTGGCGATCCAGTCAAGCAACTGCGGGCGGCGCGCGATATGGCTGTGCGGGCGGGTAGAGAAGCGATGAAGAAGACTACCCCAGCCTAATCCGAAACTTCCTGATCTAAAGAAATCCAATGGAGCCAATTGCGTGAAAGTGAAGACTGCGATTCCTGCCGGTTGTGGAGTGTGGTGCAATATCCTTCTCGCCTTACTTTTCTCCTGCTCTGCCATAGCCCAGAACAGCCCGGTCTTGCTCTGGCCAAACGGTGCGCCTGGTTCTGAAGGAAAAACTGCGGATGAAACCGTGCGCGTCAACGAGAACGGCGAGCACATTGTTTCCAACATCCACCGCCCTTCTATAACTCCCTACCTTCCAGCAAAGAATATCTCCACGGGTGCGGCAGTCATCATCGCCCCTGGCGGCGGGCACCGTGAACTTTGGGTCGATCATGAAGGCTACGCCGTCGCCAAGTGGCTCAGCGAGCGCGGTGTGGCCGCTTTTGTTTTGAAATACCGTCTGGCTCGCGCCAACGGCTCAACCTACACGATCGAAGGAACGGAACTAGCCGACATTCAACGCGCCCTCCGCCTGGTGCGAAGCCGCGCGCAGGAGTGGGGGCTGGATCCGGCACGCATCGGCGTGATGGGCTTTTCTGCCGGGGGCGAACTGGCCGCACTGGCCGGAACTCGCTACGACGAGGGAAAGACCGGTGAACCCGATCCAATTGAGCGCGAGAGTTCCAAGCCCGCGTTTCAGGCACTCCTCTATCCCGCAATTCCGCATGACATGACGCTTTCGAAAGAAACTCCGCCGGCGTTTCTGGCCTGCGGCGAAGATGATCGGCCGAACATCGCGCAAGGCCTTCCCGAACTCTACTCCCGCCTCAAAAGCACCGGTGTTTCCGCCGAGCTTCACGTATTTGCCCGAACCGGACACGGCTTCGGCCTGCGGGCCAGCAATCGCCCTCCGGTTTCTGACTGGACTCAGCTTTTTCTCGAGTGGTTAGAGGTCGAGGGGTTCTTGAAGCGTCAGTAATTGGATCAGAACAGCGCGCAACTCTCTCCTACCGTCGCGATTCCAAGAGGATTAGAATGTTGTCGTCATCTGCATGCGAACCCTTGGTCTGTCGTTTGCCTTAGCTTTCCTGCTTGTGGCCACTGGTTGCGGTGGTGGTTCTTCCGCTTCGACGCCTACTCCCACTCCAACCCCTTCCGGCCCGCCGCCCTCCACCGCGAGCCCCGATGTGCGTGCGGATTACCTGGTTTCGCAGATGACGCTCGCGGAAAAGATGCAGCTTGTCCACGGCGGCGCAGCGCTGGATTGGTGGAACCATACGCTGCCACGTGGCGCCGCAGGCTGGATTCCAGGCATCCCCCGCCTCAATATTCCCGATCTCTACTTCGCGGATGGCAGCGTGGGAGTCGGCAATAGCGTGGGACAGTCGACCGCGCTCCCGTCCTCCATCGCCAGCGCCGCCAGTTGGGACCTGAACGAGGCAGCCAAGTACGGACAGGTGATCGGAGCGGAGATGCGCGCTTACGGCGTCAACGTGAATCTCGGCGGCAACGTAAACCTTATTGGGCGGGAACCTCGCGACGGCCGTACTTTCGAAACCAAAGGCGAAGACCCGTTGCTCGCGGGCAGAATTACGGCTGCGCATCTTAAGGCGATTCAGAGCAACTTCGTCATGGCGGGCATCAAGCACTATGGTTTCAACGACCAGGAGACCGGACGCACCACCGCGAACGTGCTCATCGACGAGCGCGCCGGCCGCGAAAGCGATTTGCTGGCATTTGAAATCGGAGTGAAGGACTCCGGTGTGCAATCTGTGATGTGCTCGTACAACCTGCTCAACGGAACCTATGGGTGCGAGAATTCCTACTTGCTAACAACCGTGTTGAAGACCGACTGGGCCTTTCCCGGCTTCGTAATGTCGGACTGGGACGCCACGCACAGCACCGTCAATGCCGCACAAGCCGGCCTGGATCAGGAGCAGCCGGAGAACATTTATTTCGGATCTAATCTGCAGCAGGCCGTGACGAACAACCAGGTCCCGCAGTCACGCCTCGACGATATGGTGCATCGCATTTTGCGCGCTATGTTCGCGGTCGGTATCTTCGATCATCCCGCGACTGTGCAACCAATCGACGCCGCAGCGGACGCCGCCATCGCGCAGGAAGCCGAGGAGCAAGGCGCGGTCTTGCTTAAGAATTCCGGTGTGCTTCCTCTGGATAACACCACAATCACATCGATCGCGGTGATTGGCTCGCACGCCGATATTGCCGTGCTTTCGGGAGGAGGTTCCGCCCAGGTTCTGCCCGTTGGAGGCCCCGCTCTCACCGAGGGTTTTCCCTGCCCGCCATGTTGGTCCCAGGTTGTTTGGGATCCGTCATCGCCATTGATTGCCATTCAGGCCAAAGCGCCGTTTGCCACGGTGAAATTCAACGACGGAACCAACGCCAGCTCCGCGGCAGCCCTGGCGGCGTCCTCCAATGTCGCCATCGTTTTCGTCAGCCAGTGGGAGAGCGAAGGCATGGACACGCCCAGCCTCAACTTTACGGACGTGATTCACGCCACACCGATCGATCAGGATGCGCTAGTCAGTGCGGTTGCCGCCGCCAATCCTCATATAATCGTCGTGATGGAAAACGGAGGGGCAAAAGCCCTGCCGTGGCTGGCGAATGTCAACGCGGTGCTGGAAGCGTGGTATCCGGGACAGCGTGGAGGCGAGGCGATTGCCAACATCCTCTTTGGCGACGTCAATCCTTCGGGCAAGCTTCCGATAACATTCCCGGCACGCGCGTCTGATCTTCCGCGCCCCTCGATCGCGACTCCTCCGGACGCCACCACGCCGTTCAACGTGGATTACAACATCGATGGTGCGGCGGTCGGCTACAAATGGTATGACAGCAAGGGCCTGACGCCTCTTTTCCCATTCGGCTATGGCCTTTCCTACACAACTTTCTCGATCACCAGCCCGCAGGTGACTGCAGATCTTTCAACCAACAATCTGGGATTCCAGGTGAGTTTCACTCTTCAGAACGCGGGTATACGCACCGGGGCTGAAGTGGCGCAAGTCTACCTGGGATTGCCTGCCAGCACCGGGGAACAGAAGCGTCTGGTCGGATGGCAGAAAGTCTCGTTGGCGGCGGGGCAATCGCAGAATCTGACGATCAAGGTCTCGGCGGCTGATTCATCTCATCCGTTAAGCTATTGGGATGTCAGCGCTCACGCATGGCATGCGGCCTCCGGAATTTACACCGTATATCTCGGCAACTCTTCCAGAAATCTGGCGACCGCCGGGACGTTCACGCTTCCCTGAAGAGAAAAGCTACGTCCCGGTTCCAAGCTTGGCGGTGAGCCACTTTATGCGGTCGGCGGCTGCCGCTTCATTCAGCTCATGTCCAGCGTCGTAGGTCATGACCTGCTTGGGATCATGGGCCGACGCCGCAAAGAGCTTGGCTCTTTCTGCGGAGACGTATTCATCATGGCTGGCAAACTGAAAGAGTATGGGGACGGACTTGGCGTGGCCGACAAAGTTGAGCGGGTCGAGCGGTGCCATGCTTGCAATGTATTTCTCTCGCGCTGCCCCCTTGAGGTCGGAGTCGAGCAAGAACCAGTCGCTAAAGATCGGCGTGCCCGACATCAGAACCGCATAGTGGACTCGCGGGTCGACTGCCAGGAGCAACGCCCCATACATAGCGCCAAAATCATGCCCCACATATGCGATCTGTTTAGCATCAACCCCTTTTTCGGAAAGCAGCACATCCAAAGCACGGCGGAGATTCTTCACTTGGCGGACGGAAAATTCGTAGTCATCATCCAGTTTTCTTTGGCGGAACCATTTTGGCTGTGACCATGGCATTTCCACCAGCAGACTAACCACTTTGCGTTGCTGCGCCAGTTTTTTTGCTTCCTGGAGAAATTCGGTCCGATTGGAAGTCGCGGGCGTACCCAACCAGTGCACATACAAGATCCCGGCGAATGGGCCAGAGCCTTGTGGAGCCACCAAATACGCCTTGATACTCTCACCTGTCGCGCCGGAAAAACTGATGTCGCGGACGTCAATTGTCCCGGACGTTTCCGTGCCCTTCTGCTGAATCCCCAGTGGACTGGAGGCGTCATACCTAAACAGTCCGTAGTCAGCGGGAAAGGCAAGAGCGCACATCGAAAACAGAGCCCACAGCAAATGCAGAATGGATCGCATCTGAGTTCCCTTCAACGGTCTTTGCATTTAACGGATGATGCACGTCGCGACAGCAAGCTTCCGAAGAGGCAAGTCAAGCACCCTCTGTTGCGCGGGCGGAGTCATCCGGGACGAACGCGAGATCCAAGATGCCCAACAGACGGTTCTCCATGATGAACTCCGGCAAATGACGAATCACTTGCCCGAACCTCTCCGCCGTCCCCCAAGGCGAGAATATATGAGCCGCTGTACACACATCATGAGGGCGTATGAGATTTCGGAGGCCTGAATTTCACACATGTCTTTTCTGCAGACCATCCAACCGGTCGCGGTAGCTGCGCCCCAGCGGCAGTTCGCGGCCGTTGCGAAGAAGAACGATGTGTTCTCCGGCGCCGCAACTCTGGATTTCTGCCACCGCATCAAGATTCACGATCAGCGAGCGATGGATGCGAATGAAGCGGTCCGGTGGCAAGAGCGCTTCCAGGTCTCCGATCTTTTCGCGGACCGAGTGAACCCGCGGGCCGGTATGAATCTCCACCGAGTTGTGAGAAGCCTCGATCCATTCCACATCGCACGTGCGCAGGAAAACCAGATTGCCTTTGCTGCGCACTACCAGACGGCCGCGGTCCGGACTGGTTCGCCGCAGCAACTCCTCCATACGTTGCTGCTCCTCGCCATGACGGGCTTTCGCAATTCGCGTCTTGGCGCGCTCCAGGCAAGCCCAGAAGCGCTTTTTGTCGAACGGTTTCAGAAGATAATCGACAGCATTAACCTCAAATGCCCGAATGGCATGCTCATCGTACGCAGTCACGAAAATGACGCGGGGAAGATCGGCGGGGGCCAGGGCCTCCAGCACTCCGAATCCATCCACGCCCGGCATCTGCACATCCAGGAACGCGAGATCGGGTTTTGCGTCCGAGATCAACTCAATCGCGGTGCGCCCATCGGGGCATTCGCCAACCACTTCGAAGTCGGGGTCACGGGAAAGAAGCGTCAGAATCCTCCAGCGCGCCGGAGGTTCGTCGTCCACGACAATGGTCCGAATCTTCATTCTTTACCGCTCATCAATTGTTCGAAGCCAGGGATGCCGGGGCGGTTGCGACCGAGTCGCTCACTGCGTCAGCGGTCTGTCGCTCACGTTCATGGCCGGTGTCTCCGTCGGCCACAACGTCTTGCGGAGTTACAAATCGCAGCGGCAATGTCACCCTGATCGTTACGCCTTGACCTTCCTTGCTTTGGATATTGAAAGACTGTTTGTCGCCATAAAGCTGCAAAAGACGGGAGCGGGTGTTCGACAGGCCCAACCCCTCTTTGAAATTTGGGGCCAGACCGGAGCCGTCGTCGGTGACCTCGATCATGAGACTCGATTCCGCTCTATGTGCAGCGATGTGCACGTGCCCGGGTTCACTACGAGAAGCGATCCCGTGCAGGATCGCGTTTTCCACCAGCGGTTGCAGAAGAAGCGTGGGCACCACCGCGTCCAACAAGTATTGGGCGACGTCCGTGGACCAGGACAGCCGATCTTGAAATCGTCGTTGTTGAATGCGGACGTAAGTACCGAGGAGTTGCAGCTCGCGTCCGAGTGCGCTTTCCTGCTCTTCGTCTCCAGTGAGGTAGGCCCGCAACAGATAGCCCAGATCGGCGAGCATGTCGTCGGCTGCCTCGACATCGCGATGGATAAGAGCGGCGATGGAATTCAGTGTATTGAAAAGAAAATGCGGACGAATTTGATTTCGCAGGCCCTGCAGCTCCGATCGAGCAAGCTGTTCGCTGAGGCGGGTGGCGCGAAGGTCGCGTTCGCGAAACCGCTGATAGTATTCGAACAAGCTCCAGATCACGACAATCGGCCAATACATCCACAGATCGTCGTAAAGAGAATCGACGATGCGCAGCTTGAGCAGCGATCCGGAAAAGCCCGCCGGCGCCGAAAATGGAAGGCCCAACAGTTGCGCAATCGTTTCGTGCGCGACAGCCGCTCCCAGGTAGCCACAAAAGTGAATCGCGGTACTACGAGCCCAGGTGGTCCGTGTGAATTGAAAGCGTTTTGCGAGGTAGAAGATGGCAGGAGTCAACGCTACCCATATCCAGTAGTCAATCAGATCCAAGCGCAGGAGATGAAGGAAGTCGCCCGGGCGTCCAAGCGTGACGCGGTACAGCGATCGGCTGGCCGCCAGGAAGGCGGCCATCAGGCTCCAGCCGGCAAAAAGAATCCCGAGCTTCGCGAGTTGCTCCTTCATCCGGTCCTTATGGTACCCGCAGGCGCGCCAAGCAGCCAGAAAAACGGGGGGCCGCATCTGGCTTTCTCACAGGCCACCTATCTCCAATTAAACGGCTATCCAACAATCCTCAGGCTGTTTTGTGCCGAACAGCGAATCGGCGAGGCCCAAAACACATTTTGGCGTGCTGAATGTTGTTCGGATTGAACCGCAAAATGAAAGCGGGCAAGGCCAGCGGCCCCGCCCGCGAAAGTCCCCAAAAAGTTGCCCGACTCCCTAGAACGTAATTTTCAAGCCGAAGTCCATCTGCCTGGGAGCCCCCGAGATACTCGCGCCCGTACCCGTACCCACTCGCAGGGAATTCGTGGCTGCCTGCGTGTTGGGCGTGCCGGTCGCGCTATTGGGAGAACCCTGGCAGTTCGATACTCCGGTCGCGAACGCACATGAAGTAATTTCACCCACGGTTCCGCCGAGCAACGAACTTGGAGCGTTAAAGTTAGCGATGTTAAACAAGTTGTAGAAGCTCATCGAGGGTTCCACCGTCATTCCCTCGCGTACTTTGATGGGCCAACTGAACTTGAAATCAAAAGTGCGCAGCCAGGTCATTCCGAACTGGTTGCTGGGAGCCGCAGCCAACACATCCGCTACCGCGCCAAGCGACTTCAATTGATCCGAGCTGAACAGGTTCGCCGCCACCAGGGCCTGCGCCGCCGGAAGCAGAGTGCCCGCGACCGTGCTGTTATATTGGCTAACCACAGTGTTGATGTTGCCTGGATTCACCGATCGGCCCCAGGAGCCCAACTGTTGCCCTGGAATCTCGTGAGGATTGTTCCCAAAAGGACCGCTGGCTCCGTCACCGATAAAGTCGGTAAAGAAGTTCTCTCCGGCTCGTCCGTTGTTCGTGACTGCCAAATTATTGGAGAGCGGTGAAAAGAAGTGCCCCACGAGGCTCAAGCGCGGACCGTGTGGCAAATCAAATGTCCCGCCAAAAGAGAACTGATGGGTGCGGTCGAGCGAGCCCGGCCCATAATAGCGGCCCGGATCACGGTAATCGAATGCGACCGGCAGGAAATCCTGATCGCGTGCCATGGTATTGAACCGCGAGAGCGCGTAAGAGAACTGAAAGTCCGCGTGCTTCAAACCCCGAAATGGGTCGCTCAGGTTTTGCACCAGTTTCAGCTGTAAGGCGGTGTAGGTGGACCGTCCCGTGGGAAACAGCATTTCGTTCTCGCCCACCAGCGGGTTGATCCCGGAAAACGCGGCACCGGTATCCGGGGTCAAGCCATTCGCCGCGCTCGCTGCTGGGAGTCCGCCGAGATAAAATTTGCCCGAATCCAGGCCATTACCCGCGTAGTTGCCGATGGTGGCGCCCGCCGCAATTGCGCAATTGATGTCGGCGGCGGATGTGCCCGCGCCACAGCCGAATCCGTTGTTGGTCACAGATATGGCGTGCAGAGCAGCAGCCTTATTCAGGAATCGCGAGTCGCCGACGTGATTTGTGTCATGCGTCATCAGATAGTGCAGGCCGACGTTGCGGAGAAAATCAGCCGTCAGCACCATTCCCGAGCGAATCTCGCGCTGGATGCCGAAATTCATCTGCACTGACATCGGTGTCTTATAGTTGGGGGCGATGAAGCCATCCCCAGTGGAGGTCGGCCCATTCGCCAGGTTCTCGCCAAGAAAAACAGGGTTGGCCTGGGCGCCCACAGCAGCGGTGGCTTGTTGATACAAAGCCTCCATAGCGGCGACCGGGGTCAGAATGTCCCCAACCCGGTGCCCGCAAATACCGGTTTTGATATCAACCCCGCCGATCTGGCTTACTGTCCCATTGGGCAGAGCCAGAGTGCCGTTCGCACAGTTAGGGCCGGCTGTGGCAAAGAAGAGCCCGTTCTGCAATCGCGCCGGCCGATCGAACAGTACGTTGTTAAAGACGGCATTTTCGTAGTAGATGCCGGCGCCGCCGCGAATCACCGTCTTTCCGCGCTTGGTGGGATCCCAGGCAAAACCCACTTGCGGTCCGAAATCGAAGTTGGGCTGGTGCACGCGGCCGCCCAAGTGAGGTTCGCCAAACTGGTCGAGGATCGATTGTTTGCCGGTGCAAGGAATAAACGCCGGATCAAAGGCAGCCGGATCAATCTGGTCGCAAGTGGCCGGTGGCAAGTCTCCGTCTTGCCGCCCGGTGTCACGGGACCAGTGCAGACCATAAGTGACCGTCAGATTGGACTTGATCTTCCAGCTGTCTCCCACGTATGCAGAAAGGCGGTTATCGTACTGCCCGCCTGCGGCGTACCCGAACGCCGGGCGTTCGGTGAAGAATCCCTGTCCATTACCCAACAAAATGGAAGTCATCACGTAGTTGAGCGGATTCTGGGCGCCGTTTGGAAAAGGCCCCGCTGCGGCCGCGGCTTGGGCGGCTGCGCTATTGGAGGTGCGTATCTCGGGAGCGACTCCGTAGAACGAGGCAAAGCCACCGCCGCGGATCCGGTTAAACCCGAATCCGAATCGCACAGTATGGGAGCCCGTCAACCAGCTTCCGTCATACTTGATCTGGTGGTTGGTTTGCAGAGTGGCCTGCGGGGCCAGGCGCGAGGGGCCGAAGCGGGTCGTCACTCCCGCCGGGCCAATCCGGATGGCTACCGGAACGTTGCCCGCAGGATCATAAACCCCAGCGTTGCCTAACACACCGTCGGCAATGCGGTTCTGGAAGTTCACGAATCCAAAACGCACGCTGTGGCTCAGCCTGCCGGTAGTGAAATCCCAGCCGACGGCTTGCGCGGGGGTGTTGTTCTTATTGACGAACGGCTGATAGGTCGCTCCGAAAGCGCGTGAGTCTCCGCTCCATTCATAGGTAAAACGGTAGAACAGCGTCATGGCGGGCTTGATGTGCCAATCCAGCTTGCCTAGGGAAGTGGTGTCCTTGAAGCCACCCGGGATAGAACGTTGGAATCGGCGCCGACCCGCTCGCCGAATCGAATGGAGGCGGAGGAGGAACGGCGACCTGCTGCCCTTGTTTCAGGCGTTCGCCGTTGATGAAGAAGAACAGCTTGTCCTTCACAATCGGCCCGCCGAAACTGCCGCCGAAGTGATTGCGTTGATAGTAAGTATCCAGGGCGCCGGGGAAATTGGCGAGGAACGACTTGTCGCGAAAGAGATAGAAAGCGTCACCGTGAAAGTTGTTGGTGCCTGACTTCGTGACTACATTCACCGCGCCCGAGGAAGTCAGTTCGGTGGAAAGATCCAGGGTCGACTGGCTCAACTGAAATTCGCTGATTGCGCCGGCGGAGATGTTCTGCGTGGTGGTGCCGACGGTTTCATCGCTGATATCGATACCGTCCACTTCAATGCGAGCCGTGCGCCCGAAGCGGCCTCCGAAAGAAACCGAAGAAAAGCCATTCTTCGTGGGATCGAAATTGCCGCCATCCTGGATCTGCACGCCCGGTTCGAGCTGCGCCAAATCAAGGAAGTTCCTGCTGCCCAGGGGGAGCGTCTCAATCTGCTGGCTGGTCAGCACTCCCTGCACGCTGGGCTGTTCCGTATTGACCTGAACCGCGGAGGCTGCCACCTCAACCACTTGCCCCTCGGCCCCGACCGGCAGTTTCACGTTCCCGTTGGCAGTGTTGCCCACCCGCACGGTCACCGTGAGACTCACCGTGCTAAAGCCTTTGGTGGAAACCTGCACCCTGTATTGCCCCGTCGCCAATGCGCCGGAGTCATAAACGCCAGCGGAGTTGGTCGTCAGGCTGATCGTCTGTCCGGTTTCACTGCTCGAAATGACAACGCTCGCTCCGGATAGAACGGCGCCCGTCTGGTCCGTCACCGTCCCGGCGATGCTGCCCGTGGAGATCGTAGTTTGCGACCAGACGCAAACCGAAAGAGCGACTAGGCAAGTTAGAAGGAAGGTCGCGAACTTTGCGAATTGCCTTGCGACAATTGTGTTTGACAGAACCTGTCTGCAGTCAGCATTCATTTTTTGCTCCTTAACATTCTGCTGTCAGTCGCCCAACAGAATGCACAGGGCAAATATCAAGCCGGAATAGACTGCAATCGTGGTGTTTGGGATGAATGTCTAGTGTGGGGTGCTGAACACATCGAGCGATGTGCCGGCGGGTACGGGTCGTTCAACCGAATCGGAACTCTTCCCGTTCCAATGTCAGCGAATCTATGGCCGCCTGTACGTCTGGAGCTGCTAGGGTATGAAATTCGGAAGGCGAAAACCCGCCAGGATCGAGATTGAGTTCGACCTCTTAACTGTCCGTACAAATTCTCGTCCGCTGATCTAACCGAACGAAGCGAGAGCCTGTTCCTGGTCTTCGAAGATGTCGAACAGACTGATTAGGCCGATCATCTTGAGGGTTTGCCGGGTCATTTTCGAGGGGTTGAGCAGCTTGAGGGAACCACCTCGTTGTTTGACGGAGGTCAACGAGCGGACCAGGAATCCGATGCCGCTGGAATCGATCATCGGCACCTCCGCCAGATCGATGACGAACTGAACATCGCCATGATCCTGAAGGTTGTCCAGAGTCTCCCTCAGTTTGTCCACCGGTTCGCCTAAAGTCAATTTTCCCCGCAACTTAACCACTTTGATTGGTCCCTCGGAACGAACCTCGATCTCCATGAAAAGGCTCCCTCGCCGGGCCTGGCCGGCGAATTCATAACATTGACATCCTAAACGACCATCTGTTAAAGTGCCCGCTCAAGTTAGAGGAAGCCCGGGGAATTTGCAAGCCGGGACCTCTTTTCTCCCCTTCCTGGGAAGGCGGCAGCAGCTTTCCCGTGGCCACCTCCATGGCGTCCCACACTTCAGGATTGGCATTCGATCTCGCAGCGATTTCCTCACTTCTTCTGGAGAAGAAAGAGGTGGTTGCGCGGGCCCGCATTGTCGCTCAGACCGTCTCCGAAGTACTGCCCGGAACCGGCGTTGTCGTCTACGTTCTTTCCGACGCACCCGACGGTAAGGTCTGGGAACCTCGCGCCATCGACGAGGTTGAGGCGGACGAGGTCGTTCCATTGGAAACCGGCACTCTCGGGAGCCTCGCAGCCGAGCCAAAGCCGCTCATTTTCTCAGGTAAGGACACACCTCGCGAAGATTATGCCCACCTGCACATACGGCGGACCGTGCACTCTCTGGCATATTTCCCCATTTTCGCCTCGGAGGATTTGATCGGAGCTATCGAGATTGTCAGTTTTGAAGGAACGCTGACCGAATCGAAGCTTGGAGCGTTGCAGCCCCTGGCTGGCCTTGCGGGGCCCGCGCTGGCGGCCGCGATATCTTACGAACAAGAGCGCCAGGACAATCTCGCCTCCATCAGCCGCCTGGCCCAGTTTTACGACATCGAAAAAGTCTTCAGCGCAACCCTGGAGATGGATCAGCTACTTCCTCTCATTGCCAGCAAGATTCGGGAAATGCTGGAGTGCGAAGCGGTCAACGTCTGGCTGGTCAACGCGGATGAAAGCCTGCTGATGATGGAACAGGCCGGGTTTGACCCAACCGTGGAAAAGGACGATTCCCAGCGCCCGGGCGAGGGCATAGCGGGGGATGTCTCCGACAGCGGCGAGCCGGTGCTCATTACTGATCCGGAAGACAGCCGGCTCATGCAGCGCAATCGCATTCTGGAAGAGGGCTCAGAGGTAAGAGTCGAGTCTTTGATGGCGGCAGCTCTGCTCGATCAAGGTTCTCTGGTTGGTGTGGTCGAGGCGGTCAACAAGTTGGATGGCTCTGCCTTCGATGACGATGATCTGTTCGTGCTCACCAGTTTGAGTGAGACCGCTTCCAGCGCTCTGCACAACGCCAGCCTGCTGCTGGCCGAGCGCAAGGTGGAGATTCTCGAAACGCTGGTCAAGGTGAGTCATGAAATTACCTCCACCCTCAACCTGGAGCGAATGCTGCAAACCATCGTCAATGCCCCGCAGGCAGTGATCCCATACGAGCGCGCAGCCATCGCGCTCGAACAAAACGGAAAATACAAATTGAGCGCTGTGACCGGCATGACGCATGTGGACACCGACGCGCCGCAGATCGCCGCTCTGAATGACGTGCTCCGTTGGGCGATGTTGTCGGAAGAAGTGGTCCATGTCAGGCAACACGGCGAGGAGGTTGACCATCCGCGCGAGGAAACCCGGGCCAAGTTTCAGCAATACTTCAGCCTGACCGGCATGCGCGGCTTCTACGCCATCCCGCTCACCGACGATACCGGCCGGGTTGGAATTTTGGGGCTCGAAAGTAGCGATCCTGATTTTCTTTCCTCAGCGCATCTCGAAATTCTGCAAGTACTGGCCGGCCAGGCGACAGTCGCGCTCCGCAACGCGCAAATGTATAAGGAGGTGCCTTTTATCTCCTTGCTCGAGCCGGTGCTGGACAAGAAGCGCAAGTTCCTCGCCATGGAGAAGAGGAAACGCCGGGCGATTGTGATCGCGGCCATCGCGGCGGTGATTTTCCTGGTGGCGTTTCCGCTGCCTCTGCGCGTGGAGGGCGATGCGGTGGTAGCGCCGCTCCGGTTGGCGCGAGTGCAACCGGAAGTGGAAGGAGTAATCAGCAAAGTCTATGTGCGCGAGGGAGAGCACGTTGTAAAAGGGCAGGTGCTTGCTTCCATGGCTGATTGGGAGTACCGCAGTTCGCTGGCCGGAGCGGAGGCGAGGTATCAGACTGCGCTCATGCAGATGAATCGGTCCTTGGCCGGAAACGATGGTGGCGAGGCAGGCCTGCAGCGGGTCCAGGCGGAGTACTGGAAGAGCGAAGTCGAGCGGGCCCGAGAGCTGCTGAATGCCACCCAACTGCGCTCTAGCGTGGACGGTGCGGTTGCGACTCCGCACGTCGAGGACATGGTAGGGCGGCGATTGCAGTACGGAGATACCTTTGCGGAAGTCGTCGATACTTCGCAAGCAATCGTTGACGTGGCTGTCGACAGCGAAGACGCCGGACTGCTCCGCGCGGGTTTTCCGGCGGCCGTTAAATTGAACAGTTATCCCACGCGAACGTTTCATGGAGACGTCGCGGTCGTGAGCCCGAAGAGCGAGATGCAAGGGGACTCGCGGGTATTCTTCGCGCGCGTGTCTTTGGGCAATGCGGATGGCGCTGTCCGCGACGGCATGGAAGGTCGCGGGAAAGTGCGTGTGGGCTGGTCGCCGGCAGGATACGTCCTGTTCCGCCGGCCCGCCATGTGGTTGTACTCCCACTTGTGGAGTTGGTTTGGCCTGTAGTCAGGCTAGGAGCCTATCGTGAATCGCCTTGGAATCGCGTCGCTGGTTCTCGTGCCAGCCGTCATCATGTGCGGCTGTGATGTAACTCGTCCGGAAACCGCTTCTGCCGCGGCTCCGTCCGCTCCGCCAGTAGCGTCCGTGCCGAGCCCCGCCCCAGCGACGGGATTCATAACGGCTTCCGGCCCTCTCGTCGTCGAACATCAGGTGGACGTTTTGGCACAGCGCGATGGGATAGTGGTGAAAACTCTCGCGGAACCAGGAAAGCGCCTGCGCACGGGCGATCTGCTGGCGCAGCTTGACGATCGGCAGCTCGCCAGCGATCTGGAAGCGGCTCGCGCTAAAAGTCGCAGCATCGAGTATGACCTCAAAAACTGGGAGGCGGAGGCCAAAGTACTGGACTCCGACTATGCGCGTGCGCAGAAGTTGTGGGAGGCGCGAATCATCCCCATGGAGCAATTGGATCACGCGAGATACAAAGCCGAAGGCGACCAATGGGACGTGAAGCGTGTAACTGAGTTGTTGGCCAATTCCCACGCCACCGAGCGCTCTCTGGAGTTGGAGTTGGCCAAGACCCAGATTCGCGCCCCCTTCGATGGCGTCGTAGCTCGCCGCTACGTGAGGGACGGCCAGCAGGTCGCCAAAGGGGATCGTCTCTTTTGGGTCACGGCGGAAGGCCCGCTGCGCCTGCGCTTCACGCTTCCGGAAACGTTTCTTGGTCATTTGAAAAGTGGGCTAGAGTTGCCGCTGACCTCACCGGATGTGCCGGACAGAAAATACACGGCGAGAATTGTCGAGATCAGCCCGGTGGTCGATCCCTCGAGTGGGACCGTGGAAGTGATGGCGGAACTTGTGGGCGCCACCGCACAGTTGCGTCCCGGCATGACCGCCAACGTGCACGTTGACTCTCCGCGATGAACCTCACCCGCGCCTTCGAAGTCGCGCTGCCGGACATTCCGGCGCGCATGATTTCGCAGCACGCGCCTCGCGTGCACCCCGAAGTTGTCTCCAAGGAACACATCGTCGACGGCCACCCCATCGTTCGGGCTTATGTGCCCGGGGTCGAGGCCATTTTCAGCTTCCCGCCACAGGATTGGAAGCTGATTCAACTCTTCGACGGGGCGCGCACCTATGAGGAAATCGCGCAGAAATATAAGGAAGAAACTGGTTTCGAGATCGCGGTCGAAGACGTACGCGACACTGCCGACGATCTGGAAGCCATCGAATTCTGGTACAAGACGCCGCAGGAAAAGAACATTCTGCTGATGCAGAAGTCCGCCGACCAGCGGCGTGAACTGCTGAAGAAGAAAAAGAACCGCTGGGGCGACATGGGCTTCGTTATGTTCCCCGCATTTAATCCCGACGGGTACCTGACTTGGTTGCACAAGCGCACGGGATTTATCTATACCCCAACCTGCACGATCATCACTTTGTGCTGCTTCGCCGTGATGATCGGAATTTATGCCAGCTACTGGAGAGAGCTGACCCGCGATACCATCCAGTTCTTCAACTTCGCGGACAAAAGTATGTTTGACTTCGCCGCTTTCTGGGGCTTGACCTTCCTGCTCTCCGCTGTGCACGAAACCGCCCACGGGCTGACCAGCAAGCACTATGGCGCCAAGGTCCCAGCGATGGGTTTCGCCCTGGTCTACCTCACTCCCGCTTTCTATACCGACATCACGGAAGGCGTGGTGCGCGGTACGCCGTTCCAGCGCATCATGATTACGGTGTCGGGCGTGTGGTCGGAAATGTGCATCTGCTCGGTCGCCACCGTCGTGTGGTGGGGCTCGGCGGCGGGAACTCCCATCCACGATCTCGCTTACACGCTCATCCTGATTACCGGCATCGCCGTGATCGCGCTGAACTGGAACCCGCTTTTGAAGCTGGACGGATATCTCATCGTATGCGACTTGCTCAATATCCTCGATTTGAAAGAGCACTCCACCGCGTATGTCGCGGCTTGGGTGAAGAAACACATCTGGAGACTGCCGGTCGAGGTCCCCTTTGTGCCCAAGCGACGGCGGCTTGGATTTGCCATTTACGCCATCGTTTCAGGAGCGTACAGCTACACCATTCTGTACATCCTGGCGCGCTTCGTCGGAAACGTCTTTCACAACGTCAGCCCCGAATGGTCCTTCATCCCTGAATACGGCACCGCGGCGCTTATTTTCAAGCCGCGCATTCGAACTCTGGTGAATTTTATGAAATTCGTCTACCTGGATAAGAAAGACCGGGTTCGCGCCTGGCTAGCCAGCCCGCGCGGAATGGCCTGGGCCGTGGGGACGGTCATCTTCGCTCTGCTGCCGCTTTGGCACGATTCGATCAGCGGACGCTTCGTTCTGGAACCCGCGCGCCGCGCCGTCCTTCGTGCCGAGGTTCCCGGTACCGTAAACCTCGTCTACGCCAGCGAAGGGCAGTCTGTGGCCGCCGGAGCGCCGGTGGTGCGCTTGCGCAATCTGGCGGTCGATTCGCAACTGGCTCGCAGTCAGGCGGATTTCTCGGTTGCTGGCTCCCGGGCCAACGCGGCTCTACTGCATAACTCAGGCTTAGGCAGCGCTTCGCAGGAGCGGGAGCGGCTGCGGCAGCAAACTTCTCAGCTTGCCGCTGAGTCGCGGGAGTTGGAGGTGACGAGTCCGCTTGCGGGTGTGGTGTTGACGCCCCGCGTCGCCGACCGGCTCGGGTCCTATGTTGTGGCCGGAACTGAGTTGGCTGAGATCGGTGACCTCAGCACCATGCGGGCGCGGATCTATGTCTCAGAATACGAGCTTTATCATTACGAGCCGTCCGCCGGAGCGCGCCTTGAAATCGATGGTCTCTTGGGACGGCGCGCTTCGAAACCCGAGAGCCTCTCGCCGGTTTCGTCCGATGTTGAGCCGGGGCTGGTTGACCTCACCAAATATAAAGGGCTGAGGCCACCAAAGTTTTATGAAGTAGATCTTCTAGTAGGGAACGATGACGGAAAGCTCAGGCCGGGCATGACGGGCGTGGCCAGGCTTTACGGCCGACGGCGCAGTCTGGCAGGACTTGCCTGGGAAGATACGTCGAACTTCTTCGGCCGGAAGGTCTGGTAGTTCGATCGCGTGCGCCCGGAAAAACAAAGGACACGAAGTAGTTAGCTTCGTGTCCTTTGTGAATAGCCTGCAGACTAGCCGACAGCCGCAGTTTAGGCTCCGCCACGGGCGCCGCCGCGAGCTCCACCACGCGCGCCGCCGCGGGCTCCACCACGTGCACCGCCGCGGGCTCCGCCACGTGCGCCGCCGCGGGCTCCGCCACGTGCGCCACCGCGGGCTCCGCCACGCGCGCCAGCGCGAGCCGAGTCAGTGGAAACCGGAGTAGTACCGGTGGCGACGATCGCCTTCTTCGTGGTGTTCAGGGTATTGATCAGCGATTTCTTCTGGATCGACATTTCGTAAGCTCCTCGAGAATTTTTTTGACTACTGCTTGACGTTATTAGACTTAGCACGATGATCGCCAAAACGACGCTGCCTGGTTTGAAATTCGGCGGGCGAAACAAATCAACAACTTAACAACGCGTGTCTTGTTACTGGACGCTGCCCCGCTCGGCGATACTAGACAGGGTTAATTTTTAACCTCAGTGGGTTATAATTTAACCATCACTGGGTCAATTTTTAACCCTGATTCTCAGTCCCGGCCGACCTTCAGCGTGCGGCACAGGTACTTCATCCGCTGCGGATCGAGCCGCAGCAGGGCCGCCGCAGCCGACTTCTTCCCTCCGGTGCGCCGCAAGGCCGCGTTCAGATAAGCCACCTGAATCCGCTCCAACTCGGCGTCAAAATCCACGCCATCCTCGGGGATGAGAATCGCCTCCTGGCTGGCCGCGCTCGAATAGAGCAACTGTTGTGGCAGATGCTGGACGGTAATTCCCGGCCCATCGTTCATCACCACCATCCGTTGCACCACATTCTCCAATTCGCGGACGTTCCCCGGCCACGAGTAGTCCTCCAGAATTTGCATCACGTCGGGCTGTATCTGCTTGACTGGCTTCTTGTTAGCTGAGCAGTAGATGCGCAGGAAGTGATCGACCAGCAAGGGCACGTCGCCGGAGCGCTCCCGCAATGGCGGAATGAATATAGGCACGACGTTGATGCGATAGTAGAGGTCCTCGCGAAAGCGGCCTTTCTTGACCAGGTCTTCCAGGTCGTCATTGGTGGCGGTGATAAGCCGGAAGTCGATCTTACGGGCAGACCTGCCCCCCAGCCGCTGCACCGAGCGTTCCTGCAAGCTTCTGAGCAACTTGCTTTGCAGGCCATGGTTGAGGGTTGTGATCTCATCCATGAACAGGGTGCCGGTGTGCGCGAGTTCGATCAGGCCCGGTTTGGCGGCATCGGCGCCGGTGAAGGCGCCTTTCTCGTACCCGAACAGCTCCGATTCGATCAGGGTCTCTGGCAGGGCAGAGCAGTTCAGGCAAATGAAAGGCTTATCGTGGCGCTCGCCGGACTGGACGATGGCCTGTGCGACCAACTCCTTGCCGCTTCCGCTCTCCCCGCGAAGCACGACGCTGGCATTGCTGTCGGCAACCGCCTGAATTGCCTGATAAACCTTCTGCATGGCCGTGCTGCCCCCGATGAGTCCGCAGAAGGCGGAATTGCTCGCCATCTGCTCCACCAACTGCCGGCCCTGGGACTGCAGCGCCCGCTTTTCGATGGCTTGCTCGATAACGGCTTGTAACTGCTGGAAATCGGCGGATGCCGACAGGAATGCGTCGGCACCGGCTTCGCTCGCCTTCAAGGAAATGGTGGGATCGGCGGAGTGGGTCATCGCCACCAGAACCAGGTCTTCGCGAATCTGGCGCATCTCGACCAGCACATCGATGGCATCCAGCCCGCCCTCGCCGATACTGTCCAGATCAACTACGATGCCGTGCAGATCGCCATGCTCAAAGAGGGCCTTGATCTGGTCCTCGTCGCTGGCGCGTATGACCCGGAAGCCTGGAGCCAGATACCGGCGAAGTTCGTCGAAGACATTCTGCCGGTCCGTAATAATGGCGACGGAATGTTGATCTGGGCTGGGGTCCGATCTGAGGGCGGCGTGCATGAAGTAAGCTGGTGCAGGATTCGCGCCAGGGCTGGATTATAAGGGAAATGAGAAAGCGTATGGCGTAGGCGAAGCACTATCTTTGGCCACCTGAAGCCTGATTGCGGCCATCAGAAAATTGCGCCCCGCTAGCGTCTTGGTTAGGGTAGTTTTACAAGGGCGCTTTTCGCGACAATCGTGTTTTCGCGGCTTGGCAGCGCTGACAAGACCAGCCGGAACTCCCGGGTCCGCATGAGGTGGGATGAGTTTACAGGTTGCCCTGAAACATCGGACGCAGTACCGCTACCACAAAGCGGTCTCGCTTGGCCCGCAGGTCATACAATTGCGTCCCGCGCCGCATTGCCGGACGCCCATCCTCAGCTACTCCCTGAACGTCACCCCCGCCGCGCATCACCTCAACTGGCAGCTCGATCCCTACAATAACTATCTGGCGCGTGTGCTTTTTTCGGGGAAAACCGATGAGTTTGGGGTTGAAGTGGACCTCGTCGCGGAGCTGTCTCCCTTCAACCCATTCGATTTCGTTCTGGAGCCGCGGGTTCAGGACTATCCGTTCCAGTATGCGGCGGAGCTGGCTAAGGATCTTGAACCTTACCTTTCCACTGAGCCGGCCGGGGACCTGCTCCGGGCTTTTCTGAAGAATGTTTCAGACGAAAAGCGGGCCACGATCAGCTTCCTGGTCGACTTGAACCGGCGGCTGCGCGACGAAATCAACTATGAGACGCGGCTCGATCCTGGCGTGCAAACCTGCGAGCAGACTCTGCAAAGGCGCGCAGGTTCGTGCCGCGACTCGGCGTGGCTCCTGGTGCAGATTCTGCGGCATTTGGGAATCGCGGCACGTTTCGTCTCCGGATATCTGATTCAGATTGCGGAAAGCGAAAGCGCGCCGGAGGATCCGAGCGATTCACGAACTGATTCTGCGGATTTCCATGCCTGGGCAGAGGCGTTCTTGCCGGGTGCGGGCTGGATTGGCATGGATCCGACTTCGGGCCTATTCGCGGGCGAGGGGCACATTCCGCTCGTCTGCACGCCGAGCGCTTCCCGGGCAGCTCCAATCGAGGGCACCGTGGAGCCGGCCGAGGTGGACTTCAGTTACACCATTTCCATTCGCCGACTCAATGACGTGCCACGGTCGTCCAAGGCTCTCACGGAGCAAGAATGGCTCGACGTCGAAAAGCTGGCGCATTGCGTCGACGCCGACCTCAAGGCCCAGAATGTACGCCTGACTATGGGCGGTGAGCCTACCTTCGTCGGCATCGATGAGCCGGAGAGTCCGCAATGGAATATTGACGCTGCGGGACCCGTTAAGCGGGCTCGCGGCTTGGCTTTGATCCAACGGCTTCGCGAGAAGATGGCGCCCGGCGGGATGCTTCATTACGGGCAGGGCAAGTGGTATCCCGGCGAGGCCTTGCCACGATGGGCGCTGAGCTGCGCCTGGCGCGTTGACCGCGTTCCGGTCTGGGAGAATATCGATCTCATCGCCCAGCCTGATCACGACTACGGCTTCGCCGCGGCCCAATCCCTGCAATTCATGCAAGCGCTCACTCGGCGCCTCCAGGTGAGCGCCGAAAGCATATTGCCTGCCTACAACGCCGGGGCCGAGTCCGCGGAACCGGCCGGATATATCCTGCCCATTCGGCGGCGGCAACCCGAAGGCCGGCTGGGCTGGTCAAGCCAGTTGTGGTTCCCGCGCCCGGAGCGATTGGTTTTATCGCCCGGCGATTCGCCGATAGGCTACCGCATACCCACCAAATCGGTGCCCTGGGTGGCGCCTGACGAACTCGTATACGGGTATGATGCCGCGCCGTTCGCGGATCGGGTCAAGCTGCCTTCGCGCCCCGCCCGGCGGATGGAGCTGTTCGAGAAAAAGCCAGCGGCTGATTCGCTGCCTCCTCTCTCCGCCACTGCGGAAACCGCCCCGGAGTTGATTCGTCCGGCTTTGTGCGTGCAACCTCGGGAAGGCCGCCTGCATGTGTTTCTGCCGTATGCCTCCACGCTCGCTGACTATCTCGATCTGCTTGGCGCGGTTGAAGATACCTGCCAGTATTTGCACATGCCGGTTTGGCTGGAGGGTTACGCCCCGCCTTCCGATCCGCGCTTGCGGTCATTCAGCGTCACTCCCGATCCCGGCGTGCTGGAAGTGAACTTGCCGCCCGCAAGCAACTGGGACGAACTCGAACAGATCAACACGGTTCTGTTCGAGGAGGCGCGGCGCAACCGGCTGACGGCTGAGAAATTTGGATATGACGGCCAGCATCTCGCGACCGGCGGCGGTAGCCACATTGTGGCCGGGGGAGCTACCGTGCTGGACAGTCCCTTCCTGCGCCGTCCCGATCTGCTGCGCAGCATGGTGACGTTCTGGCAGAACCATCCATCGCTTTCATATCTGTTTTCCGGCATGTACGTCGGCCCCACCAGCCAGTCTCCACGCGTAGACGAGGCACGCCTGGACGCCTTGTATGAGTTGGAGGTCGCCTTTAGTAATTTGCCTTCGAGCGCCTGCCCGCCGCACATTGTAGATGGATTGTTCCGCAACTTACTGGTCGATGTCACCGGAAACGCACATCGCGCCGAGTTCTGTATTGATAAGCTCTATCCGCCCGAGGGCCTCGGGTCGCGCCTCGGGCTGCTCGAATTGCGTGCCTTCGAAATGACTCCGCATGTCAAAATGGGTCTCATAGAGATGCTTTTGATCCGTGCGTTGGTCTGCATGTTTTGGAAACGGCCATTCGATGGCAGCCTGGTTCGGTGGGGCACAGCGCTGCATGACCGTTTCATGCTGCCGCATTTCGTGAGTCGCGATTTTTTCGATGTGCTTACCCAGTTGCGCCGCTCCGGCTACAACTTTGAGGAAAAGTGGTTCGCGTCGCATTTGGAGTTCCGCTTTCCGAAGATCGGGTCAATCGCTGCGGAGGGAGTGGAGCTTGAGCTGCGTCATGCGCTCGAGCCTTGGAATGTGCTCGCGGAAGACACAACATCCGGCCGGACGGTTCGCACCGTGGACTCATCGCTCGAGCGCATGCAGGTGAAGCTCTCCGGGCTCATCACCGAATCCCGCTACCTGGTTGCTTGCAACGGCCGCCGGGTGCCCCTCCGTCCTACCGGCGAACCTGGCGAAGCGATCGCGGCTGTACGATTCCGCGCTCGCCGGCTTTCAGAGGTGCTTCATCCCACAATTCCGGTTCACGCGCCGCTTGTCTTTGACATCATCGACCGCTGGAACGAGCGCTCCGTTGGCCGCTGCACTTATCACGTGGGACCACCGGACGGCCGCTTCTATATTGGCAGGCCAGTGAATGCAAAGGAGGCCGAAGACCGCCGGCAAGAGCGTTTTCAAGAATCTAAACCTGCGTCCGGCTCGATAGCGGCCCCAGCCGAGGAAACCAATCCGCTCTTTCCTATGACTCTGGATCTGCGGTTGCCTCCGCCCGCAAAAAACGCGGAGAAGCCGAGGCTGCTCTCATGACTGTCGATCTATACCAGACTCCGCTGCGCTACGGTCCTGCCTACGACGAGCTGTCGGCTGATGGAGTCACTCCCCGGCCGCATTGGGCACACCTTATGGAGTCGCTCCAGACGATCGGCTCCGAGGAGTTGGGTCGGCGATGGGCCCGAGCCGAGCGCCGCATTCGCGAGAACGGAATCACCTACAACGTTTACGGCGACGCGCTCGGCGCCAGCCGGGCCTGGAAGATCGATGTCTTACCGCTGTTGATTCCGGCGGAGGAGTGGCGATTCATCGAAGCCGGCATTATCCAGCGGGCCCAGTTGCTCAGCCTTCTTCTCGAGGATCTTTACGGGTCGCAGAACCTGGTGGCGCACGGCCATTTTCCTGCTGCCCTTCTCTACGCTAATCCGGCGTTTCTTCGACCGCTCGTGGGGGTGCAGGTCCCAACCCACAGTTATTTGCATATGCTGGCCGTCGATCTGGCGCGTTCGCCGGACGGCCAGTGGTGGGCGCTGGCAGATCGTACGCAGGCGCCTTCCGGCAGCGGCTATGCGCTGGAGAACCGCACCATTGTTTCCGACGTTCTGCCTGATCTGTTCCGCGCCTCGAACGTATTGCGCCTCGCGCCATTTTTTCGCGCCCAGCGCGAAGCCCTCACCAACCTCACTCAGCGGGACAATCCGCGAATCGTATTGCTGACGCCCGGGCCCTACAACGAGACCTACTTCGAGCACTCATATATCGCGCGCTATTTGGGATTTACCCTGGCTCAGGGAGCGGATCTTACTGTGCGCAACCGCCGCGTGTATCTGAAGACGGTTGATGGACTGGAAAGGGTCGATGTAATTCTGCGCCGCGTGGACGACAGCTTTTGCGACCCTCTGGAACTGCGGGGCGATTCGCTCTTAGGTGTCCCTGGGCTGGTCGACGCCATCGTCGCGGGAAACGTCAAGGTTGCGAACGCTTTGGGAAGCGGCTTGATTGAGACAGCCGCCATCATGCCCTTTCTCCCCGGCCTCGCCAAGCGCCTGCTGAACGAGGACCTCAAACTTCCTTCGGTGGCCACCTGGTGGTGCGGGCAGACTTATGCGCTCGAGTGGGTGCTCGATCATCTCGATTCCGTGGTGGTGAAACCGGCGTTTCCCTCACGCGGTATGGAGCCAGTCTTCGGCGCGGAACTTCCACAGTCGGAGAAAAGCAAGTTCGCCGAGGAGTTGCAGGCCCGCCCGCATGAGTATGTGGCGCAGGAGCAGGTCGCTCTATCCACTACGCCGGTGTGGGACAACGGATCGCTGGTTTCGCGCGGCATGGTGCTCCGCACCTACGTGTTGAATACCGGCAGCGGATGGGTCGCCATTCCGGGCGGATTGGTGCGAGTCGCCGAGGCGGAAGGATCGGTCGTTTCCATGCAGCGAGGCGGCCACGCCAAGGACGCATGGGTCCTCTGGGACCAACCCGTGGATACTTTCAGCCTGCTGCGCCCCCGGCATGAACCGGTTGAGCTGCGCCGCCTTCCCCGAGTGGTGCCCAGCAGCGTTGCCGACAATGTCTTCTGGCTGGGACGATACGTTGAGCGCGCCGAAAATATTGCGCGAGTTTTACGCGTGATGATCCCTCGCCTCCGGCGCGCCGAAGAAGCTGAGCTGGGGTGCCTCATCCGCCTGCACAGCTGCATGGAGTCGCGACACAGCAAGCTGCCCAAGGCGAAACACCGGCGGCCGACTTCTGCCGAAATCGAGCAGGAAATGATTTCGATGGTGTCCGATGTCAAGCGTCCCGACAGTCTGGCTCGCATTCTGATCGAGGTGTCCCGCATCGGCGACAACGTCCGCGAGCGGTTGTCCACCGACATGATGTTTCTCATCAGTCAACTGCGAGAGTCGGTCCAGATGGAGCGAGGCACGCCCTTTCTGGAATATCCCGTGATACTGACCGCTTGCCTGGAGCTGCTTTCGGCATTTTCCGGAATGGAGCGCGAGAACATCAACCGCGGCATGGGCTGGCTATTCATGAGCACCGGCCGGCGTCTGGAGCGCGCGATTTATCTGACCCGGCAACTTCGCGAAATCACTACGCCGCTGGCGGCGCAGGACTGGCCGCTTTTGGAGTGTTTGATCGACGTTGCCGACAGCTCCATGACCTATCGGACGCGTTACTACACCACCCTGCAGCCGTTAGCCGTGCTGGATGTGCTCATGGCAGATGAGACCAATCCCCGGTCTTTGGACTTTCAACTGAGCCACCTCGCCGATCTTTACCAAAAGCTCCCCCGGCATTTGCGGGATGACTTGCAGGCCATGCGGGAGGCGCTGACATTGTTGCGCAGCTTCGACTTGCGGAAGCTAAGCTATCCATTGCCCGGTGCTGCGGCCGGGGAGGAAGGCTCCGACGGGCTTTCACGCCTTGAGCGCTTCCTCCGGGAGTTGGAGCGGTTGCTGCCTTCGTGGTCGAATAATCTATCGAGCCGGTACTTTAGCCACGCTCGCACTTTGCCGATCACCATAGGCCAATGATTTTGAAAGATGATTTATAAAATCGTTCATCGAACTACGTACAGGTACAAATTTCCCGTCTCGGTCGGGAACCACGTGGCTTGCCTGAAGCCGCGATCGTTGCGGCACCATCAATCCGGGCGCAGCGAGCTGTGCATCCAGCCGACTCCGGCAACCCGTACCGAGCGAATGGACTATTTCGGAAACCGTCTTTGCTTCTTCACGATTCAGGAACCGCATAAGGAATTGGTGGTAGAGGCCACGAGCGAGGTGGCAATCGAGGGAGAAGCGGCGCTCTGGCCACATGAGTCGCCGTCCTGGGAAGAAGTAACCGAAGCGCTTCCCGGCGATCTGAGCCCGGCCGGGCTCGAAGCCTATCAGTTTGCATTTGAGTCGCCGCGCATCCGCATACGGCCGGAGTTTGCCTCCTATGCGCTGCAGTCGTTCACGCGCCGGCAGCCAATCACAGAAGCGCTTCTGGACCTGACCGCGCGTATCCACAGGGACTTTCGCTTCGATGCGAAGGCAACCAACGTCCGCACCCCTCCCGAGGAGGCTTTCAAGAAAAGAAGAGGCGTCTGCCAGGACTTCGCACACGTGCAAATCGCGTGCCTGCGCTCACTCAATCTCGCCGCCCGCTACGTAAGCGGATACCTCCGTACCTATCCGCCTCCGGGACAGCCGAGGCTGGTGGGCGCCGACGTCTCCCACGCTTGGGTGTCGGCCTATTGCCCGGGCATTGGCTGGCTCGATGTCGATCCCACGAACAACGTCGTTCCCTCGAATGGCCACGTAACGCTGGCCTGGGGCCGGGACTACGGCGACGTGAGCCCTTTGCGAGGGCTGATTCTAGGTGGCGGCGCCCACACCCTTAAAGTCGCCGTCGACATGAAACCGCTCGATTCTTAGCGAGGCGCCGAAGGAGAACGAATGCGCTATTGTGTCCTCGTTCACCATAAAAGCCTCCAACTGCACATCTCTATATTCCTTTCTCTGATGTAATCTTGGTTCTTGGGTCATGGTTTCCGTACGCTTCGCCTTTAAACGCGGCGTATTGCCAGGGAGAATTTTGTCGATGGAGCAAGGCGAGCTCTGGTACAAAGACGCGATCATCTACCAGGTCCACGTGCGCGCTTTTTACGACGGCAACGGGGATGGGATTGGTGATTTTCGTGGCTTAGCGCAAAAAATAGACTATCTCCACGACTTGGGAGTGAGCGCGATATGGCTCATGCCTTTCTTTCCCTCCCCGCTGCGCGACGACGGATACGATATCTCCGACTACACCTCCGTCCACCCCAAATACGGCACCCTCGATGATTTCAAGGAGTTTGTGGCGAACGCCCACCGCCGCGGCATCCGGGTCATCATCGAAATGGTGTTGAACCACACCTCCGATCAGCACCCGTGGTTTCAGGAATCGCGAAGTTCGAAGGACAATCCGCGACGCGACTGGTACGTGTGGAGCGACACCGATACAAAATATCGCGGCGTCCGCATCATTTTCCTGGACAGCGAAATGTCGAACTGGGCCTGGGACCCGGTCTCCAAGTCCTACTACTGGCACCGCTTCTTCAACCACCAGCCCGACCTCAATTTTGATAACCCGGCGGTGCGGGAAGAAATCTGGCGGGCCATGAAGTTTTGGCTGGAAATCGGCGTGGACGGGTTTCGCCTGGATGCTGTCCCTTACCTGGTCGAGCGGGAAGGAACCTCCTGCGAGAATCTGCCGGAAACGCACGCGATTCTTAAGGATTTACGCCATCGGCTCGACGCCGAGTTTCCCGGAAAAATGTTGCTGGCGGAGGCCAACCAGTGGCCAGCCGATCTGCGCCCCTATTTTGGCGATGGCGACGAGTTTCACATGGCCTTCCATTTTCCGCTGATGCCCCGCATGTTCATGGGATTGAAGCTGGAAGACCGCAAGCCCATAACTGAGATTCTGCGGCAAACCCCGGAGATACCCGAGCGTTGCCAATGGTGCTTATTCCTTCGCAACCACGATGAGCTGACTCTAGAAATGGTTACCGATGTGGAGCGGGATTACATGTACGACGTATTCGCCCGCGACAAGACCATGCGCCTGAATCTGGGCATCCGGCGGCGCCTGGCTCCTCTGCTGGACAACGACCGAAGGCGTATCGAACTGATGAACGGCATGCTGATGTCCCTGCCCGGCACTCCGATCATCTACTACGGCGACGAAATCGGAATGGGGGACAATGTTCATCTGGGTGATCGCAACGGCGTGCGAACCCCCATGCAGTGGAGCGGAGGATGGAATGCCGAGTTCTCCACTGCGGATCCTGAGAGCCTCTATTCTCCGCTCATCTTGAACCCGGTCTATGGCTACCAGGCAGTCAATGTTCAATCCCAGGATCGCTCCGAGCATTCTCTGTTGTCCTGGATGCGCCGGCTGGTCCGGGTGCGCAGGTCTACGCCTGCATTTGGGCGGGGCTCGATCGAATTCCTCTACCCTGCCAACCACCGCGTGCTGGCCTACGTGCGGCAACTTGGCAAGGAGACGTTTCTGGTGGTGAATAACCTCTCCAGCGCCGCCCAGGCAGTCGAACTTGATTTGCGCCGCTATAAAGGGAATATCCTGATTGAGTTATTCGGGAGGAACATTTTTCCCCGGGTGGGCGACTTGCCCTATCTGTTGACGATGGGGCCTTACCAGTTCTACTGGTTCCACTTGCGGCGGATTTGAATGTTCTTATCGGATGGAAAATTTATCCGGGGCGAGCCGGGAAGCGGCGTCCTGCCATTCTTCACGGAGACTTGATTGGCTGAGGAAAGTGTTTTAACCGATGATTTTCTTCGCCAGCTTATCAACGTTGGCGAAGTCGACATCCTGGTGGGATTGCCCACGCACAACAATGCGGAGACCATCGGTCCGATCGTGCAGGCAATTCAGGCTGGGCTGCTGCGATCGTTTCCCCGTGAGAGGGCGGCGATTGTCAACGCCGACGGTGGCTCGCGCGATGGAACTCCGGAGTTGGTCACCGGCGCCTCCATCGACGACCTACGCCAGCTTTCCAACATTCACACCTTGCGAACATTGCACTCGATCAGTACCGAGTACTCGCGCACTCCGGAGGCGGGGACCGCTCTGCGCACGATTCTGTCCGCTGCCGAACTCTTGCGCGCCAAAGCTTGTGTTGTGATCTCGCCCGAGTCTGAAAACTGCGCGCCCGAATGGGTGGAGCGGCTGCTCCGTCCCATTTATCAAGACAATTTCGATCTGGTCACGCCGCTTTACTGCCGCCACCGGTTTGAAGGTCTCCTCATCCGCAATCTCCTGTATCCCATGACCCGCGCCATCTATGGCCAGAGAGTCCGCGAACCCTACGCCTCGGAATTTGGCTTCTCTGGACGGCTGGGTGGCACCTTTCTTCGACAAGACATCTGGAATCACGAAGCGGCGAGGACCGGCGCGGAAATGCTGCTCACTGCCACCGCCTTAGCTGGAGGCTTCCGGCTGCAGCAGACTTTCCTGGGGACCAAAACTCGCGCAGAGCACGGCTCGCGGGACTTACTTCCGGCCATGCGCCAAACTCTGGATCCCCTTTTCTGGTCGTTGGACAGCAACTTTGCCACCTGGAGCGCGGCCACGGATTCGCAACCTGTCCCCACGCAGGGTTCTGACCGGGAAGTCGGCCTGGAACCCGTACGAGTCAACCGTAAGCGCCTATACGATATTTTTACTTCCGGCGTCGCCGAACTGGGTCCGGTCTTGAGTTCAATTCTTTCCTCCACCACGCTGGCAGAACTGCAGCAGGCAGCCGCTTTGGCGGAGGACGACTTTCGCTATCCAGCGGAGCTGTGGGTGCGGACAGTCTATGAATTCGCCGCTTCTTATCACCATTCCGTCATTAGCCGGGACCACGTCATTCAGGCGCTGGTCCCTTTGTTTCGCGGCAGGATGTTTACGTTTCTGGTGGAGAACCGCGATTCCGCCGCTGAGCAGGTGGAGAACAGTGTGGAATCGCTTTGCCGCGACTTTGAACGTTTGAAACCCTACTTGCTCGAACTATGGAGCGGTAAGAAGTGAGGTCAGCATGCGAGACTTGATCATCAGCGAGTTGGCTAAGGCTTACCACGAATTCGTCGGCGAATTGGCGCATCTTCTCCCTCAAATCATCGAGGTTCTGATCGTCGTTCTGCTGGCGTGGCTGATTGCCTACGTTTTAAAGGTGATTGTTCGCAGCGCGATGCGTCTGGTGAGGTTTGAAAAACTGTCCGACAACGCCGGCGCCAGCCAGTTGCTCAACAAGGCGGCGCTTCCCACATCCACGGAGCTGTTGAGCCGCCTGGTCTTTTGGCTCTCCTGGTTGGGCTTCATTTTGCTGGGAGTGAATGCCCTCGGCATCATTGGGCTAGAAGAGTACATCTCAAAATTCTTCCTCTTCCTGCCTCACCTGCTGGTAGCGCTGGTCATAATTTTCTTCGGCCTGATGGCAGCCAGCTTCTTTTCCCGAGCCGCCCTGCTGGCTGGAGTCAATGCGAACTTGCCCTCGGCCCGGCTGCTTAGCCTTTCCATACGCACGGTCATTGTCGTCTTCATGCTGTCGATGGCCTTCGAAGAGCTGGGGGTGGCCGAGCAGACCGTGTTAGTGGCCTTCGGCGTCGCCTTTGGAGCACTCATGCTCGGGCTGGCCATCGCCTTCGGTCTCGGAGGCCAGGACTTGGCGCGCCGTTTTCTGGAAAGAAGGCTGATTCACAAGAAGAAAGAAGAAAAGGACGACGAACTTTCGCCACTCTAGCTGGGACTATGCACAAAGCAGCTCAACGAGGAAAGGACCTGCTTAAGAAATTGCGAAAACCCCAATATCGGGCCACACGGGAAAGGCACGAGTTCCACTCGTGCCACTGAGTCGTTTAATTACATCCGCGCTTTAGCGCCCGAGGTCGAACGGCAGTAAATGGAGCGAGTTTTTCCGCAGCCTCTTAGAGATTTTCAGCGAATTAGCGGCATGAGTGGAACTCGTGCCCTTCCCCTATTTCCTCGCCGACGATGAATAGCTCGCTCTAGCGCCACGCTGTCGCGGAGGCGGTAAAACTGGCCGCCGAAAAACGTTGCGGTCTAAGGGCAGCGCCTTATCTCGCCAAGTCAGGAAGCTATCGTCAGCGATCATAAATTCGAGTCAGCTCCCGCAAGCGGTCTTGGAGTTTCTGAGTCAGTTCCCCTGTCCGATAACGCCACTTCCAGTTTCCTTTGACCGTGCCGGGCAGATTCATCCTTGCCTCGCTGCCCAGTCCGAGAAGATCCTGAAGAGGGATAACCGCCAGATCAGCCACGGAGGCGAGGACTGTGCGAATGAAAACCCAGTGGATAGGCTCGTTTTCAAAACCAAGATAGGTCCGGGTGAAGGCACGTTCTTTAAGAACGTCTTCGGCAGTCCGGGTGCTATCGCCGGCGCCGGCGCTAGTCCACCAGCCCACGGTGGTGTCATTGTCATGGCCGCCTGTATAGGCGGCCAACCCGCGGAAATAGTTGTGCGGCCGGAACGACGGAGCTTGAGGATCGTTGCCGAAAGCAAATTGCAGCAGGCTCATCCCTGGGAAACCAAATTCGTTGCGCAAGGCTTCCACCTCGGGAGTAACCACGCCCAGGTTTTCCGCCACCAACGGCAACTCGCCCAGTTCAGCTTTCATGGCATGGAAGAAGTGGGCGCCGGGACCTTTCACCCATCTTCCCGTGGCGGCAGTCGCGGAGCCCGCAGGAATTTCCCAATACGCTTCAAATCCACGAAAGTGGTCTAGGCGCACCATGTCGAAGCAGTTGAGCGCCGCGCGAAATCGGTCGATCCACCAGCCATAACCGGAGTTGGCCAGCACATCCCAGCGATAAATTGGATTTCCCCACAGTTGCCCGGTCGCGCTGAAATAGTCTGGCGGGACCCCTGCGACCGCGTCTGGTTCACCCTGTTCATTAAGCTGGAACAGCTCCGGGTGCGCCCAGACGTCGGCGCTGTCGTGAGCCACGTAAATGGGAATATCGCCCATGATGCGGATCCCCCGTTCGTGGCAGTAAGTCTTTAGGCGATTCCACTGGCAGTGAAATTCGAGCTGGCAGTACTTGAACATTTCCACTTCGCCAGCCAGCCTCGCTCTCCATTTTTCCAGCGCTGCCGCGTCACGCTGCCGGATACCTGGCTCCCAGTTGGTCCAGACCGCTCCCTGGTGCACTCCTTTGCACGCCATGAACAAGGCGTACTCATCCAGCCACGAGGAGTTTTGCCGGCAAAAAGCATCGAATTCCTGGCGCTCTGAAAGTGTCGCGTGCGCCAGGAAATGTCGAGCCGCGCGGCCCAGCGCATCGAGCTTGAAGTGGATTACCGCGCCGAAGTCGACCAATTGGGACGGAAAAACAGGAGCGCCCTCGAGGTCGGCCCGAGTCAGATGACCCTGCTCACGAATTGCTTCCAGGTCGATGAATAGAGGATTGCCGGCAAACGCTGAAAACCCCTGGTAGGGCGAATCGCCGTAGCCCGTCGGGTTCACCGGCAGGACTTGCCAGAGTTTTTGTCCGGCTCCCGCCAGGAAGTCGGCAAATTCATAGGCCGGCTGACCGAGATCTCCTATACCCTGCCGGCCCGGCAACGAGCTGACGTGCAACAGAACTCCACTGCAGCGAGTGAACCTCACGGGTCTAACAGTAAGTCATGGAGGCAGTGGGATGCAAAAGTTGTGCCGTTTTCCGGACCCCGTCGCCACTCGTCCGGCAAATCTGATGGGAGTAAACGGGGCGGGCGATTGTTTTCGTAGCCCTGCCGTCTCGGCGGCTGTCATGAGGGCGTCCGGCCCTCACACGCGCCGGCAAGATGCCGGCGCTACGATCGATCTGGGGGCGCAGCGCCGATGCGCGACACACCCGTCACCTTGGGTTGCAAAGCGCCGCTGCAACCAGCAAGCTACTTACATGCCAGAGTTGCCGGATATCGCCGCATACATTGGAGCGCTGCAACCACGCATTGTGGGGCAACCCATCCAGCAGGTACGGCTTTCGAGTCCCTTTCTACTTCGAACTGCGCAACCACCGCTCGCCAGTGTGAACGGCCGAGTGGTGCGGGAACTGCGGCGAATCGGCAAGCGAATCGCGATCGGAGTGGAAGGCGACCTCTGGTTGGTGCTGCACTTGATGATTGCCGGCCGCTTGCATTGGCGGCCGCCCGGGGCTAAGCTGACGGGCCGCAAGAGTCTGGCTGCCTTCGATTTTCCTGGAGGCAGCCTCGTCCTCACCGAAGCCGGCACCAAACACCGCGCTTCGTTGCATGTGCTCGCCGGGGAAGAAGCCCTGCGCGCAATCGATCCAGGAGGAATCGACGTTCTGGCCAGCGATCTCAGCTCCTTTCGCCATGCCCTGACCGCCGAAAACCGCACGTTGAAGCGGGCGCTGACTGATCCGCGCATCCTGAGCGGTGTCGGCAATGCATATTCGGACGAGATTTTGCACGCCGCGCAACTGTCGCCCATCACGCACACTCATAAGTTGAAGCCGGAAGAGTGGAAAAGGCTGTTCGCAGCGACGCGCGCTACTCTCGAGTTCTGGATTGATCGCTTGCGCAAGGAGGCTTCCGACGATTTTCCCGAGAAGGTGACTGCCTTCCGCGAGGGCATGGCGGTTCACGGACGCTACGGAGAACCTTGCCCAATGTGTGGCGAGAAAATCCAGCGAATTCGCTACGCTGACAACGAAACCAACTATTGCGCCCGTTGCCAAACCGGAGGGAAAGTTCTGGCTGATCGAAGCTTGTCGCGGTTATTGGGATCCGACTGGCCGCGCACGCTCGATGAACTCGAAGCTCTCAAACGCCGCTAGTGCGCTGTCGCAGAAACTATGTTACTGCCGCTGAGCAAATCCATCTCTGCGTACTCTGTGGCCGTTCTCTGCGCACTCTGCGATTTAAGGCTTTGTTCTTCAGGCAAAATCCTGAAACGAAAGGCCGCCGAGAACCCCCGCAAAGCTCGCGGAGAAAGGCCATAGTCAGACTCTTCCCCGCAACTGGATGATTTTCCGGCGATCGTGCTTCGATGGCCTTCCAGCCGGCAACTGTTCGAACTGTTTCATCGCCTTTCGCTCGGCGGCCACCTTCATGCGCTGCTCCCGGCTCGCGTCGGTCTCCCGGTAAAGAGTTTGGGCTATCGATGCCGGGCCGCGAATCTCGCTCAGCAGTAGCACTTCCACCTGAAAATCGCCGCCATCGTTGGTCACCTGCAACATGTCTCCTACTCGAACCTCGCGCGCGGCCTTGGCGAGTTGCCCGTTGGATTGGACCCTACCAAGATCGCAAGCGCGCGCTGCCATGCTTCTCGTCTTGAAGAACCTTGCAGCCCAAAGCCATTTGTCCATCCGCACCGAGGTCATGACCTATTCTCCAACCCCCGAACGACTTCAGCCAACCCCCCAAACAAGGTCAGGACAGGAAGAACTCCCGGGCTACCTTGGACCATGCCTGGCTGGGCATCTGGGCAGTCAGATCGTCTACGGCGATTCCACCATCCTGCGCCAGAGCGCCGACTTGACCTGGCATGCTTAGGCGCAGCCGCCGCGCGGCCTCTTCCATCCAGCTGCGTACCAGAGCGCCACTCAGCAGGTTCCGGAAGTTGGTTTTCGCATCTGGAGCTTCCACAGTAAGCAGCCAGCCCTCTCCATACGGATCCTGGCGCGCCACTTCCGGATTGCGCACCACTTCTTCGTTAATTTCAGCCACGACTCCTTCGATGGGCGATACCATCTCCGCCGAGCTTCCGTCCCGGAACATGGTCAGGATTTTTTGTCCCTGCCGGATCCACTGTCCGCGTTGCGGTAGGGCGATCCGTTCGACGTTGCCGGCTAGTTTGCTCGCGAAATCATCCATGCCCACCCGCACCAGCTTCGGGCTCTCGCTCAATGCCCAGGTATGGCCCGGGTGGTAGCGGAGGTTCTGCGGGACCGTGAATCCAGAGACTACGGCTGGCACTAATCTAGGCAGCGACTCAGGCTTGGCGGCTTGCAGCACGGGCTGCTTCACGTCGTGCCGATGCCGCATGAAATCTATAACCAGGAAGACCGTAAACATGATGAGAACCAGAATTACCGTCATATGTCACCTCCGCACAGTGGCCTCACTCAGACCGCTTGCCACTCTTGCTAAGGCAATCCCGCTGCCAAGTTGGCACAGGCTGTGCGAGGAGAACAGCATGTAGTTATGGATGAATGCGATAGCTCCAGTTCAAGGTCAGCAGGCTGCGATTTCTTGCGGAAAATTGCAACATGCACTTGCTGAGAATCACAACGAGCAAACATCCGTCCTGCTGACTTGGGAGCATCAGGATACTTGATCGCCCCTGGAATCAGGCGTATAGCCAGGCAGCCCGTCATGATTGCGTTTCCCAACAGCGATGTTGCGAAATCCCACACCTCACAAAATCTCGCTGAAAGCCAGGCGATGCTGCTAACTGCTGATTCCAAAGGGGCGTAGCTGGTTAAGAAGATCACGCCCTGTAGTGATGCCAGTCACTGTCGTAATCGATACACGGAGACGAGACTCTGTACTGGGGTGGTTCGCATGGATGTTGCGTTTCACCTCGCCTCTTTAAGTAGTTCTTTGCAGAAAGGAATCTCTCATGAAAGCTAGCAGGCTGCTTCTCGTGATTTTTGGACTTGCAGTAGCGCTCTTTATATTGCTCCCGAACCTGGCTTGGGCGGCTGACGATAGCGCAACCGTCTTCAAAGCGAAGTGCGCCGTCTGCCACGGAGTAGACGGGGCTGGTAAGCCAGCCGCCAAGATCCCCAGTCTTATCTCCGACGACGCCAAGAAGATGACCGACGCGGATTTGACCGACGCCATCGCCAATGGCGGGAAGTCCAAGAAACCGATGCACACGTTTTCTGCGAAAGGACTGGCGCCAGACCAGATCAAAATGCTCGTCGCCTACATTCGCACCCTGCAGAAGTAGCGAGTACAAGGGGGACCATCATGAGCAAGGCGCTCCTGTACGACGCCACTCTCTGCATTGGATGTAAACGGTGCGAGGAGGCTTGTGCCGCACAGAACAAGCTCCCATACGACGAGAAAACTGCTGCAGAAGCGGTTCAATCGGATCACAAATACACCGTTGTCTTGACCAAGGGAGACAAGTTCATGCGGCGGCTGTGCATGAACTGCGTCGATCCTGCCTGCGCTTCCGTCTGCCCAGTTGGTGCTCTGCGCAAGACGGCCGCGGGCCCAGTGATCTATGAAGAAGAGCGCTGCATGGGCTGCCGCTATTGCATGGTGGCGTGTCCATTCAGCGTGCCCAAGTACGAATGGGGCAAAACGCTGCCCAAAGTGCGTAAGTGCACCATGTGTCCCGATCGGGTGGTTGCAGGACTGCCCACGGCTTGCGCAGAGGCATGCCCCACCGGAGCGACCAGTTTCGGGGAACGAGACGAACTGATTGCCGAGGCCCGGAAGCGCCTGCGGGAAAATCCGTCGAACTATGTCGACCGCATTTACGGCCTGAACGAAGTTGGCGGGACATCGGTGTTTCTGCTGTCGGCGGTGCCGGTCGAGGAATTCGGCTATCCGGCTGCCCTAACCGCCGAACCCATGCCGGTTTTGACTTATCGCGCGCTTTCGCACATCCCCGACTTGGTGACGGTGGGAAGTGTGCTGCTCGGTGGTATCTGGTGGATTACCAACCGTCGCGCCGAAGTAGAGGCGGCGGAGAGGGATGAGTCCGCTCGGGACTCAGAGAAAGAGAACGGAGAATGACCATGCCGAAGCCGCGAATCACTTTGTGGAAGGCCGTCCTCTGGACCATTCTGCCGCTCGGTTTTTATGCATTGGTGCTGCGTTTTGTTCGAGGTCTGGGTGCAACGACGGCGTTGAGCGATGCCTTTCCTTGGGGACTCTGGGTCGGGTTCAAACTGTTCGCTGTGGCCCTCGCCGGAGGCGGTTTCACCCTGGCAGCGGTGGTTTACATCTTCAACATCAAGCGTTACCGGCCCGTCTTGCGGCCTATGGTGCTGACTGCTCTCCTCGGATACTCAATGTTCATCGCTTCGTTGATCATCGATCTCGGGCGGCCCTACCGCGTCTGGCACCCGATCGTCATGTGGAATCCGCACTCGGTGATGTTTGAGATCGCTTGGTGCGTCATGCTTTACACCACGGTTCTGTTTCTGGAGTTTGTGCCGGCCGTCTTGGAACGCATCGGCTGGCGGCGGCCCTTGCGCTGGCTGCATGCCGCCATGATTCCGATTGTGATCGCCGGCGTGATCCTCTCCACCTTGCATCAGTCCTCACTCGGCAGCCTCTATCTGATCGTCCCCGGCAAACTGTATCCCCTGTGGTACTCGCCGTGGGAGCCGATATTCTTCTTTGTTTCGTCGCTGTGCGCGGGTCTGGCCATGACCATCTTCGAGTCATGGCACAGCAGCAGGGCGTTTGGAAGACAACTGAAGCCTTCCTTGCTCACTGGACTGGGGCGGGTTCTGGCGGTGCTGCTCTCGGTATACCTGGCCCTGCGGTTCCTCGATCTCGTGCACCGTGGCGTTGTTCCTCTGTTGAAGTTGCCGCGCACTGAGACCTACTTATTCCTTTTCGAGGCTGCACTCCTGCTCACGCCCATGGTGCTGCTCTTCCAGAGGCGAGTTCACACTCGTCCGGTAGGACTCTATTTCTCCTCCGTGCTGGTTTTGCTTGGACTCGTCACCAACCGTATGAATGTTGCCATCACCGGGATGCAAGCCAGTTCAGGCACGTACTACTTCCCCAAGTGGACAGAATTTGCCATCACCCTCAGCCTGGTTGCCTCCGCATTTGCTTTGTTCTGGCTGGCAGTCAAATACCTGCCGATCTTCCCCGCCGCGGCGGTGCCAGAGAGTGAACCGGAGCAGGCGGCAGTTGCTCTGCCCGAGTTGATCCATGCCGGATCCTGATTCCAATGCGCCCGCGGGGAAACACTGGACGCACAAAGCGCACAGCGTCAACGGAAAACTCATTTTTCTTCTGGTCGCCTGCCTGACGGTGGTGTTTGGATTGCTTGGCTATCTCAACATTCACCTGCACCGGCGGCATCTGGAGCAGAGCACGCTGGTGAGCGCGGAGCGCGTGAGCGACGTCGTCAAGCGCACCACCAGTTACTACATGTTGCACAACGACCGCGAGGGCCTGCACAACGCCATTAACACGATGGCGTCCGAGCCCGGCATGGTCCGGGTGCGGGTTTTCAATCGTGACGGCGCGATCAGTTTCTCCAGCGACGCCACCGAGATCGGCAAGAACGTCGATAAGAGCGCCGAGGCCTGCTATGCCTGCCATGCCCAAGCCCAGCCTCTGGCGCGCCTGAATCGCCCCGACCGATTCCGCATTTATCAGGTGCACGGCGAGCGCGTGCTGGGAGTCATCAATCCCATCGAGAACCGGACGGAGTGTTCGAGCGCGCCCTGTCACGCCCATCCTGCAAGTCAGCAGGTTCTGGGCGTGCTGGACACCAACCTCTCTCTGGCCCAAACGGACGTCAAATTAGCGGAGAGCAGCCGCCAGATGCTGCTATACACGCTAGTGGCCATGGTGCTCATCTCGGTGCTGAGCGGGTTCTCGGTGTGGCGAATCGTAGGACGGCCGGTCAAAGCGCTGCATGTCGGCACCGAACGGCTTGCCCAGGGAGACCTGGGATACCAGATCACAGCCGGCGCCAACGACGAACTTGGTGAGCTGGCGGCATCGTTCAACCAGATGAGCCGGCAGCTTCAGACAGCAAACGAAGAGATTGTCGCCTGGACCCGCACGCTGGAAGAGCGCGTCGAACAGAAGACAGTCGAACTGAATCGCGCTCACGAGCATGTGCTGCATGCGGAGAAGATGGCTTCGCTCGGCAAGATGGCCGCTGTGTTGGCGCATGAGATCAACAATCCGCTTTCCGGCATCCTCACCTACGCCAAATTAGTGAGCAAGTGGCTGGAGCGCGAGGATGGCGATCCGGCTCACCGCGAAGAAACCCGCCAATGCCTTGGCTTGATTGTGACGGAGAGCCGGCGGTGCGGCGATCTGGTGAAGAATCTGCTTACATTTTCGCGTGCCGCTCCCATGAATCTGCAAAGCGTTGACCTGAACCAAGTGGTAGACCGCTGCCTGCGTCTGGCGCAACACCAATTGGAACTCGGGAGCATCGAGGTTCACGTAGCACCTAGCCCCGAGGCAGCTATGACGTTATGCGACGCGGCTCAGATCGAGCAGGTTCTGCTGGCTCTGGTGCTGAACGCCAAGGACGCCATGCCGCGCGGAGGAAATCTCTGGCTGACCACTCGCCTGAGCGAACAGAAAAAGGAAGCGGTTGTCGAAGTCCGCGACGATGGAACTGGCATCGCTCCCGAAGTTCTTCCGCGTATCTTCGAGCCTTTCGTCACCACCAAAGATAGCGAGCACGGTGTGGGATTGGGGCTGGCCATCGCCCGCCGCATCATCGATCAACACCGGGGCCACATAGAAGTGAAATCAGAACTGGGCCAAGGTACGGCTTTCACCATTGGACTGCCGGTTGAGAGGCCCAAGACTGCGCCTGTATTAGCGCCCGGCCCGCCGGTTTCAGTTGGGAGGAGATGAAGATGAGCACGCAAGGCAAACTGCTGATCGTGGACGACGAGTTCAGCGTGCGCGATTCGTTAGCCAAATGGTTTCGCGAGGAGGGCTATGAAATTGGCACCGCGGAGAACGCCAGTGAAGCCCTTACCCGCATGGCGGAGACGCATTGGGACCTGGCTTTGGTCGACATCAAAATGCGCGGTACCGACGGTATAGAACTACAGCACCGTATGCACGAGATCAATCCGGAGTTGATCGTCGTCATTATGACGGGCTATGCGTCAGTGGAGACCGCCGTCGCCGCGCTGAAGAATGGCGCGTATGACTATGTGAGCAAGCCTCTGGATCCGGATGAGATCGCTCATCTGGTACAGAAAGCCCTGGCTCACCGGCGGGCGGAGAAGGAAAACGTGCAGCTCCGCGAGACGGTCGAAGAGGCTACTCGGCCCGGAGAACTTGTGGGCCAGAGCGTCATCATGGGAAAGGTTCACGATGCCATTGCGACGGTCGGTCCGACCGAGGCCACCGTGCTCATCACCGGGGAAAGCGGCACCGGCAAAGAGTTGGTGGCGCGCGCCATCCATGCGGCCAGCGTGCGCCGCTTTCATCCCCTGGTAGTGATTCACTGCGGAGCTCTTACGGAAACCCTCTTAGAAAGTGAATTGTTTGGCCATGAGAAAGGCGCTTTTACTGGAGCGCTATATCGAAAGAAAGGAAAGTTCGAAGTTGCCGAGGGCGGAACGGTTTTTCTGGATGAGATCGGGGACATCAGTTTAAAGACCCAGACCGACCTCTTGCGGGTGTTGCAAGAGCGCGAGATCATCCGCGTAGGCGGCAACCAGGTGGTGAAAGTCGACTTCCGCTGCGTTGCCGCCACCAACAAAAGCCTGGAGCAACTGATCGAAGAAGGCAAGTTTCGTCCCGATCTCTACTATAGGTTGAACGTTTTTCACATCGAACTGCCGCCCCTGCGTGAGCGTCGTGAAGACATTCCGCTTCTGGTGGACAGTTTTGTGCGTAAGTTTTCGCTGGCCATGAACAAGCGCATTCGCCGCGTCTCTCCCGAAGCTATGAACCAGCTGCAGCAGCAGCCGTGGCCGGGCAATGTTCGGGAGCTGGAAAATGCCGTCGAGCGCGCGATGGTAGTTGGCGACGAACCTGAGCTGCGCGAAACCGATTTCATTTTCAAGGCACCGGCAACGGCCAATAGCGGCCGGAAGCTGGAGGATGTGGAGCGCTTCCACATTTTGCGAGTGCTCGAAGAGTGCAACGATAACCAAAGTCATGCCGCGGAAGTGCTGGGCATTGACCGGGTGACGCTCTATCACAAGTTGAAGAAATATGGTTGGACTCGAAGCGCCGTTGAAACCCGATGAAGCCGCTGCAACTGCTGCCGATCGGAAACGTTGAAGAACTGTTGCTGTGGGGCCTGGAGACTGCACTTCCGCAAGTCTTTCACACGCCCTGCCAGGTACTACGGACCGTTTTGGATCCAGCGCCGGCATTTCATGGTGAGCGGTCGCAATACCACTCCTCTGAACTTCTGCAACTCATGCGCGAGATTGCCGGACCGGAGAGTTGGCGTGTGTTGGGCGTAGCCGCCGTCGATCTTTATATTCCGGTTCTGACTTTTGTGTTTGGCGAAGCACAGGTCGGTGGACCTTGCGCCATCGTTTCTTACCATCGTCTGCGGCAGGAATCCTATGGCCTGCCGGCCGACCACGAGTTGCTTAGCCGGCGCCTGCTGACTGAAAGCGTCCATGAGATTGGCCACACTATCGATTTGACCCACTGCGAGGATTACCGCTGTGCCATGGCGTCATCCCACTCGGTAGAAGGTATCGATCTCAAGGAGGCCGCGCTGTGCGCCAACTGCCGTCTGCTGCTGAGTCCGAGGATAGGTAGCGGAGCCAGCCGATAGTTTCCCAATCGCGCCTTCTGCCCACACTTCTACTCCGGCGTTCCGCTCAATCTCCTGACGGCTGCAGAGTCTCCTCGACCGGCAGGCTTATTTCCACCATCTGCGTTGTGGATGGGCACTCGCCGAGAATCGGCTGGCAGGCTGCATCCGGACCGTGTTTCGGGTGCACCTGCTTCTTAATTTCTGCGAACTGCTCCTGCTCGGTCGACCCTTCGAGTGCGGTCGTCGAAGCCACGCCGCCCGCGATGGTCTGAGTAAGCGCGTCGAAATATCCCGTGCCCACGAAGCGCTGATGCTTTACGGCCTGGTAACCGTACTCGGCTTCGCGGCTGAACTCTTTTTCCTGCAAGCGCGAGTAAGCGGTCATGCCACTGTCTCTGTATCCGCGCGCCAGCTCGAACATGCTCAGGTTCAAGGCGTGAAATCCAGCCAGCGTGACAAACTGGAACTTGTAACCCATCTGGGCGAGTTTCGGCTGGAAGCTGGCGATGGTTTCATCGTCCAGTTTCTTCTTCCAATTGAACGAGGGCGAGCAATTGTAGGCCAGCAGCTTGCGCGGGAATTTCGCGTGGATCGCGTCCGCGAATGTCTGCGCCTGTTCCAGATTCGGCTCCGAAGTTTCGCACCAGATCAAGTCTGCATACGGCGCATAGGCCAGACCGCGCGCAATAGCGGAATCCAAACCCCCGCGAATCCGGAAGAAGCCTTCCGCAGTCCGCTCTCCGGTTAGAAATTCCCGGTCGCGCGGATCGATGTCGCTGGTCAAAAGGTGGGCGCTGTCGGCATCGGTCCGCGCCATAACCAGTGTCGGAACCCCGAGCACATCCGCAGCCAGGCGAGCGGCCACCAGTTTCTGAATTGCCTCAGAGGTCGGCACCAGGACTTTTCCGCCCAGGTGTCCGCATTTTTTCGCGGAAGAGAGCTGATCCTCAAAATGGACGCAGGCCGCGCCGGCCTCGATCATGGCTTTCATCAATTCGAATGCATTCAACGTCCCGCCGAATCCGGCTTCGGCATCGGCCACGATGGGGGCGGTCCAGTACATGCCGTTCTTTCCGTCGAGATGGTGGATCTGGTCGGCACGCAGCAGAGCGTTGTTGATCCGGCGAATCACATTCGGAACGCTGTCCGCGGGATACAAGCTTTGGTCGGGATACATGTGCCCGGAATTATTGGCGTCTGCCGCCACTTGCCAGCCGCTGAGGTAGATGGCTTTCAGTCCGGCTTGCACCTGCTGCACGGCCTGATTGCCGGTGAGCGCGCCCAGCGCCGCCACATAGTCCTCGTGTTGCAGTAACCACCAAAGCCGCTCCGCGCCCAGGCGCGCGAGCGTATGTTCCACTTGGATCGACCCTCTGAGCTTCACTACTTGCTGGCTAGTGTACGGGCGTTTGGTGCCGATCCAGCGGGGGTCGGTGTGCCACTGTTTCGTCAGTTCGAGCGCGTTGAGAGGATGCATGGTTGTGATATCCTGCCCGGCATTCCGGCTTTGTGCAGTAGACCGCAGCGGCGCGCAGACTTCAAACTTGGTCGTCCGTTGTGGCCATGTAGTCCGTTTTGTCCTAGCTAATCCACGCAGCGCACCCGCAGCGCATAGGATGTTCACATGACAACGACCGCCCTCCACAATGACGTTGAAACGAAAGTGCTTACTCCGGAAGCCAGCAGGTTCCTGACCCGTTTGTCGAGCCGGTTTGAGGCACGCCGCCGCGAGTTGCTGGAGCGCCGCCGCGTCCGCCAGGGACAGATTGACGCCGGCCAACTGCCCGACTTCCTCCCCGAAACCGCACACATCCGCGCCGAAGAGTGGACGGTTGCTCCCATCCCGCGCGACCTCCTCGACCGCCGCGTGGAGATCACCGGCCCCGTTGATCGCAAGATGATCATCAACGCCTTGAACTCCGGCGCCAACGTTTTCATGGCCGACTTCGAGGACTCGAATTCGCCGACGTGGCAGAACAATCTCGAAGGCCAGGCGAATCTGCGCGACGCAGTCGAAGGCAACATTAGCTTTACCAGTCCCGAAGGCAAAAGCTACCGGCTTAACTCGCAGGTGGCGACGCTGATGGTGCGGCCTCGCGGCTGGCATCTTGTAGAGCGGCATTTCCCCGTGGACGGCGAGCCAATTTCCGCGTCGCTCTTCGATTTCGGGCTGTACTTTTTTCACAACGCACAGCGCCTGATTGAAAAAGGCACCGGCCCGTACTTCTATCTGCCCAAGATGGAAAGCCATCTCGAAGCGCGCCTGTGGAACGATGTTTTCTGCTTTGCTCAGGATGAACTTGGCATTCCGCGGGGCACGATTCGCGCCACGGTCCTGATCGAAACCATTCTCGCCGCGTTCGAGATGGACGAAATCCTCTATGAGTTGCGCGAGCACTCCGCCGGACTGAACTGCGGTCGCTGGGACTACATTTTCAGCTTCATCAAGAAATTCCGGAACCGTCCCGACTTCGTGCTGCCTGACCGCTCGATCGTCACTATGGACAAGCATTTCCTGAAATCCTATGTGGACTTGCTGATCCACATCTGCCACCGCCGCGGCATTCACGCCATGGGCGGAATGGCGGCGCAGATTCCGATCAAGAGCGATCCCGAGGCCAATGAGAAGGCGCTGGAGAAAGTCCGCCAGGACAAGCTCCGTGAGGTGCGCGCCGGACACGACGGTACCTGGGTGGCGCATCCCGGCCTGGTGCCGATTGCCAAAGACATCTTCGATGCGCACATGAAAGAAGCAAATCAGATCGGCCTCCGCCGCGATGACGTGCACGTCACGGCAAAGGATCTGCTGGCCGTCACTGAAGGCAACATCACCCAAGAAGGTTTGCGCTGGAATATCGATGTAGGTTTGCAGTATCTGGAGTCGTGGCTGCGCGGCTCCGGCTGCGTTCCCATCTACAACCTGATGGAGGACGCCGCCACCGCTGAAATCTGCCGCGCCCAGGTGTGGCAGTGGGTACGCCACGGCGCCAAGCTCAGCGACGGCCGCCCGGTCACGCGAGAGATGGTGCGCGCGGTAATCGCAGAGCAGAAGAACAAATTGAATGGCAGCCGCACCGCCGAGGCTGCTGAGATCTTCGAGCAGATGATGACTAGCCCGGATTTCTCGGAGTTTCTCACGCTGGTGGCTTACGAGTACATCGACTAGAGGCACAGCTTGACAGGAGTGCCCCGTCCTTGCGCTTTTTGCAAGGGCAGGATTTTGTTAGTTCCGTCGCGCGCGAGCGCACGTGACTCAACTGCCCTTAATTGTTTGCCAAAGCTCCCAAATCTCGCAAGCAATTAGCTCATAGCGCTTTTGCGGTCCGGCGGTACCAGCATCAAACCAGCGAACAAACTCTTCATAGACAACCCGATGAACGTCTTCGACGGTCCGACACTTATGCATCCGCGGAAGGATAGTACCTGCCTCTGGTTCATACTCATCTGTATTTGTCTCAGCATTGATGCCGATCGGGTCATGGCGGAACAAAATCGCTGCGACGGGATCGAACAATTCGCCGTACTCTGCTCTGAGTCGCCTGCGTTCTTCGTGAATTTCCTCGCGCGTCCTAGCCATAGTGTGACCCGCTAAGAAACAAACCTTTAGCCTCTCAGTCAATCTATCAGGACTGTCGGATTTCGCGAGTTTCCTAACCTCTGAGCTTGTGACTCCAGTCGACTGGCCTGGATTGACAGCGAAATGGATTCGCTTCGATTATCCGCTCGCGGAAACCCAGTTACTCCGTTCCACAATCGTGGGCGGCTCGTAAGTACGGCCTGTGGCCAAGCGTTTTTCCTCCCGGCGCGCAGACCACAACAAGATTGGCCCCAGTACATTCGCGGTAAAGCGAGCCACCACGGGAAACTCCTTTTCGACATCTCGCCGCAAGCGGTGAATCTGCTCGCTGACGGATTGGTTCACCTTCCTGAACTCCCGCTCCATCGCCCAAAGCGCGGCGTTGTAAGCGTGGCTCAGTTTCTTCATTTCCCGCCCGAAGCGTTCGCGCACGCGGGCATCGGGATAGTCCTTGTAACGTTGCCAGCCCAGGAGCATGGTCTGGCACATCCGATACAAGCTGGGCCCGTTGCGCTGGAAATCGCGCCAGAATGCCCAGTCGAGGAATTTCTTGGAATCGTCGCGTGAGATCGCGGCGTGCTGGAAGTTGAATTTGAACTGTCCGTGGATATCGGCTGGATCAATGTCCGCGAGCAAGCGGCCTTGCTCAGCCATCTCTTTATAGAGCGGCGTGCCGGGCACCGGGGTATAGAGCATGAATTGGTGGAAATCGGTCTGGTAGCTGATGGCGCGCTCGACTTCAGCGGCAATATTTTCCGGCGTGTGATGCTCCAGTCCGATGATGGTCGAGCCTTGCACTCGTATGCCATTTTCGCGCAGCTCGCGCGTAAGCTGCCGCATGTCCGTGCCCTGCAACTTGCCATAGCCGGCGTTGGGAGATTCCAGGCCCATCCACAACCAGGAGACGCCCAGTTCAACCAGTTCCTGCATGGTGTATTTTCGGATGGCGTTGGCGGAGGCAAACACCGCAAGTTCCCAGCTCTTTCCCGCCTGCTTCATGCGTTCCAACAGACGCATGGCACGCTGCCGATAGAGCAGGAAGTTTTCGTCCATCACAAAGAATGACTGCACTTTGAGTTCCGACTCAATCTGGCACATCACTTCGAAGAGCTGATCGCCATTCTCGTAGAAGTTGACGAACTTTCCTTTGCCGCCAAAAAAGGCTGAGGTGGTGCAGAAGTTGCATCCCATCGGACAGCCCACAGAAGGAATCACTGTGGCAGCAGTCCCGCCTTTCCGCTCTGGCAGACGTATCCCCATGATTCGCGTTTGCATACCGGAAACGATGGCGGGATGGCGGATGGGCGCATGTTCGTCTTCTCCCAGGTAGCGCCGCATCCAGGCGATGCCTTCTCCACGCACGATGTGGTCGGCGTCAATCATTCTCTCCACTTCAGGGATGGCTGCGACATGTCCGCCCACCACGATCACCGAATTGGGAGAGAGTTCGCGAACCAATCGGCACATTTCCTTGACCTTGCCAACGTTCACGATGATGGAAGAAATGCCGACAACGTCGTAGTGGTATCGGGTCAGTTCGCGGGCAAAGGCCTCCCGGGTGGGGAAATCCAGCACGGTGCAGGGCGCGGAAATATTTGCCTGAATCATCATGATGCCCCACGAGCGATGAAACATGCGCAAGGAAAAGCTGCCCTGCGCCCGGGTGACCTGGTTGTGATAAAGCTCCATGGGATTGATAGATCGGCTGCCGAAATCGTCGTCCTGGGCATACGGTCCGAAGACCGAACTCAGCAAGACGCGAGCGCGATTTCTCTTGGGATGGGTGTCCATATCTTGATGACTAGCCCTCTGCGGAGTTGCGGGCGGTGATTGGGGACACACATTACAAAACTATTACATTGTGGGGACGGCGTAAGTAACGCGGTGCGCCGTCGCCATCTCATTGGATTATGATTGCCTCGAGCAGGACCGGCTGGAACCCCTGCCCGGAAAATGAGCATTAACTCCGCCGAGATTTCGGACGAGTTCCTCACCAAGCTCAAGCAAGACCTGGTGTGCCGCCGCGTCGGGCATGGCATGGCGCGCCTGGAAGAGCATCGCCATTTGCTGACCGCGTTCGATCCAGAAAAGAAAAATGCCGCAGTCTTCGCCGGCTATCTGGCCCAGTGGGTGGACATCGGCTTCCAGCGCTTCGGATTGGTCAAGGACATCGTCGCCCGCTTCTCCAAGGCCGCGCGCAGCCGTTTGCCTCTGCATGACTATCTCCACCTGCGCATGGCCGAGGGCATGGTGGCGATGGCCGAAGAATCCAACGAAGAAGCCATTCGCCACTTCGATTTTGTCCTGAGTCTCGAGCATGAAACCGGCGATCAGGAACTGGTCGCAATCGCCAATTTTTGGAAAGGCCGCAGCCTGCGCATGAAGGGCGAATACGATCAGGCTTTGGCGTTCGCGGTGAAAGGTAGAGAACTCGCTACAGAACTCGGCCACCAAACCATGGCCGCCGTGGTCCGAGTGCTCGAAAGCTGGCTCTTCTTTCAAAAGGGGGACGCCAAACAGGCCATCGACATTTTGCAGGAAGCCGAGGCCGTCCTCGGCAAGACCGACGACTATCTCACGCTGGGCAACATTCACTCTTCTCATGGACGGATTGCGCGCCGCCAGGGGCGTTATCAGCATGCGATTGAGAGCTTCACCCAGGCCATTGCGTTGTACAAAAAACGCGATCCGCAGCACCGCAACGTGGCGCGATCGCTCAACAACATGGCGTACGTCAAGCGGCTGATCGCCTTGCAACTCAGCCACAAAATCGATGCGGACGCAGCCCGCCGCCGCAAAGCCGCCATTCGCGGCCGCTCCGGTAACGGCAATGTCAAAAGCAGACCGCAATATCGCAATCGCTGTGAACAACTCCGCCAGGAGGCGTTGGCCGAACTTGCCGAAGCCGCTGCCATCTATCAGCAGTATGAAAACCATCATGGCCTGGGCAGCGTGAATCTGAATTACGCTTACCTTTACTTAGATAACGGGGACTTGGAGCATGCGGAAACAGCCGCCAAAACCGCCTTCCGCCTCGGTGAAGAAAAGCACGACTCCATCCTCATGGCGCGCTCGCGCTTATTGCTGTGCATGATCGAAAATGCCCGGGTTGAGGAGGGCATCGGCGAAAGTACCACGCCCGGCAGCCACGCTCGCATGGCGCAAGATTATGCGCACGAAGCCGTCGAGCTGGCCAAGCACACCCAAAACCGCCGCCTGCTCGCGCATACCTACATTTGGCAAGGGCTGACTTACTGCAACCGCTTTTTCGACGATCCGGATGCTGCGCGGCATTGCTACGACCAGGTCGTCACCCTATCCAAAGGCGACCATGGCGATAGCGCCTGGGAAGACTTGCAGACGCTGAAGGCGAAAGCGCTGCGGGGCGGCAGCGTGAACCCTACGCTTCGCGCTTGGTCGCAGGGGTCGGTCGGCGACAAGACCTTCCAGCAAATCAGCGAAGAATTCGCCGAGCTGGTCATACCCAAAGTCTGGGAGCGTGAGGGTGGCAAAGTCTCCCGAGTAGCTGCCCGGTTGTCGATGTCTCCGAAGAAGGTCAGGCGTATTCTCAACCGGGTAGGCCGCAGACGACCGCAGGCTTAGTCGAGCAGGAACCTGCCTTTGTATCGAATAAGCGGGAAACCCGTGTATTATCAATCGGGTGGAGGGGTCTCCGCCCCTATTTATGCGCCCATCGTCAGGGCCGTGATTGGTCCTAAATTAGCAGTCACATTTTCCTGGTGCCAGTATAATTTGTCAGGAATTGCTTATGTGATACAAGAATACGGCCATGATCACTCCAGGACGCCTAGTAATCGGTCCTAGTGAGTTCGCCGGATGGGTTGTATAGTCGCGTGGGACGCGGATGTCGTGTACTTATGCGATTCGAGGCGCAGGCCTGCTGTAACGATTTAGTCTTGGTCTCGAACTAATTCTCATGAGGCTCGCTTGTCGCCGCGCTTCAACTATCGGGAGGGGAAATAATGCTGCCAGAACAGTGGGAAACGTTTAAGCGAGCAGCGCGACGGGAGAAGATGGACAAGGTTCCCATGGCGCTAATCGTCGATAGTCCCTGGATTCCCGGCTACCTGGGGATCAAGCACATGGACTACTTCCTCGACCCCGAGCTCTGGTTCCAGTCCAACCTCAAGATCATGCGCGAGTTCCCCGATATCATTTTCGTCCCTTCGTGGTGGATGGAGTACGGGATGGCGGCCGAACCCTCGGTGCTCGGCGCCAAGATCAAGTTCTGGCAGGACAACACTCCGAGCGAATACCACACGCTTTATCGGCTGGAAGATATCGACAATTTCCCGGAGTACGAAGTGGAGGCCGATGCCTTTGCCGGTATGACGCTGCATCGCATCGGCATGCACAAGCAGCGCATTCTGGACGCGGGTTACATCCTGCCGATGGTCACTTCGCGGGGGCCGCTCTGCACTGCCGGATTCGTCCGCGGCACCACCCACTTCATGATCGACCTGGTCGAAGATCCCAAGGGCGCGCACAAACTGATTGACCTTTGCACGCGCGTGATCATCGATTGGCTCAAAGCGCAGCAAAAGGTGATGGGCGATACGGTGGAAAGCATCTTCATCCTCGATGACATCGTTGGCTTCATCAACGAGGAGCATTACATGGAGTATGCGCATCCCTACCTGAAGCGCATTTGCGACGCTTTCCCGAAGGATTGGATAAAGGTCTATCACAATGACGCCGAAGTGGATGCCTGCCTGGACCACCTGCCCGACACCGGATTCAACGTGCTCGAATTGGGGGAAGCAGAAACACATTTCCGAGGTGAAGCGGCGGGTGGGCGATCGCATGTGCCTGATGGGTAACGTCAATCCGCTGGAAATTGGCGTCCGCGGCACGCCGGAAGAAGTTAAGGACGAAACGCTCGAGGTGCTGGAAGCTTCTGGCGGCGAGGGGATCATACTTTCCGTGGGTGGCGGCACCAGTCCGGGCATGCCGCGCGAGAACATTGTTGCCATGCTCGAGGCGCTGGAGGAATTTAACGGCAAGCGGGCGGGCAGCTACGTCTCGAACCGCAGCTAAAGGCAAAGGAGTTTGAATGGTCGATTACGCTCTGATGAATCAGTATCTGTACGAAGGCAATGCCAATGAGGTGGAGCGCCTTACCAGGGAAGCTCTCGCCGAAGGCCGCCCCGTGCAGGAAGTGCTGAACGAGGGCTTGATCGCCGGCATGAGCGTCGTTGGCGAGGACTTCAAACATAACGTGCTGTATGTGCCGGAAGTGCTGATCGCCGCGCGGGCGATGAAGGCCGGTATGGCGGTCCTCAAGCCGTTGCTGAGCGCGAAGGACAGCGACACCAAGCCCGTCGGCGTGCTGCTGATGGGCACGGTGCGCGGCGACCTGCACGACATCGGTAAGAACCTGGTCGGGATGATGGCGGAGGGCGCCGGCTTCGAAGTACACGACATTGGTGTGGACCAGAGCGTAGAAAAATTCATGGCTGCCGCGGAAAAATGCAAGCCCGACCATTATCGGCATGAGCGCTCTTCTCACCACAACCATGATGTACATGAAGACCGTGATCGAGGGCTTTGACGCTGCCGGGTTGAACCACATCAAGATGGCGGTCGGCGGCGCTCCCATCAGCCAGATGTTTGCCGATGAAATTGGCGCCGACGGCTATGGGGCGAACGCCTCCGCGGCGGTGGATTTGTTTTTGCGGCTCGCAATGAAGGTGTAACCAAAACGTGGCTACTTACAAGATTCTCTATTGGCAGGAAATCCCCACTCAGATCAAGGCCGAGGATGACGCCGACGACGTCACTCTGCCGCTCGATGCGAAGTTCATGGAACGCATCGACATACTGGCCGCCAAGCGCGGCCTGCAGGCTGCCGACGACTACCTCGCGCAATGGAAGTGGACCGAGGAAGAAGAACGTGAAGGCTCCGCCCAGGAAGTGGCCGAAGCGGTGAAGGCCGAGCTTGAGTCCAAGGCCGACTGGTAGGAATCCCACAAGGATGGCCGTTACCCTCACCATCAACGGACAGCCAATCGAAGCGCTGAGCGGTCTCTCGCTCTTCGATCACGCGGAGCGCCTGGGGATCGACGTTCCCACTTCCTGCCGCAAGCAAGGCAAATGCAAAGAGTGCATGGTGGAAGTCGTCGAAGGCATGGATTGCCTCTCGGCGCTCTCCGAGCCAGAGAAGCACCTGAAGGGCAAGTTCCGGCTGTCGTGCCAGTCTTATGTCACGGCGCGAGACCGGCCAGGTCCGCTGCCACACCATGCGCCGCGGCCACATGCGCATTGAGCGCCACGCCCTGGGACTTCCCGGCAGCCATCAGAAAATGCAACTCGATCCCGCCGTCACCCGCGACGGTGATCGCATTCTGATCGACGGCATCGAAGTGGAGCGTTCCACCGGCCCCATCCACGGCATCGCCATGGATCTGGGGACCACCACGATTGTCCTGCGGCTGATCGATCTCGAAACCGGCGAATTGGTTGCGGACGCTTCGTTTGAGAATCCGCAGCGCTTTGGCGGCTCGGACGTGATGGCTCGCATCAGCTACGATGGCGAGCATCCCGGCAGGCTCCTGATGCGGACCCTTGCCGGCTACCTGAGCCACGCTATCGAAAAGTTTCCGGTCGATCCGAAAACGATCTACGAGATGGTGGTCGTCGGCAACTCCACCATGCGCGATCTTTTCTTTCGGCAGAGCGTCTACACGATTGGGCAGAATCCTTACCGCTCGATCACGGAAATCGAAATGGCCGAAGGGAAAACGGACCACGACCAGCTTGACCGAAGCTGGACGGCGAAGCCTGCTGCCGATTCATCCCAACGCCCGCATCTATGGCGCTCCAATTATCAGCGGTCACGTGGGCGCCGACGCTGCCGCTTGTATGTTGGCGGTCGATATCGCGAATGAAGAGCGCCTGATCGCGGTCATGGATATTGGCACCAACACCGAGCTGATCGTCGGCAATAAGCATCGCATTCTCGCCGCATCCTGTCCGGCTGGACCCGCTTTCGAAGGCGGAGCGATCGCGTGCGGAATGCCGGCTCTCGATGGCGCGATTGAAGAAGTCGCGATCGAGAGCGACGGAACGTTTCGCCTCCGCACCATCGGCGACCTTCCTCCCGAAGGCGTATGCGGCTCGGGCCTGGTCGACTTGATGAGCGAACTGCTGCGCACCGGACAGATGAACGATATGGGCCGCTTTGACGACGACGTGCGCCGCATCACCCTCGACCGGGAGCGAAGTATTTTTTTCCTGGAAAGCGACGTGAACGAACTGGCGCAGGCCAAGGGCGCCAACGTCGCCGGTCTGCATGTGGTATTCAGCAGCTACGGCATTGACTTTGATGACATCGACGTTTTCTACCTGGCGGGCGGATTCGGCCGGCATTTGAATGTCGAGGCCGCGCAGCGCATCGGACTAGTCCCCAGCCTTCCCGCCGGGAAAATCGTTCAAGCCGGCAACGCCGCCATCGAAGGCGCAACCATCGCGTTGCTCTCCAAGTCGAAGCGCCAGGAACTGGAAGCGCTGGTAAAGAAAGTAGAGCATTGCCGCCTGGAAACCCATCCGCGCTTCTTCGATTTTTTTGTCGAGGGCTGCCAGTTCAAGCCCGTGGAGCCGATTCCCTGTGCCCGCTAGCTCCATGATCGAATTGGCCAGCACGGTGCCGGACGTAAACGTTCAGGCCGCTGAGTATGCCCGTCTGTTGGGGTATCCGCGCGGATGGGTGATCGAGGGCCGGGCTCGCGAATTGGCGGATTGGGCGCGCACCTGGTACGCGAAGAACGGCCGGCCGTGGGTGTATGCACGCCAGGCGGACGGGCTCGAAATCGCCGATGGTTCTGTTCTCATCGACGGAACGTCATTCACCAGCAAGCGTCTCCAAGACACCTTGCAGCATGCCGACGCCCACAGCGCGATTCTGGTCGCCGTCGGCGCAGGCCCGGAAGCGGAAGAAGAAGCGCACCGCCGCTGGGAAGACGACAAGCCTGACGAATATTTCTTTCTCGAAATGTACAGCTCCGCCGTCGTCGAACACTTAACCACCATGACCGGCGCCAATCTTTGCGATTGGGCCGAACGCCACGAGATGGCGGTGCTGCCGCACTACAGCCCCGGCTATCCCGAGTGGGATGTCGCCCAACAACCGCGCCTGCTCGAACTCATGAAGCGGACGCGAAAGCAATCTTTGCCCTGCCCGGTCGACGTTTTCGACTCGGGCATGTTGCGCCCGAAGAAAACCCAATTGGCGGTCTTCGGATTGACCCGTCATACCGACCGCTTGCGCCGGCTCACGGAGCTTGTTCCCTGCGAGAACTGTTCTTACGCGCCCTGCCAATACCGTCGCGCACCCTACCGCCGGGCTCCCCAACCGGACGATCCCGAGGCTTGCGCGAATCCCCCTGTCCTGGACCGCCAGGCCGAGTACACGGTAAACATCAAGGCCCTGAAACGCTGGACGGAAGAACGTCTTTCGATGCAGACCTGTCACGATGGCAGCATCGAATTTCTCTTTCGCTACGACGGAACCACCTGCACCAACATGGGCCGGCCTCTCACTTTTCACTACAACGTGAAGCTGGGGCCACGCGCCGAAGGCTATCCCATACGCGAGCAGCGCTGCGCGCCGGCAGCCGGCGATACGGGCCACACTCATATGTGCCAGTATCTCGAAAATTGCGAAGGCCTGATGAGAGCCATCGACCGCGAGAAGCCGCTGATCGGACAAAGATTGAACGCCGTTTTATCGTGGAAACGCCCCGCCGCGGCCGCCGGCTGCTACTGTGATCCGCTTAGCCGCGAGCACAAATGGGGATTGGTTTTCGAAACCATTCACTATGCGCTGGCGCAACAGGAACCGGGCCAAGACTCTGGAGAACGATGAAGCGATGAAGAAACCTTTGCTGGAGGCGATCAGGGAACGCCCGCTGCTGGCCGATGGCGCCATGGGCACGCAACTGATGTTCGCCGGATTGGAGCAGGGCAACTGCGGTGAGGCGTGGAACCTCACGCATCCCGAAAAAGTGTTGGCGATCCAAACCCGTTACGCCGAGGCCGGCGCCGATTGCATTCTGACCAATACGTTTGGCGGTTCGCGCATCATGCTCAACCGCCATTCCAACGCCGATAAGGTCGTCGAAATCAACCACGCAGGGGTGCAGATCGTGCGCGAAGCATTTGAGGGCAAGGAAGGATACGTCATCGGCGACATCGGGCCATTCGGAGGCCTGTTGGAGCCCTACGGCGATTTCACCGAGGCCCAGGTGCGCAACGCTTTCGAGGAACAAGCCGCGGCGTTAGTCGATGCCGGCGCTGACGCCATCATCATTGAGACGCAAACCTCTTTTGAGGAACTGCTTCTGGGCATTGAAGCCGCCAAGTGCGCCGGCGCGCAGTGCATCATCGGATCCATGGCCTACGACGTCACTCTCGATGGCTCGACCTTCCGCACCATGATGGGCGTCGAACCGGAGCGCGCCGCCGAATTCATGGAAGAGCACGGCGCTCACGTGGTCGCTCTGAACTGCGGCACCGGGATGGACATGGTTCGCGCCCGCGAAGCCGTCGAGCGCTACAAACGCGTGACGCGCCTGCCGGTGATGGTCCAGCCCAACGCCGGCCAGCCCAAGCTGGTCAATATGAAAGTGGTTTATGATGAAACGCCCCAGCAGATGGTAAAAGGCCTGGTGCCGCTGCTGGAGGCCGGGGTGAACGTCGTTGGAGCTTGCTGTGGCAGCGCCCCGGAGCACATCCGCGCGTTCCGAGACGCGATGGATAGCTTTCTGAAATCAAAGAATCAGAAGTCGAGTGGAGCCCAACGTGAAAGTCAAACTTTGTGACGTAAACGCAGCTGCGAAAGAAAAGCTTCCGCAGTTTACGGACGACAAATCTGGGATTGGCGTTCACTACGTAAGTGCCTACATCAAGCCCATGAACACCAAGCTGGAGGACGGCACCCCCGTAAAATGCAAACGCCGCGGATTGAAGATCGCCCTCTCGGCGGGCGCGAAGAAAGGCGAGGGACTCATGCGCCGGCTCGACGTCAGCCGCGATCCAATCGTCATGCTGGATGCAGCTTTGCAGGAGGCAGCCACCGCAGCTGGCATGCAACTCACAGTGGAAGACGGGGCGATCTTTCTTACCCTCTGAATGCGAGCGCGATTTTGCGTGAAGCAGCGCTTTCAGCGCTGCGTTAAGAGACTTGTTCTCATGTGGCCTTCGGAGCTTACGGCGAGACTCCAATGTTGCGGCGGGGAAGGGCCGAGTTCCACTCGTGCCGCTAAGCCGCTCAAGATATTTTCGCGCTTTAGCGCCTGAGGTTGAATGCAAACGGATGGAAGGAGTTTTTTGGTTTTTCCGAACTATGAAAGTGACCTTGGATGATATGCAGTCGCTGAGGAACACCGCAGTCCGCGCACTTATGATCCTCGCGCTGGCTCTCGCCGCCCCCGCGCAAGTCGCCAAGCCCCAGAATCCCCTAGGCAACGGGCCCGAGGTTGTCGCCGCCGGCCACGCTCTCTACAACAACACCTGCACCATTTGCCATGGCCCCGACGGCAACGAAGGAGAACGCGCACCTGCGCTGAATGCCACCCGCCGCTACTTCCGCCTGAGCGAGGCCGCGATCTTCGATGCCATCAAGAACGGAATCGCAGGCACCGCGATGCCCGCCTCAGGTTTGCCCGATCCCGACGTGTGGCGAATCGTGGCCTACATCCGCAACATTCGCGGCACCGCCTCCGACAGCATAGTTCCAGGCGATGTCGAGGACGGAATGGCGGTATTCAACGGCGTTGGCGGATGCTCGCGGTGCCACATGATTCGCGGCCAGGGCGGCACGATCGGCCCTGACTTGTCGAGCATTGGCGCGCAGATCAGTTTGATTAAGCTGACGGAGTCGCTCACTCAGGAGCGTCCGATTCCCAAAGGCTATCGCCCGGTGACGGCAACCACTCTCACCGGCTATGTCATCCGCGGCATTGCCAAGAATGACGATGGGTTTTCCATCCAGATTCTGGACGAAAAGAACAAACTGCACTTATTCGACAAACAGGAACTGCGCTCGGTGGTGTACGACAAGGAATCCCTGATGCCTTATCACTACGACAAGGACTTGAGCCCCAGCCAATTTCAGGATCTGCTGGCGATGCTCAGCAAGCAGGCGCGCGACAAAGTGACCATCCAACAGCAGGGCGAAGACGAGGTCGGCCGATGAGGGCTGCGAGATTGCTTTTCATGACCAGCCTGTTCGCTTGCGCGTCCTTGCTGTACGCGCAGGTTACGGATCGCGACTTGCGCGAGCCCAACCCCGCCAACTGGCTTCACTACAACGGCAGCTACGACGGCCGCCGGCACAGCGCGCTGAATCAGATCAACACCACCACCGTGAATGCGATGGTCACCAGGTGGATTTTTCACGTGCCCGGCGCCTCTCATCTGGAAAGCGTGCCCATCGTTGTCGATGGCGTGATGTACGTTACCCAGCCGAATGAGGTGTATGCGCTCGACGCCTCCAGCGGCCGCGAGATCTGGGAGTATCATCGCGTTCCGCCGCGGCTGAAAGGCCCCAATCGAGGCGTCGCCGTCTGGGGCGATAAAGTTTACTTCACCACTCCCGACGATTACCTCATTGCGCTCAATGCCTCTAACGGCAACGTGCTCTGGGAGACGAAAATCGCCGAGGCCAGCGACGGTTACTGGTCGCCTGCCGCGCCGCTCGCGGTGAACGGAAAAGTTATCGCGGGCATCGCTCCCAGCGACCACGGTCTCAACGGCTTTCTCGATGCGTACGATGCGACTACAGGGAAACGCCTCTGGCGCTGGGAGCCCATTCCCCGGCCGGGCGAGCCCGGCTCCGAAACCTGGCCCGGAGATGCATGGAAAGCGGGCGGCGGCGACACCTGGCTTACCGGCAACTACGATCCGGAACTGAACTTGCTGTATTGGGGAATCGGGAATCCCTCTCCGGATTTCAACGGAGACGTACGCCTGGGCGACAATCTTTACACCGACAGCATGGTCGCACTGGACCTGGACACCGGAAAACTGAAGTGGTATTTCCAATTCACTCCGCACGACACCATGGATTGGGATGGAGTTGAGATTCCCATCCTCGTCGACGCTCCCTTTCACGGCAAGATGCGGAAGCTGATGGCGCAGGCCGATCGCAACGGTTTTTACTACCTGCTGGACCGCGTGACCGGCGAATTTCTCACGGGCACTCCGTTTGTGCATTCACTGAATTGGGCCACTGGTCTCACTCCGCAAGGCCGGCCGATTCGCGTGCCGGGAATTGAACCGAGCTTGAAGGGAACCAAAGTCTGTCCCTCGGATGTGGGCGCGGCAAATTGGCAGTCCCCGGCTTACAACCCCAGCACTGGCCTCGTCTATGTCGTCGCCATCGAGGGCTGCGGGATCGCTAACAAATCGACCGAGGAGTTCCGACCCGGCGGCTTCCAGTATCGGGCGACGGGAGCGGTCAGTCTGCAGGACGATTCCTGGAAGGTCTACGTGCGAGCGCTCGATCTCATCACCGGCAAGCTGCGTTGGGAGTCGGAGCGCGTCGGTTCGACTGGTTTCGGCGGCGGCCTGCTCTCTACCGCCGGCGGCTTAGTGTTCTCCGCCGAAGTCAACGGGCAGTTTGTCGCGCTGGACGCGGAGTCCGGGAAGGTTCTGTGGCACTTCAACCTCGGCCAGGCGATCAACGCTCAGCCCATCACCTATGCAGTTCACGGCAAGGAGTACGTGGCGCTGACCTCAGCCTCTGATGTAGTCAGCTTTGCTTTGTTCGCGCCCAAGCGAGATTCACCTAAATGAGTGCTTGGATCCATTGGGCCGTGATCGCACTGTTCGCCTGCCTAAACACCTTCCCCTGTTCCGCTCAGAATCGCTATTCCATATCCGATGAGAACGCCTCTGGAACGGGCTCCCCGTCTGTGATCGTTCTTAGGGATAACGTTGCGGGCGTAGAAGCGGCCGTAGCTCCTTCCGAAGGAGGGGAACTCAGCAGCTATCGTATCAAGTTCAAGGGTCAGTGGATCGAGCTTCTGTATCACGCGCGCGATTACTCGCCAGGCCCCGGCTTCAAGGGCAAAGCGCCGCTGCTGTGGCCGGCCGTAGGTGGCCAGTATCCGCTGGGTACGGTTCCTGCCAATGGCTGCGGCGATGGTTCCTATCAACTGACGGGCAAGATGTACCCCATGCCGTGCCACGGCTTTGCCCGAAGTTTGCCTTGGAAAGAAACGAGCAGGTCGGCAAGCGCAAGCGGCGCCCAGGTGACTCTCGAACTGCGCGACTCAGACCGCACCCGACCTATGTACCCGTTTGCATTTCAATTGGACGCCACCTATGAACTCGCCGGCGGCAACCTCACCATCAACTACACGGTCGCCTCGAATCAGTCGAATGCCAAGCCAATGATTTTTTCCATCGGCAATCACATTGCCTTCCGGCTTCCTTTTGTGAAGGGCACCGATCCCGCCGCGATAACGTTTGAGACTCCCAGCACCATTCAATTGCTGCGCGACTCGCATGGCCTGGTGAGTGGTGAGCAGAAGCCGCGTTCGTTCGACACTCCCACACCGCTCGGTGACTTTGACGCTCGGGTCGCGATCCCTCTAGCCGGCTACCGCAGCCAGCCCTATGTCCGGTTGGTGGACCCGCAAGGCATTTCGCTACGCATTTCACAACAGGCAGGCTTCATCCCCGGCGAACCCTTGGTTCGCTTCAACATTTATGGCGGACCCAAGTCGGGCTACCTGAGCCCTGAACCATGGTTGGGCATTCAGAATTCCTTGAATTCCGGGCAGGGCCTGATTCACTTGGCCGCGGGCGAAGTTTGGAAATGGCGCATCGAGTTGCAGGCCGACGGTCCTCCGCCTGATTTGTCCTCCGCGTCGCCAGGCGTAGAAAAACTCGCGGGCAATTTCGGATTCGTCGAAGGTCCAGTCTGGTCGAAGAAAGGATTCCTGATCTTCAGCGACATCTACAGCTCACGCATCATGAAGTTAACCGGAGCCAATCGCACCGAGATCTACCGCAACTATTCCAACGCCGCCAACGGAAACTCCATGGACGTTCAGGGCCGCTTGTACTCCTGCGAACGGGACGGACGCCGCGTTGTACGCATGGAAAAGGACGGCAGCCTCACCGTGATTGCCGCGGAGTGGCAGGGCAAACGTCTCAACTCGCCGAACGATGTCGTGGTGCGAAGAGATGGACAGGTCTATTTCTCCGACCCGGCATCGAAAGCCGTGCTCGAACCCCAGGAACTGGGTTTCAACGGCGTGTACCATGTCACGCCCTCCGGCAAGATTTCGCTGATCAATGGCAAGCTGCCCCGGCCCAACGGCGTGGCCCTCAGCCCCGACGGACGAACGCTCTATGTCGCGGATACCGACGAGAAGAAGATTCTCGCCTACGACCTCGATGCAGATGGAAACGCATCGCGGGAGCGAGTTTTCATCTCCGGAATCGACGGTTCACCGGACGGACTGCGCATCGCCGCCAACGGCAACCTGTACATTGCAGCGCGCGGAATCTCGATCTACAAGCGGTCGGGGAAGTTCGTACGAACCATTGATTTCCCTGAAACGCCTGCCAACTGCGCCTTTGGCGATGCCGACCTGCGCACCCTCTACGTCACGGCGCGAACTTCCGTCTACCGCGTCCGCATTCCGGATCGAGGCTCGCTGCAATACTAGGCCGCAGCCGCGGACGCGGTTGGGAAGTTGTTTGAGCTGGCTACTGAATTGAGCGAGTGGCGGAGGGAGAGGGATTCGAACCCCCGGTACCCTTTCAGGCACAGTGGTTTTCAAGACCACCCGTTTCAACCACTCACGCATCCCTCCGGTTATAGTTTACAGTTCGATCACCAAGCGATGTAGGGGTTTCTGTGGAAGCAGGCAATCCACCGTAATTCGGGCACGGGAGGCTACACATGACACCGCAGGCTTCGACGACGCCAGGGGAAAAGCTGCAACTTCAAGTCGTCGACGGAACTCAGATGGCGGCATATACGGTTCGCCCTGCCGACCCCGGTCCCCACCCGGGAATTATCGTATTGCAGGAAGCCTTTGGCGTGAACCGCCACATTCGCAGCCTCGCTGAGCGCTTGGCGCAGCAAGGCTTTGTGGCCGTTGCGCCCGAGCTTTTTCACCGCACCGCGCCCGGCTTTGAAGGCGATTATAAGAACTTCCCCGCGGTCATGCCGCACATGCAGGCCATGACCGTAACCGGCCTGGAGGCGGACCTGCAGGCGACCTTCGAGTGGCTCCACGCCCAATCCAGCGTGAAGAAAGATCAGATTTTCAGCGTCGGCTTCTGCATGGGAGGCAGAGCCTCGTTCATCGCCAACAGCATTCTTCCCCTGCGCGCGGCGGTTTCTTTTTATGGAGGCAGAATCGCTCCCGATCTGCTGAATCGAGCGCCCCTGATGAAGTCCCCGATTCTGTTCTTATGGGGCGGCCTGGACCATCACATCACGCCCGAGCTGCGCCGATCCGTGGTTGACGCTTTGGATGCCGCCAAGAAAACCTACATCAACGTCGAATTCTCCAACGCGGATCATGGTTTCTTTTGTGATGAGCGCGCGGCCTACCAACCACAAGCTGCCATCCTGGCCTGGAGCCTGATGCTAGAGTTCCTACGAAGTTGAGCAATTCGGCATGAGATATTTATCGGCAAGGAGAATGAACGTTGAAAAGCTTTCTTTTGGGTCTGGTCCTCGGTGCGGTTCTGGTTCCACTCGCGCTCTTCGAATATTTTACAGGCGGCTATGCTCCAGTGAGCGTGACGGAAAAAGCGATGCCGTTTGAGAGAGCGTTGGCGCGCAGTGCGCTACATGCCCGCATTGCCAAGGAGATGCCCAAGACGGTTCCAATCCCGGCGGACGAATCGAACTACATCCTGGGGGTACAGATCTACCGCTACCAATGCGCGGTCTGCCACGGGGTGCGCGAGGGCGAGATAACCGCGATCGCCAAGGGCATGTTTCCCAAACCACCGCAACTTTTTAAGGGCAAGGGCGTTACCGACGACGAGCCCGGCGAAACCTACTGGAAGGTGGCCAACGGCATCCGACTCACCGGGATGCCGGGGTTCAAGCAATCCCTGTCAGAAAAAGAAATGTGGCAGGTCAGCCTGCTGCTGGCTAATGCGGATAAGCTGCCCGACTCCGTGAAGCAAGCACTCGCGCCCGCTCCCGTTGCGCCGGCATCGCAGCCTGCCAAGCCATAAGGAGAATCTGATTAAGCTGTGCTTCCCCGTGCCCTCTGTGGTTTACGATTTGTGTCATGCACTTAATCAGAGTTTCCCTAGACTAGAAATTGATCGATGACTTCAGCGTAGTTCTGAATGGGCTGCCTCATAAGCCGCAATTTCGGCCTCGTGCTGCAGCGTCAGCCCGATATCGTCCAGTCCCTCCAGCAAGCGATGCCGCACGTGGTCATCGATTCTGAATTCGGCAGAGAGCCTCCGGTCGTCAGAAACCCTGCGCTGTTCCAGATCGATGGTGATGGAATAGCCGGAGACTTCCAGCGCCCGACGGGCAATCTCAGCCACGTCGTTTTCGCCGAGCACAACAGTGAGCACGCCGTTCTGCACACAGTTGTTGGCAAAAATATCTGCAAAGGACGGAGCAATCACCGCTCGAAAGCCAGCCTGGGCCAGCGCCCAGACGGCGTGCTCGCGCGACGACCCGCAGCCAAAATTCCTGTCGGTGACCAGAATGCTCGCCCCCGTATACTGCGGCTGGTTCAAAGAAAACGATGGATCGGGTTTGCTATCCGCCGTTCGCCGCCAGTCGTAGAAGAGGAATTCGCCGAAGCCGGTCTTTTCAATCCGCTTCAGGAATTGCTTGGGGATGATCTGGTCGGTATCGACGTTGGCGCGGTACAGCGGCGCCACTTTACCTTTGTGGATTCGAAAGGGTTGCATTCTGCATCCTCGCTTAACGCTTAACGATTATTTTAACTGATTCGCGTCGACCAAGCTCCCAACAACCGCCGCAGATCGACCAACTGGGCGAGATGGTAGGCATTGTGATCGGCGATCAGCAGGGCTTCGCGCAGGATAGTTTGGCCGCCTCCCCAGGGGATTCGGGCGAACAGGTCGGTCTTAGGATTCGCCACAAGGTCACACATCGCTTTCAGATCTTTGCGGCATTTCTTGATGCTGTTGTCCCACGCGGCCGCGCTCGGAGGAGCTTCCGCAACAGGCCAATACCCATCGGGCCAACTGGGCGAGACATGCTTTGCACTGCGGCTGAATTCGAGAATATCCCACTGTGCGAGACGCAAGTGCTCGAGCAGCATCCAGGCGCTATGAGGAAAGCCTTCGGGCTTCTTCCCCCGTAGTTTCGGCGGAATGCCGGGAACAACGTCATCGAACTTGACGTGCGCGTTTCCACCCTCCAGCAGTGACACGATGTGCTCGCGAAGGTAGCGGTCGTGGCTGTCTTTCACCTCCGTGCGCTTAGCCAACTTTGGTTTCATCGATGGATCCTCGTTTTTCGCTTACATTCGCGTCACTCAAGCCCGTACCGGACGCCGGCTCGGGACTCTCTCCACGGTACACGCGCGAAATTCCGCGCACAATCCGGCGCAGGGGCAGCGTGCCTTTTTCGTCGGCAAGGAAAATCTCACCGCTCCGGCTGCTGCGATAGTACCAGCGCTTGAGCAGAGCTAAATGCTCCATCGTCTCCAATGCGGTTGCCGGCTTTTCGACTGGAAACGTAGCGAGGGCTGCCTGTACCCGAGACTCCATGGATTGCGATTTGGTGTGCTCGGCGGATTGAATCGGAAAATTGAGCGGCCCGAGAATGCGTCCAGCCGAGATAGCAAGAAAGACTACCGACTCGGTTACGGCGCTGGGCTGAACCATAATGCCGGTGAGATGATCGATGCGGTGAACGATCTCGGGAAGCTGAGCGAGCACAGGTTTGAGCTTTTCCAGATGGGTATGTAGCGCGGCTGCGTTTTCGAATTCGAGGCTGGCTGAGGCATGGTCGCGCTGGGCGGAAATCTCGCGCACCAGGGATTGGCCGCCGCTATCGAAATAGGCTTGCACGCGGCCTACCTCCGCACTGTATTCCTCGTCAGTGCAGCCTTTGAAACAGGGCGCCAGGCACATTTTCATTTCGGAGTAGATGCAACCGGGGAAGTTGGGATCGGGGTTCAGATCTTCGACGCAGCGGCGCATTTTGAAGAAGTCCAGGGAGTCGTTGGCAAACTTCTCCGCCGCCAGCCGTGAGGGAAACGGCCCGTAGTAGAGAGAGCGTCCGTTCGCCCGCCCTAGCCGAGTAGTGATCGACGCACGGGGATACTGGTTCTCTATGTGCATCTTGACCAGCGGAGCGAAACGCAGCCGGAGCCGCGCACTATAGGTCTTCGGGAATGCTATGCGTAGAAGCTTGTAGATCAGGAAACCGGATTCAAAGTCGGAGCCGGTGGGCGTGTACTCGATCCAGCGAACTCGCTCTCGAAGGTTGAGCCTTTTGCTTAGTTCAGTGGGCGCGCCTAGGAGCCTCTGCAAGCGCCGGCGCAGGTTGGCTGTTTTGCTGATGTAAGGCTCGGCTTGCGCATCACCGCCATGAAGAAGGAAAACAGCAGGTGCAGCGGGAACTGCAGCGAAGATTTCTGCATCATTCGCCGGGACGAATTCGAGGCGCTGAGCAAGCACTGAACCATTCTAGTTCGCTAAGTCATAAAGACGCATAACTCTGTCATACCGATTAGAGCCGAGCAAAGCCGGTGCAGCGGAGGGGCTGCTGCCCGGAGCGAACTCCGAGTGAATATAAGTGGGAGTCGAATCCGAGTGAATATAAGTGGGAGTCGAATTGGACCTTGCGTTCTCTACCGGAAATTAGCAGTCCGGATTTTCTGGCGGTAGTCAGGCGCGTTGAGTTCGACCACGCGGCACATTTCACACAGGCGGGAGCGCATGCGCTCACCGATTCGATCGCCCAAAGTCTCTTCCCGCGCGGCACCTCGCGGGCCGGCAATGCCGGTGGCAGGCCCATCCTGAAAATTGGTCGTAATAATCGTGGTGCGATTCTCGTTGTAGCGGGTGTTAAGAATTACGCTCACCGTATCCCAAACCCACTCCGTCGGTTTCACCGCTCCCAGATCATCCAGCACCAACACTTCGGTTTGAAAGACCGGACGCAGCAAATCGAGTTCCGTCACCTGCACCGATGGGTTGTAAGAGTTCTGAATCTGTTTCAGCAACTCGCGGTAGTCACAAAAAAGACATGCAATGCCCTTGCTAAGAATCAATTCCTTCAGAATTGCCACCGAGAGGTGCGTCTTCCCCGCACCACTGGGCCCGATGAGCAACAGGCCAGTCTTTTCTAGCGGATATTGCTCTGCAAATCCAGCCGCTGCGAGCTTGGCAGATGCCACTCCACGCTGAGAGCCTTCAGTGTTATATGAAGCGAGGTCACAAGCTTCATAGCGCGGGGGAATATGTGCTTGAGCCATCAGGCGCGCAGACCTTGAACGTATCGTGCATTCACAACGGGTAACGCGTCGATTACCACCAGACTCTATGCTCTTCCAACCGGTATCCCCGCAAATCAAGCAGTTTGGCCTGCTTTCAGCTGGCTTGGCGTTCCCCGCTGTGTTTTGCCGAGTAACATGCCCAGCAGGTTCCCCACTGCGTGAGGCCTGACTCCGGATGAAGCGCACATTCTTGTCTTCCATTTTCTTTCTTAAGTGTACCTTCAAAATCTAGATAAGAGGTAAGTCCATCATCTGTGGATTTAGAGGATTTTCGCTTCCTCTTGTGGAATTTAAGGACCTGTTCCTCATATATTTCCATCATCGTCCGGTTGTAGATCCAGACCGCACCGTCAGTTGTCGTACCCTCACGCTCGAACATGCACAATACCGGCTCGCATTCTTTTTCGAAGAACTGCCGTGTACGCGCATTCGCAAGGCGCCACAACTGCCCGTCATCTGGCAAATACCCCGGCCGATCGGAAATCCAGGAGGCAAACAGGAGGTTCAAATACCAAGCCTGGTGGTAGTCCTTCATCGCCCGGTACTTGGCGTCGCTGGTTACACGATGAACGTAAAAGGGAAACCACTCCAGAAGTTGACTTCGCCGTATGCTCAACGATCCCGACCCCACCAGTTGTCTGTTGTGAATGAACTCTGCCTCAGCAATTATTTCCGCGCAACCGAAAACGTGAGCCAGGCTGTGTACATGTTGTGGAGATGTGGGCTTGCTTGTGGACGCAGGAGGAAAATCGGAATCGCATTCGAGGCCGGCGGCAAAGTGAAACACTCGGTGTGCAAGTTTTATGCGCGTTGCCGATTCGCAGTTGTCTGATTCTGGATTTCAGCTTACTATCCGGCCAGTGGCTGCCGCGAGAAACATTCCGGGTTTGAAGCAGGACGAAAAGCAGGATAGACAACGAATCGTCTCGGCCGCGCCGGTCGAAGACGATTCCTCCTTTGAACTGAAGCTACGCCCACAGCGGCTCCAGGAGTTCATCGGACAGGCCAAAGTCAAAGAAAACTTGGCGGTCGCGATCGAAGCAGCGCGGTCGCGGGGCGAGGCGCTCGATCACGTGCTGTTGTATGGTCCGCCTGGTTTGGGCAAGACGACGCTGGCAACCATCATCGCTAATGAACTCGGCGTCCCCTTCCAGCAGACTTCAGGGCCAACGCTGCAGATCAAAGGCGACCTCACTGCCATTCTGACCAACGTCCGCGATAAACAGGTTCTATTCATCGACGAAGTGCACCGCCTGCAGCCGACGCTGGAAGAGCTTCTCTACTCGGCGCTCGAAGACTACAAGCTGGACATCATCATCGGGCAAGGCCCGGCCGCGCGAACCCACACCCTGGACATGAAGCCCTTTACGTTCGTGGGGGCGACTACGCGGGCAGGGCTGCTGTCGTCGCCCCTGCGGTCGCGGTTCGGCATTGTTCTGCGGCTGGAGTTCTATAGCCATGAGGATTTGCGGATTATTGTGGAGCGCTCAGCTGAGATCCTGGCCGTCGAGATCGACGATGCCGGGGCGCTCGAGATCGCCAGCCGGTCGCGGGGCACGCCTCGCATCGCCAATCGTCTGTTGCGTCGAGTGCGCGATTACGCACAGGTGCGTGGCGCGGGAAAGATCGACTTAGCGACGGCGCAAGCCGCTCTGCAAATGCTCGAGGTCGACCGCCATGGCTTCGATGAGGTGGACCGCAAGCTGCTACTGACCATCATCGAGAAATATCAAGGCGGACCGGTGGGAGTGAATACGCTGGCGGCAGCGCTGGCCGAAGAGCCGGACGCCATCGAAGAAATCTACGAGCCTTTCTTAATTCAAATTGGGTTTTTGAACCGCACTCCGCGGGGGCGCGTGGCCACTCAGCTCGCGTATGAGCATTTCGGGATCACGCCGAATCGGCGGCAGAGTTCGTTGTTCTGATCAGAGCAATAATGATGATTCGACCTACCATGCCACTTGCCATTCCGAGCGCCGGGTTTTGGCGCGAGGAACCTGCTTTGCGGGCGCCTACAGGAAGCAGATTCCTCGCTCCGCTCGGAATCACAATGGAGTCCATTAGGACGAAATGATCGCTCACCTGCGTGGAAAGCTCCTAGCCAAGCATCCCAACCAAGCCATTGTCGAAACCGGCGGCGTCGGCTACGACGTGACCATCAGCGTGCCTACGTTCTCCGATCTGCCGAACGTTGGCGGCGAAGTGGCGCTGCACATTCATACTCATGTGCGCGAGGACTCGCTCGCACTCTACGGTTTCCTCCGCTCGGCTGAAAAGGCCTTGTTTGAGAAGCTGATCACGGTCAGCGGCATCGGGCCGAAGCTGGCCATCACGATTCTGAGCGGCATGCCGGCAGACGAGATGATTGGCGCCATCCGCGGCAACGATATTGCCCGGCTCACGCGCATTCCAGGAATCGGCCGGAAGACCGCTGAACGCATGGTGCTCGAGCTGCGCGACAAGTTGCCCCAAGCCGCAGCCGGGGAAATGGCCGCTGTGCCGGCGATGACAGCCGTGGAAGAAGACGTCTTGTCCGCACTTGTGAACTTAGGCTATCAACGGCCTGCGGCGGAGCGAACTCTGGCAGCGGCCAGCAAGAATGGATCGTTCGAGAGCATGTTTCGCGAAGCCTTGGCCAGATTATCGAAATGAGCGAATTCCCTTCTGCTGATTATTTTCCAACGCAGAAAGTACTGAAGATCAGGTTGAGGATGTCATCGGTGGTGGTGGCGCCGGTGATCTCGTCGAGAGGGCGGAGGGAGTTGTAGAGATCGAGCAGAAGCATCTCGTGGGGAATTCGGTCTCGCACAGCTCGCTGAGCTGCGTCGAGCGCCGCCAGCGATTCTCCGACCAGCCTTTGGTGACGCAGGTTGGTGAGGAATCCAGTTTCCCCTGAAGCGCCAGATTCGCCGCCAATGTGCCGCAGAATCTGGGCGCGGAGTTCGGCGATACCCTCGCCGGTGATGGCCGAGGTACGTACCCGCGGCAACTGAGAACTGACAACTTCAAACTGAGAGCTGAGCACGTCAACCTTGTTCTCCACCAGAATTGCCGGCCTTTGTGACACTAAGCCAAGCAGTTCGCTGTCTTCGGCAGAAACCAGCGTCGAGACATCGAGCACAACCAGAACTAGGTCGGCGTCGGCCAGGGCCTCCATCGACTTGCGAATGCCGATGCTCTCGGCTTCGTCGAGCGCGCGGCGTATGCCGGCGGTGTCCACGAGCTGGACCGGAATTCCCCCGATGGCAACGGTTTCACTCACCAGATCGCGAGTGGTGCCAGGCGTCGCCGTCACGATGGCCCGCTCGCGCTCGACCAACCGGTTGAAGAGGCTCGACTTGCCGACGTTGGGGCGGCCGACAATGGCCAGCGTCAGGCCTTCATGGACGATCTTCCCATAGGCGAAGGAACGGGCGAGTTCTTCGAGCGGAGCACGGACGTCTGAGATGCGGGCCAAAATCTGCGGGGCCGGAAGTACAGAAACGTCGTCCTCGGCAAAGTCAACTCCGGCTTCGAGCACCGCGATCAGCTCCACCAGCTTTTTCTTGATGGGTTGCAGGCGGCGCGAGAGCGCGCCTTCCAATTGCTGGGCGGCGACTTTCGCTTGATACAGTGTCTGCGACTCGATGAGGTCGCGGACAGCTTCGGCTTGGGCAAGGTCGATGCGGCCGTTGAGGAAGGCGCGCATGGTGAACTCGCCGGGCTCGGCGAGGCGCGCGCCGCGGGCCAAAGCCAGCTCGACGATGTGGCGCAGGACTACCGGCGAGCCGTGCGCGGAGATTTCGATGATGTCGTCGGTAGTGTAGGAGTGTGGCTTGGCGAAATAGGTGACTACAACTTCGTCGATGCGTTCGCGATGGTGTGGTGCGGCCGCCCCCGGCCGCGAAATGTCTGCGGCGGATGGAACTTCGGGGTTTGAGTTGGTGTCGGCATTGGCGTGGGCGAGGGCGCCCGCGCCACACGGATCTAATAGCTCGCCGAATATTGCGCGACCCCGCTCCAGGTCATGCTTGAGGCGGAGCATCGGTAGAGCGATGGCCTTGGCTTCTGCACCCGCCAGACGCACGACGCCAATCCCGCCTCGTCCCGGAGGTGTGGCGACGGCAACGATGGTGTCATCTAGGTTCACGGGGAAAGTGTAGCGCGGACGCCCCTGCCCGCAAGGTTAGCAGTCTGGTGGACCGTCAGAATCCGGCTGATTCCTCGCTCGCGGGCAGGAGTGCCCGCGCCACACTACGGCAGCGTCTTACGCACGGCCTTGCCGGCCGGCTTGTAGTCCTTGGGATAGACCACGACATATCGGCGCAGGCCCTCGCCTTCACTTTCCGTGCGCAGGTCGGCGTCATCGCGCAAAGCCAGGTGAACGATTCGCCGCTCCCGTGACGACATCGGCGCGAACTCGTAGGGCGTGCCATTCTTGCGCACCCGTTCGGCGGCGACACTCGCCGCCAGGCGAAGTTCCTCCAGGCGCAAGCCGCGATGGTTCATGCAGTCGAAGCAAATCTTCTCGTGCTGATTGCCGGGTAGTCGAAGCATCTCCAGCGCCAGCAGTTCGAGCGAACGAAGCAGTTCGCCGCCCCGCTCCAGGAGCAGCGTTGAGTCAGGCCCGGCCAGCTCAACCATGATTTCCGGCCTTTCCCAATCGCGCTCTTCGGCCAGCGGAGGATCAACCGTAATGCGGTACTTTAGGCGCAGGCCGCCATGAGTCACAACGCCGCGCAGGAGTTCGTCGATCTTTTTGGCAGCAGCGATCTTGTCAGGGATTGACACGAAATTTGAAAGCCTCCACAGAAGCACTTAGCATTTGGCCGTTGCGGAAAATGCCGCCATCCCTAAGCGCCTTTGGCTAAGTGCTAAGTGCTGAGCTACTTGTCGTTCTTGTCTTTCTTCCGCGCTCTCTTCGCCGCCATGTCGCGCATCTCTTGGCCCAGGCTGGTACGGTTCATAATCCACTGCTGCGCCACGGAAATAACATTGCTCTCCGCGTAATACAAATTCAAGCCCGCAGGCAGATTATAGAAAATAAAGCCCATCATCAATGGCATGGTCCAGGTCATCAGCTTTTGCTGCGAGGGGTCCATGCCGGCCTGCGGGGTCATCCTCTGAATCGCGATCATGCTGATGACCATGCCGATCGGCAGTATGAAATACGGATCCCGCGAAGAGAGATCGTGGATCCAGAGCCAGGGCGCGTGGCGCAGATCGATGGCGCTGCCCAGCATCTTGTAGTAAGCCCACAGAAACGGCAACTGAATGAGCATGGGCAGACAGCCGCCCACCGGGTTTACGCCTTCCCGCTTGTACAACTCGGAAATCTCCTTGTTCATATCCTGCTTGCGCGGATCGCGCATGCTGTATTTCTTGTACTTCTCTTGGATCGCCTTGATTTGTGGAGCCGCCTTCTGCATCTTCAATGCCGACTTCATTTGCGTGATGCGAAGCGGCAAAAGCGCCACGGCAATGATGAGAGTCTGGAGCACCAGAGCCCAGCCCCAGTTCGGGATCCAGTGCTGATAGGTCCAGCGCAGCCAGATAAACAGCGGCCGGGCGATCACTCCGAAAAAGCCAAAGTCCACCACCGAACGCAAATCCTTGGGTGCGTCATCGATGCCAGGGACGGGGACGGATTCGAGCACTTGCAGCGATTTCGGTCCCGCGTAAATTCGCTCGCGGGTGGTTCCCGCAGGATTGCCCATCGCCACGCCCAGCACATCCACGGGCGTTGTTTCGGATGGCTTCTGCGGATCCTTTGGGATCTCCACAGAGTTGCGCAGGAGGATCAGATGCGCGCCCTGAGGATCGTCCGGAAGGAAAAGCGCCGCAAAATATGGTTCCGTAACTCCTGCCCAATCGAAGGGGCCGCGCAGAGTATTTCCGCCGCTGATTTTCTTGATGGCCAGGCGCTGGGTTTCGTTGTTGTACTGGTACTCGATCTGCCCGGAATGGTAGCCGGCCAGCGTGGTTTGGTCGCCGAAGCCGGCGGGCCACGCAGGAAGTGCGGCAATCGGGTGGTCGTTGGCTATTACGGAGGTCTCGAGTCGCACCACATAGGTGTTGTCGAAGTGGAAGGTCTTGCGGACGGTCACGTCCTGGTCGGCGTATTCGAAGGTGAAGTCTGCCGGTGCGGTCAGTTTGGCGCCGATCTGTTCCACCTTGACCATATGATCGGAGGCCAAAACGTACAACGCGGAGTTCAGTTTGTTCCGCAGCGTTTCATCGTAGGTCCATAGCGAAAGCGGGTAGCCATACTTCGCCGCGGCCGCGGAGTTTACCAGATCAAGCGGCTGGCCTTTCTCATCGTCGTACTTCTTTAGCACCCAGGATTTGACCAGCCCGCCGTGATTGCTGAAAGTTATGCGGTAAAGGTCGTTTTCGACGATGGTTTCAGATTCCGCCGCCGCTTGCACCATGGCTGGCGCCGAACCTCGCGTCTTGGACTGTGCTGCGGCCGGGGCCGGGTTGTTTGCCGGAGCCGGCGGTGGCGGGGCCTGCGGTTGCGGTTGCGCCTGCTGCTGGTTCTGTGCCGGGGAAGTTGGCGGCTGCGGCAGATATTTCTTCAATAGCGGCTGAAACAGCACGATCACCAGGAAGGTAAGCGCGAAGACGAGCAACAGCCGCTTCTCCATTCCAGGTTCGTTTTGTGGGTTGCGAAACTCTGCCAAGGTGGATCCTTATCGTAACCGTTCCATCGGCGCTAACGCGGGCTGGTCCAAGCTTGCTTGCGTGGCCGTTTGGTCCCCGTGATCCCGCGCCACCGGATCGTAGCCTCCGCCGCCTAGCGGATGGCACCGCAGCACCCGCCAGGCTGCCTTGGCGCCGCCGCGCAAGGCGCCGTAACGCTCCACTGCCTCCATGGCATATTCCGAGCAGGTAGGTATATAGCGGCAGGCTGGGGGAAGCATCGGCGAAATCATCCACTTGTATCCGCGGAGCAGTTGCAGCACGATCCTCTTGGCAGCCTGTCTCATCGGCAAAGACTTTCCTCGAACGCCGGCTTCTCGATAGCTCGACACTATCTCTAGCGATGGTCCGCCAGTTTCTGCTGGATCACGCCAAACGCCCGCTCGACTTCCTGCAGCACGGCGGTAAAATCGGCCGTCAGCAGCGACTTTTTCGGATTGATCACCACGTCCACCGGAGCGTTTGCGCGCTGCTGGCGCCGTCTCACCGCTTCGCGCAAACGGCGCTTCATGCGATTGCGCTCGACCGCGCCGCCCAATGCTCGTCCAACCGTAAAGCCCACTCGGAATCCTTCGCCTTCGCCCCGGCGCAAATAAAACACCGTCATATGAGCGGCAAAGTGACGCCGACCTTGCTTGTACACCCGCTCGAAGTCCGCATGCCGGAGCAGACGGGCGCTGCGCGGAAACCCCTTCCGGCTTCCGGCATCCGGCGAAAGGGCGCTTTTGTTAGGAGCAACGGCGCTCACGGGTCACGATCCAAGTCGGTTGGCGGCTCCCAACCATCGCCAGGCCGGAAAGCCATTCACGGAGAAGTTATCCACGAAAAAGTTACTCACGAAAAAGTTACTCACGAAAACCAGGCTTTACGGACACGCGCTTGCGGCCCTTGGCGCGCCGGCGCGAGATGACGGCCTGTCCGCTCTTGGTCTTCATACGGGTGCGAAATCCGTGTGTCTTCGAGCGGTGACGCCGGTTAGGTTGGAACGTTCGCTTGGGCATGAAAAATCGTTGCTCCTGACTCTGACAGTCGGTTTTGAGTAAGCGAAAAGTATAAATGACCCTGCGCAGGCGGGCAAACGCGGCGCCAGCGGGTTCCAGACGGCTGAGGCCGATCAAATTTTGTCATTCCGAGCGAATCAGCTCCCCAACCGGAGCAAAGGCAGTTACTCGACGAGGCCACTGCGTTTCGTCAACAGTCTCCGAGCGGAGCGAGAAATCTGCCTTCGCTCGGGCGCAAGACGAACCAGTTCCGTTTGATCGAAATTGGAGCGACGGGCGGCGAAAGAATGCAGCGTGAAGTCGGCAAATTGCCGCTCACGCGCACGCCATAAAATCGTGCACAGTCGCAACCAATTCCATTTGTCAGATCTGGCATCTTCCAAAACGTTTTCTGTCGGCCGAGCGCGCCAATATTTTTTCACTAATATCAACCGACGAAAATATCGATTCTCCTCCGATGCAAAGAGAAATCGCTGTGCTCCCATGGAAGCCTTGCGGGACAAGGGGTTTGCGCATACGTCTGCGCAGCGCTTATGATAGCTGGGATCGAAAACTCCGCATTGCACCACGCGCGCGGCAGTTATATTTTCAACACTTGACAGAAAGCGGTTTCGGGTTCTGAATCAGAGAGCCGAAGAAACATTCTCCAACGACAATTTCCGCGCGCCTGATTTTTTTGTGCTAGTATGCCGGACTGATCCAGCTACTAAGTTTTTTCCAGGGCCACCGGGACCGCCGACAGAAAGGCTGCTCCGCTGGAAACGAAAAAATTCCTTTTTATAAAGGGTTGATAGCGGACGCTGACCCCGTAGCGGCGACCGGCAAAGAATTTATTATGTCTGTTCCTACTCCGAGTCTCGCTCCCAATCCGTGGCTCCGCATCCTCGATGCGCTGGAAAAAAAGATCAATCGGCAGTCCTATGATACCTGGCTGAAGCCCACTCGCTACAGCCATGCCAGCGGCGGAATCCTCTTCGTGCGCGTGCCGACCGCGGAGTACCGCAAAGTCGGCGACCGGTACGCCGACCTGATTCAGGAAGCGCTCGACAACCTTGGGCTGGAGTACCAGGACGTGCAGTTCGTAACCCCCGAGGACGATCCGGCATGCCACGCCCGTGCGCCATGACGGCGGTCTCTCCGCCCACGCCCCGGTTCCCGTGCCCAGCCCCGGTTCGCAGGCCCGCTTCGACTGGGACGGCGCAGCGCAACTGAATCCGCGCTACACCTTTGACGCCTTCGTCATCGGCAGCGCCAACCAGTTCGCGCACGCCGCCTGCCAGGCCGTCGCCGAGCGCCCCTCCAAGGCTTACAACCCGCTCTTCCTTTACGGCGGCGTCGGCATGGGCAAGACCCATCTGATGCAGGCCATCGGCCACGAGATCCGGCGCCGGATGCCGCAAGCCGCCATCTGCTACATCTCCAGCGAGAAGTTCACCAACGAGATGATCAACTCGCTGCGCTACGACAAGATGACCAGCTTCCGCGACAAGTTCCGCAACGTCGACGTGCTGCTGGTGGACGACATCCAGTTCCTGGCGCAAAAAGAGCGCACCCAGGAAGAGTTCTTCCACACCTTCAACGCGCTGCACGAGTCGATGAAGCAGATCGTGATCGCCAGCGACCGCCCGCCGAAGGAACTCGCCGAGATCGAAGACCGCCTGCGCAGCCGCTTCGAGTGGGGCTTGATCGCCGACATCCAGCCGCCCGATCTCGAGACCAAAGTCGCGATTCTGCAGAAGAAAGCCGAGCAGGAAAAGGTCACGCTGCCGACCGACGTGGCGCTCTACATCGCGTCCAACATCCGCTCCAACGTCCGCGAGCTGGAAGGCGCGCTGATTCGCCTGGTGGCGCACTCCTCGCTGATCGGCGCCGAGATCACTCTGCCCTACGCGCAGCAGGTGCTCAAGAATTTCATCGACTCGCAGGCCCGCAAGGTGACGATCGAGTCCATTCAGAAAGCGGTTGCCGAGCAGTTCGGCCTGCGCCTGGTCGAGATCAAGGCCAAGAACAACTCCCGCGCCATCGTCTATCCGCGCCAGATCGCCATGTACCTGGCCAAGCATCTGACCGAGGCCTCGCTGCCGGAGATCGGCCGCCAATTCGGCGGCAAGCACCACACCACGGTGCTGCACTCGGTTGAAAAGATCGAACAGTTGCGCAAGACGGACAAGGATTTGAACCGGCTGCTGAACAAGATGACCGAGCAGTTGGGCGGGTAGTCTTTCCTTTGTGTGCCTTAGTGCCCTTAGTGGTTGATTGGTTTTTGTGGGCCCGAACCAGGGCACGAGCGTTCCCAGCCACGAAGCCTTCGCCCGGAAAGTCGCGTCCTTTAGCGCCCTGCAGCGGTCTTTCGCAGTTGATGTCTCTTGATATAAAGTGGTAAGCGTGACGGGGGAGTCGGCATTATGCCGGCAGAAGCTCTGGCGTCAGCGGTAGGGACATCCACGATGGAGATCACGGTCAGCAAGTTTGAGCTCTTGCGCGAGCTGACGGCGACGCAAGGGGTGGTGGAGCGCAAGACCACGATCCCCATCCTCTCGAATTATCTCTTTGAAGCCTCCGGCGACAAGCTCTCGCTCACCGCCACCGACCTCGATCTCAGCCTGCGCACCTCCTGCGACGTCGAAGGTCAAAAAGGAAGGCTCCTGCACCATCCCGGCGCGCAAGCTGCACGACTACGTCAAGCTGCTGCCCGACGCCGACATCACCATCAAGCTGCTGGAGAATCACTGGGTCAGCATCCGCTGCGGCCGCTCGAATACCAAAATGGTGGGCATGGCGCGCTCCAATTTCCCCAGCCTGCCGCCGTTTCCCACCGCGGGCGTGGTGAAGATTCCCGTCGCAAGTGCTGCGCGGCCTGATCGCGAAAACCGGCTTTGCCATTGCGAATGAAGAATCGCGCTACACCCTGAACGGCGCGCTGATGGTGCTGAAGCCGGAGTCGATCACCATGGTCGCAACCGACGGCCACCGCCTGGCCCACATCGAGCGCAGCGGAGAAAACTTCGAAGGCATCTCCGGCGAGATGAAGACGCTGGTCCCGAAGAAATGCATGGACGAGCTGAAGTCGCTGCTCGACTCGACCGACGCCGAGACCATCGACTTCGCCAAAGACGAATCGACGCTCTTCTTCCGCATCGGCCCGCGCCTGCTGACCTCGCGCCAGCTCACCGGCCAGTTCCCCAACTACGAAGCGGTTCTGCCCAAGGACAACAACAAGAGCATCGTCCTGCACGGCGACGATTTCGCGCCAGGCCATCTCCCGCGTAGCCCAGTTCGCCGACGAGCGCTCCCGCGCCGTCCGCCTGAAGCTGGAAAAAGGCGAACTGAAGCTCTCCGCCTCCTCCACCGAAACCGGCGAATCCGAAGACTCGCTCGAAACCGACTACAACGGCGACCCGCATGACCATCGGCTTCAACGCCCAGTACCTCATCGACTTCCTGAAAGCGGTAGGCGCCGGCGACGTAAGACTGGAACTAAAAGACGCCCAATCCGCCGGCCAACTCCGCCCCGCCGAGGGCGAGGATTACAAGTACCGCTATATCGTTATGCCGATGCGGATCTGAGGACAAGGCCGGATTGGATCGCACAGGGCACCTTTCGGGGTGCCTTTTTAGTTGGCGGTTGCTCGTGGATTGGCACAATGCTATTGTTCTTCGTCCACCAGGGAATGCGACATGCTTGAGCGAGATATGGAAGAGTTAATTGCGCGGTTCACTGAGGACTTTTTTCGCGGTGCCGGTCTGCAGTTGAAAGGCAGACAGCAAAGCTTTGCTGAGGTTGGCAGATTCGACCTTTTGTTTAGTGACCCCCATGGCACGAATGTCCTAATGGAACTTAAGGCGCGGGTTGCTAAGTACGAAGATGCCTCGCAACTGGCTAAGTACAAAGATGAACTCCAGCATCGTGGCGTAACGAACATTCTTATGTGGTTGGTTGCTCCGCAGATTCCCAACTCCGTCAGAGAGTTCCTTGACCGGATCGGGATTGAGTACACCGAGATTCATGAAGCCCAATTCCGACAAGCTGCCGCCCGCCACGATTACAAAGAGAGCTTCACTTCCGAGCCGGTAAGGGAGGGAGCGCCTAGCGAATCTCGGACGCCGCCCGTAACCCGCCCGAAGGGTGCGGCTATGTATGTGCTGGATACCACGTTCAGCCCGACCCTCTTAGGGGAGCTGATAAGAGAATTCGAAAGTGCAGGAAAGCGAAGAATCGACAGCAGCCTGGCGGTAAAACTAAGAAACGAACTGCTGAATAGTGAGCCTCCCTACATTAGCATTTCAACAACGAAACAACTTGCGAAATGGTGTGATACGAAGAATCCGCTTTACTTCGACGGCATGGAAGTTGCTCGTAAGATCAGCGAACTTCTGTTTGGGAGAATCCTTGATAGGTCACGGCTAGGTGTGTAGGGGGAATCCTTCCGTCCCAGCTATAAGGTCCTCATCCGGAGGTTCCCGATTTCCGATTCCAACCTCATCCCCTCGCCATTTTTCCCTGCAGCCCTCCTCTTCCCATGCTATATTTTCCCGCACGGATTTGGGGAGTGCTCCTTCGATATCAGTTGCCCCAAGGAGGCCTTATGCCCGGCAAGTCCCTGCTTCTTACCCTCGTTGTCTCTACCTTTGCGATAGTTCCAGCCAGCCAGGCAGCGACCAGAGAAATCATTCCAGCCGGAACGCTTTTGTCGTGTACGGTCAGCGAGCCTAACTTTTCTCCCAAGACGGTTCAGATCGGAGACCCCGTTCTTTGCCATCTCGGGCCGGTGGGAGCCTTCGGGCGCCCGCTGTTTCCCCGCGGCGCCGAACTCGGCGGCCACCTCGAAGACGCCAAGAGCCCCGGGCACCTGGTCGGCAAAGGATGGATGCAAATCGAGTTTGACCGCCTGATCCTTCCCGGCGCGGAGATATATCCCCTCGCCGCCAAGCTCACCACCAGCCCGCACATGAAGGTCGATGCCGAGGGCAAAATCCACGGCAAGGGCCATCCTGTGCGCGACAGCGTGGAGTGGGCGATCCCCATTCTCTGGCCGATCAAGATCATCACCCTGGCCAACCGCGGTCCCTATCCCGCGCTGAAGGGCGAGACCCGCCTTTCTTTGCGCCTGATGGAGGACGTTGAGGTTCCCAACCTCTCCGCCCACAACGTGCCCATGCCGCCGTGGGCAAGCCCCAGCGCGTATCACACTTCGGCATATTCGGTCTTCCGCCCGGCCTCGGCCTCGCTTCAAGAAGAGCCACAGGTGCTGCGGATCAGCTACAGCCAGCCGGCGCCGCAGCAGGCTCCTGTTTCTACGCCGCCAGCGACTCAACCCGCGCCTCAAGCAATGCCAGAGCCGACTTTAACCGTCCTCGCGATGACGGGCGGCGAAGCGTATCTGGCACGCGAGTACTGGGTGCAGGGCGGCCAGGTCCACTGCATATCGGCGGAGGGTGAGCAGAAAGTCTTTCCGCTGGACGCCGTGGACTTGTATCAGACGGCCAGCCTCAATCGCCAGCGCAACGTCAAGTTCGTGCTGCAATCGAAGGACGCGGCCGAGCCTAAGCTACAACAGCAGTAAGCTAAGTCCACGTAGGCCCGGACGCCTTCGTTCGGGCGCGAGCTTCAGCCCGCCGAGCGGGCGGACGAAGGTGTCCGCCCCTGCGTGTTGGGCCTTGACCACTCTCCGCCAAAGCGCTAGGCTTGCGCCGTCGTAAAGTCGAGGAGGACCAATGCTTAGCGGCTTCAAGCAATTCATCCTGCGCGGCAACGTAATCGACATGGCGGTTGGCGTAGTCATCGGCGCGGCCTTTGGCGGCGTGGTGGCCGCATTCACCAAAGACCTGCTCACGCCGTTTCTGGCGGTGCTTGTCGGCAAGCCGGATTTCAGCGCCATCGCATTCACAATCCGGGGCACCGCTTTTCCCGTCGGAGACTTCCTAAACGCGGCGGTTGCGTTTCTGCTGGTCGCGGCAGCGGTGTATTTCTTCGTGATCACGCCGGTCAACGCTCTCGTATCGCGCATGCGCAAGGCCCCGGCACCCGCCGATCCCACGACGAAGAAGTGTCCCGAATGCCTGAGCGAGATTCCTATCGACGCCCGGCGCTGCTCATACTGCGCGCAGCCGGTGGCAGGGAAGGCGGCGTAATAGAAGTGCTGAAGCTCTTACCGTTCTGGACTGCCTCATGAATGACTATCAACTTCGAATTGCTCTGAAAGAAATCGCGCCTGATGTGTGGCGCTGTGTTGTGGTGCCGGGAGACGTCACGCTGGCCAAACTGTCACAGAATCATTCAGATCGCCATGGGGTGGGAGAATTACCACCTGTATCTCTCAAGTTTGGGCGGGAGCAATATGGCGAGGGCGTTGGAGAATGGGCAGATTATGACCAGAGGGTCGGCAACGCAAAGAGAGTGACGCTGGAAGATGTAGCTTCCCGTAAGGGCGCCCGCTTTCTCTATGAATACGATATGGGCGACGGTTGGGAACATGAAATCCGCGTGGAGGCGATTGCGGAGAGCGCCGCAGGCGAGGTTCGTTGACCTGGGGGGCGCGCGCAGTTGCCCGCCGAGGACTGTGGCGGACCGTATGGCTACGAGGATACTCGCTGGAAATCATCTTCGGATCACCCGGCATCCGGAATATGAAGACAAGAAGGAATGGCTAGGCGAGGGGTTCGATCCGGAATATTTTGATCTTGAAAGCATTAACCGCCGCCTGAGACGTCTGAAAGTCGGGGGAATCGGGCCGCGGTATCATGACCATGTGACGCCGTCATCCCGCCTGACTCCGATTGCAATTATTTGCCCCGCGTTGCTTGCTCTCGGTCGAACTCTGCAACTGCCCGGCACAGATCGCTACCCTCAGCACCAGGCGAGCTGCGCTCAGCGGTATCTGCAGCAGGGCAGTCTTCATGACGGCCTCTATCGCAATCCTTCCTTCGGCTTCTCCTACAAAATCCCCTACGGCTGGGTGGATCGCACCGACCGCATGCGCGACGACTCCAAAGACCCTTCCCAGGGCCTGGTCCTGCTGGCTGTCTTCGAGCGCCCGCCCGAGGTCGAGGACTCGACCATCAACTCGGGCCTGCTGATTGCGGCGGAGAGCGTTTCCTCGTATCCAGGATTGAAGACCGCCGCAGATTATTTCGGTCCGCTCGAAGAAGTCACCGCGGCCAAGGGCCTCAAGATAATCGACGAGCCGTACGCAGTTCGCCGTCGGCGCCAAGCCTCTGGCGCGCGCCGATTTCAGCAAAGAAATCGGGCAGTCGACCGCGCACCAGACCACCCTGGTCATGCTGCAGAAGGGGTACGTCGTGTCATTCACCTTCATCGGAGACAGCGACGACGAGGTGCAGAAGTTATTGGAAGGACTGAGTTTCAGCGCCCCGCAGAAGGCCTCCCCGCACTCTTCCGCAACGCCTTCTTCCCCGCCCAAGAAGTAGGCCTTCCCATTCCGGGAAATGCCTCCAAAATCAGCAGTTATCGAGCCAGTTTCGGGCGCGAAAATCCGCTGTTTCTATGCTATAATTTGTACTATCTTCCAAGGCCGTAAGTGATAGTAATTTCAGTAATTTGAGGTTGTTTCGGGATAGCGAAACCGTAGCGCCAGCCAAGGTTGAAATCCGGCATTTTCACGGAGCGGAATGGCGACCAAAGAAATCAACACGCCCATAGCTGAAACTAAAGCAAAAAACGCAACCCCCACGCCGATTAACGGGGGTAACGGCGACTACACCGCGGACTCCATCAAAGTTCTGGGCGGCATGGAAGCGGTGCGCAAACGTCCCGCGATGTACATCGGCTCGACCGGCGAACTCGGGCTGCATCATCTGGTGTATGAAGTCGTCGACAACTCCGTCGACGAGGCGCTCGCGGGTCACGCCGACAAGATCGAAGTCACCATTCACATCGACAATTCCATCACCGTGGTCGACAACGGCCGCGGCATTCCCGTCGACTCGATGGACATCGACGGCGAAAAAATTCCCGCCGCGCAAGTGGTGATGACCACGCTGCACGCCGGCGGAAAATTCGACAGCAACTCTTACAAAGTTTCCGGCGGACTGCACGGCGTCGGCGTCTCCTGCGTGAACGCGCTTAGCGAAGAACTCGATCTCGAAATCTGGCGCGACGGATTCACCTGGGAGCAGACGTACTCGAAAGGCGACCCCACCAGCAAGCTGAAAAAGGCCGGAGCCTCCAAGAATCACGGAACCAAAGTTCACTTCATGCCCGACAAAACCATCTTCACCGCGACGGAATACAACTACGACACACTGGCGCAGCGCCTGCGCGAGCTGGCTTTCCTGAACAAGGGTCTGGTGATCACGCTCACCGACGAGCGCACCACCGACGCGAAGACCGGCGAGGCCAAGAGCACCGAGTTCAAGTACGACGGCGGCATCGCCGAGTTCATCAAGCATCTGAACCGCGGCAAGCAGGTGTTGCACGATAAGCCCATCTACATGGAAGCCGAGCGCAGCGGCGTGGCCATGGAGATTGGCCTGCAGTACAACGACGGCTACTCGGAATCCGTTTTCAGCTTCGCCAACAACATCAACACCGTCGACGGCGGCACGCATCTCTCCGGCTTCCGCACCGCGCTTACCCGCACCATCAACTACGCCGGCCAGCAGATGGGCCTGTTCAAAGACGTAAAAGAAAACCTCACCGGCGACGACGTGCGCGAAGGCCTGGTCGCCGTGATCAGCGTCAAGCTGTCGCAGCCCCAGTTCGAAGGCCAGACCAAGGGCAAGCTGAATTCCGACATCGCCGGCATGGTCACGGCGTTCGTCAACGAGCGCCTGGGTGCGTTTCTTCGAGCAGAACCCGCCAGTCGGGCGCAAGATCATCAACAAAGCCATCGACGCCGCCCGCGCCCGCGAAGCCGCCCGCAAAGCCCGCGACCTCACCCGCCGCAAAGGCGCGCTCGATGGCGGAGGCCTGCCCGGCAAACTCGCCGACTGTTCCGAACGCCAGCCGGAGCGCTGCGAGCTGTTCCTGGTCGAAGGCGAATCCGCCGGCGGCACCGCCAAGCAGGGTCGCGACCGGCGCTTCCAGGCCATCCTGCCGCTGAAGGGCAAGATTCTCAACGTGGAAAAGGCGCGCTACGACAAGATGCTGGGCCACGAGGAAATTCGCGCCATGATTACGGCGCTCGGCACCGGCATCTCCAAAGAGGATTTCGATGCGTCCAAAGTCCGCTACGGCAAAATCATTCTCATGACCGACGCCGACGTGGACGGAAGCCACATCCGCACCCTGCTGCTCACGTTTTTCTTCCGCCACATGCAGGAGCTGATCAAGCGCGGCAACGTCTTCATCGCGCAGCCGCCGCTGTACTCCATCAAGAAGGGCAAGTCGCAGCAGTACATCAAAGACGACCGCGAGTACGTGAAGGTCCTGGTCAAGCGCGCCTCGGAAGGCCTGTCGGTGCGCTACGGCGAAGGCGCCGCCAAGCTGGAGGGCGCGAATCTTTCCCGCTTCATGAATGTGCTGGACGAATATCTAAAGCTGTTCGAGAAAGTCGACAAGCGGGTGCGCGATGAGCGCGTCACCGAACTGCTGCCCAGGCTCGATTTCTCCAAGCGCGCCGACTTCGAAGGCGAGAAGAAGGCGCCGCCAAAGAAAATCGAGAAGCTAGAGCGCGAACTGAAGAAGCTGGAGAAAGATCGCAAGTTCAAGAGCGTGGAATCGAAATTCGACGAAGAACACAATCTCTGGGAAGTCGCGTTCGTGAACTCCCAGGGCGCCGAGCATGTGATCAGCTGGGAGTTGGCCTCGAGCCCCGAGTGCCGCCAGCTGATCTCCAAGTACAAGCAAATCGAAATGTACATGGAGCCGCCCTTCGTGGTGGAGACGATTGCCAAGTCCGCCGCGTCGAATGGCAAGGCCGGCGCGGCTTCGGACGATTCGGAATCGGAAGTGCCGGAAGAGGTTTCGGGAGAAACTTCCCAGGAAGAGTTGAGCGCCTCAGAAAATGAAGACGCCGGCAAATCCGAAAAGAAGCTCGCGAAATCCGCGCCCAGAAAGCGATCCGGCGAACCGCAAGTCGTCGAGAAGAACACGGCGCGCGAGCTGTTCGAATACGTGCTGGCTGAAGGCCGCAAGGACTACATCGTGCAGCGCTACAAAGGCCTCGGCGAAATGACCTCACAGCAGCTCTGGGAAACCACCATGGACCCGGAGCGCCGCACGCTGCTCTCCGTGAAGCTCGAAGACCTGGCCGCCTGCGAAACCATCTTCAGCACACTGATGGGCGAAGACGTCGAGTCCCGCCGCAAGTTCATCGAAGAGAACGCGCTGGATGTGAAGAATCTGGATATCTGATCGGCTCGTGTGTGGCCGGGTCTCCGACCCGGCCACGCAGTTCGATCTGGAATCGATCAGAGTATTAGCACGTCCACGCCTTTTGCCTTCAGCGCCCGATCAAAAGTCACAAACTTCAATCCTGCTACCGAAGCAAAGGCCAGAAGATAGGCATCGGCCCATACTTTTGGAGAAGCGCTGGTTAATCGCGAGCGCGAACGAAAGTCTCTTTCCAGGTCATCCGGCTCAGGCAGGAACACAATGCGGTTGTCGGACCAAACGCGGTCCCAAATTCCCCACGCCTGGGACATGCTCCTGGTGTCTTTTCCCATGATTTGTTCAGTGGTTAACAGCCGAAGCATCGTAAGCTGCGTAAAGCGGCAGAAGAAGAATTGTTCTTCGGCTGCCCGCTCGAACCACTCTCGGGCCGTTTCCGAATGAATGTGCCGGCTCCAGAGAAGGGCCAGCCAGACATTGGCGTCAAGGAAATTCAACGTGTTGGTAGACATCGTCGGCGCCTATATCTACTTTAGGGCCCTCTGAAACGATAAGCGGGAATTGCACCTTCTTCGGTTTCGGGCGTACGCCTTGCAAAAGCACGCTGCGCACTCCGGCCAAAACCAGCTCGCGGACAGAACTGCCCTTGGCGGCGGCTTGCTCCTTTAGCTTGCGATAGAGCGGGGCGGGGATGTCGACTGTCGTGCGAACCGATGCCGTTTTCATATACAAACCAATTGTCGCAGATATGCCATAAATATGGAACTAGCGGCGCCACGCTGGCGGCACGACCACGCAGTAGGTTGTCGCCGAGCTTTCGACCGGATTATAATGTCTATTGACATGAAATTAAAACTTCGTTCCGTCGGCACATCCACGGGAGTCCTTCTCCCCAAGGAAATGCTCGCCCGCATGAAGGTCAAGAAGAACGACGCCCTGTTCGCGGTGGAAACGTCCGAAGGCTATCTACTCACTCCCTACGACCCCGAAGTCGAGCGGCAACTGACCAAGGGTCGCGCCTTCATGTCCAAGTACCGCGAGACGTTTCGAGCTTTAGCAAAGTGAAGCGTCGGCGCTGGATTGACCGGCGGGCGCTGTTCTTGCTGCATGAAGAGACGCTGGCGGAGCACGGTGGCCTGCCGGGTTTGCGCGACGAGGGGGCTCTCGATGCTGCGCTCGCCCGCCCGCGTCACGTGGACGCTTACGAACCCGATGCCGACCTGGCTCGCTTGTCCGCTGCCTATGGTTTCGGCCTCGTGCGGGACCATCCCTTCAATGACGGCAACAAGCGCGCCGGGTTCTTAGCCATCGGTTTATTTCTTGCTCTCAATGGTTTCGAGTTGTCGGTGGATCAGGTGGAGGCGGTCGAGGTCATTACTCAACTGGCGGCTGGACGTCTTTCCGAGAGGAATCTAGCCGATTGGGTTCGGAAGCACATAAAGCGCAGCCGCTAACTCTTGGCGCCTCATCGGCGCGGACCAGGCTTTTCGGAGCTCGAGATGGCACGCCGTAAAGGCGTGCCCTGATACGACGCTCTTGCAGGCGAGAGATGCCGCGCTGCCCTCTTTTCCCACGCCAAGAATTGTCCTGCAAGACCGCTTTCCATCCCCGTTCATTCCATGAAGAGCGCCGGGAACAAAACTCTCCAGCGCCGGTTCTAACATTTTGGCGGGAGCCACGGAGGTTCATCATATGCAGACTCCTTCGAAGTCGGGCGGTGAACAATATACCAAGTGGATCAAAATAGCGGGGCTCGCGGCGGTAGGCGTCGCAGCTTTATATCTGGGCCTCCCTTCTTATAATCTCTCCCGGCGCGCCGCACATCAGGCGGCGGCGACAGGCTTGGCCGGGAACACCCAGTTGGAGTCATACCAGGATCGCCTGCTAACCCACCTTCCCTCGGCGAAAGCAGTCCGGCGGATTGCTGGGGGCGTAGTCGGCGGTGTTCCTGGCACCGGCCCCCTCATGGTAGCCGGTCTCTCCGCTACTCCCCCAGCCATGCCGCGCGAAGTCCCCGCCGACCGCAAGATGGTGCGCACCGACACTTTGGACCTGGTAGTAAAAACCCCCGCCGAATCCGCGGAGAAAATTCGCCAGCTCGCCGGCCGCGTCGGCGGCTTCGTCGAGACTTCGCAAGTCAGCGGCGAGCAGGATGCTACCAACGCCTCGCTCACCATCCACGTTCCCACGGCGCGCTTCGAAGAAGTGCGGGCGGAAATTCGCCAGCTCGGCCTCCGGGTGGAAAATGAAAGGCTCGACGCGCAGGATGTCACCAAGCAGTACGTCGACCAGGAGGCGCGTCTGCGCAATCTGCGCGCGGAAGAGGCGCAATACCTCTCGATCTTGAAACATGCCTCGACAGTCTCGGACACGCTCGAAGTCAGCGACAAACTCAACGAAGTCCGCGGCGAAATCGAGCAGCAGCAGGCGGAGTTCGATGCGCTTTCCAAGCAAGTGGAAACTGTTGCCATCACGGTCTCGCTGCGCGCTGAGGCCGAGACTCAAGTCTTCGGACTGCACTGGCGGCCGATCTATCAGTTGAAGCAGGCGGCGCACGACGGGCTGACCGGGCTTGGGGACTATGCCTCCGCCATGGCGACTGTGATCTTCTACTTGCCTGCCGCGGTGCTGTGGCTCGGAACCATCCTACTGGGTCTGGCGGCGAGTTATCGGATCGTGCGCTGGGCCGCACTTACGCTATTTCCGTTCCGCCGAAAGAACGCTCCGGCAAACGCTGCGAGCTAGTGTCTAGTTCCGAAGGACTCGCGAACGCCAGGTCCCTCCGCTGCGCCGTCGCTAGCGCTCCGGCTCCGGTCGGGATGACAATCTTGATCACAAGCATCATGATGACCAGACTTAGCGAAGGATATCGAACTCACGCCGTCAGCTGGCGTTTGTCGATCTGATATCTCACCTCGGGAAAAGTCCGATGAAAGGCAATCCACAGCAGCGCAATCACCACGAACACCAGCAGACTGCCCTCCGGCCCCACTGACCCGCCTGTCAACCATTTCGAGCCGTGGAAAGAAGAACTCAGCAAATGCCCGGGAGCCACCACGCCGCTGTTTGGCACCGAGTAAAGATAAGTCTCGCCCCAGTCCCATGCGGCGTGAAAGCCAACAGCAAACCACAGATCGCCGGTGCGGCGGAGGGTCAGGCAAAAGAATAGTCCGATCGCCGCGGCGGCGAGTGCGCCAATCCTGTCCTCCCCCTGATTGCCCAAGTGGATCGCTCCGAATGCTACCGACATAACTGCGGCAGCGGGCCAGAAGCCAATCCCCTGGGTGAGAGTGAACTGGGTATAGCCGCGGGACATGAACTCCTCAAAGAAACCTACAACCAGGAACAACACCGCCCAGAACGCGGCAAACTTGAACAGCGGCCAGCCGTGAATGACGATTCCACCGAAATAGAAGACATTGCTCCCCCGCAGGGCCAGCATGAGGACTGTCAACCCGGCAATCCCCCACACTGCTCCAATCCAGAACAAGCTGCCGAACGCGCTCCCACGTGGCAAGCCATAATCGCCGAAAGAACGCTTTTCGATTCGTGCCATCACCAGGGCGGGAATCATGACCGCGGCCAGCCCGATTACCTCGCCGACGACCATTGACCGCAGTGTTCCCAGATGGCGCGGCAGTACCAGGTGGGCGAAGGCGCCGAGTCCCATACCCAGCGCAGCCACCATGACTGCATAAAGCAGCAGCCGCCAGCCCGCGCGCAGGCCGTGCGGCCCGAAGAAAATCGTTCGCAGGCCCGAATCAGGCGTCGGCGGTGGAATGGTTGTGTAGTCTGTACTGGTTGCGTTGCTCTCGGGCGATGAAGGTTCGGCAGTGCTCGGTTGGTCCACGAGGAAATTCCCCCAGGCAAATCGAGACATGGTAAAACACTCGGGCTCCCTTATGGGCAAATTCTTTACCCGCGAACGCTTTGGCCATCCGCAGGTGCTGGCGGGAGTTCTGTTGACCGTGTTCCTGTTGCAGTGTGTCTGGCTGGTGAACCGCGCCGTACACGCCGGAGTGGTGGATAGCGCTGAGATGTTTCGCGTCCAGCAGGGACTCCGCCAATGGCGTGGGCAAGGCATCGCCGGAACGCCATATTGCGCAACCGCCGATCAGACTTCGTTGGCGAATCAGCCATCGGATGAGCGAGAACTTGGCAACAGCAGTGGGTTCGACCGCGATCACTCGCCGTTGTGGTACCTGACCGCCTCCGCGCCGCTTCTGCTGTGGCCGGGCCCTCTGCCGCTGGAATCGATGCGCTACTGGGGATGGCTGGCGCGAACGCCTTATCTGATGTTCGGAGTCCTGCTGGGAGCATCGCTCTGGTACGTTTCCCGCCGGCTCTACGGCAATCAAGGCGGCTACATTGCGCTGACGTTGTACGTTTTTTCGCCGGCTGTTATCCGGACCAGCGCGCTGTGGTTTGCGCAACCGGAAATCGGTGCGGCTTGGGGAGCGTTTGGCGCGGTCTTCACCGCCATCGCGGTGGCCCACACTCTATATGCTCCGCGCGAAGTCGTGCTGTGGAACTGGCGGCGCATTGCGCTGCTGGGACTCTCACTCGTCTTGGCGATTGGTGCGCAGTTCTCGCTGGTAATTGTGATTCCGCTTGCGTTAGCGTTCATGCTTTATCTCGCGCCCACCCGCCGGCCCGCCGCGGTTGCAATTCTGGCGGCAAGTTGCGTGGTGGCGTTCGTGCTGCTTTTCGCTTCGTACTTTTTCCACGCCCGAGCCATGTGGGAAGGCATGCGGCAGAGCAGCTTTTTCGGTGTCACCTGGCGAGCGTACACGATGCCCGCCGCCTACCGCCAAGTTATCGAGCAGTTCGGGCAAAACAGCCCGGCTCTCCTTGTGGCAGCGCCGGCTGCGCTACTCGCTTATCTCGCATGGCCGCGCGCGCGTTATTTCGGCAACCATGCTCCATTGCTGGTGGCTCTGGTGTTCTTGTTCCTCGCCGTGGGCACGCCGCACTATCCCGGTCTGGGCTTTCAATTCATGGCGCTGCCGTTCCTGTTCGTATTTGTCGCTGGAGTAAGCGCGGACTTGCTGGAGACCCGCTCGCGCAGCCTGGTTCAGGCCTGTGTCTGGGGACTGCTGAGCGCGCAAGCGGCGTGGAATATTTGGGAGCTGGCGAGAATTGTGAGGAGCTGAAACGACTACCAAAGTGTCTTCCACATTCTTGTCATCGGTTTTCTACGTTCTTGCCATTCTGAGGAGCGATAGCGACGAAGAATCTGCTGTCTGCCGGACCGCGCGGCAAGGGCCGCCTTTCTGAGTGACGCTCGAAATGAAGGTAACGCGTTACCAAAGAGGAAGGAACTCTGGAAACGTCCGCCCACGGCTCCCGCATTGCCCGTTTGCTTTCATTCGCTTACAAAACGCTCTCGATGTTCCTGCACCACCCGAAACAACGCGCAACCAACCTGCTGCCGAGAAGCTCTAATTAAGTAGGGACTTGGACCCTGGGCGGTGCGCCATGCTTGCAGCGTGGGAGTATCATAATATTGTGAGGCGGCTGATTCCAGCGTCGGTAGCGGGTTTTGCGTTAGTCGTGCTGGTGCTCCTGACGAATCCCAAATCCCAAGCCCAAGTCAACGGAACGCCTCCTTCAGTGACGTCGATCGGATTCGGCGGCCATTTTGATCTGCCTCGGGGAGTTCCGCCGAGCGTTACCTCGCCCGGTCCCAAAGGATTCACTCCGAATCACCAGATGTTTGTTCAACCCTTTTGCTGCTTCAAGGGACAAGTCCCGCCGGAGCGCTCCGGACGCTTCCCCCAGCATCACCCGCACACGCCGTTCTTTCCCATCGGAGGAGCGGTTTACGGTGTGCCCTACACGCCCGTGTACATCCTGGATCCCACCGTGGAAGACTCCGGCCCCGCGGTGCAGCCGGAGAGTTATCCCGCCGGGCCAACGATCTTTGACCGGCGCGCCTCGGAACAATCAAGTGCCGCCGCCGAAGCTGCCTACGCCGACCGCTTGCGGGCTGAGCGCATCCGCGACGACGAGCGCGTGACGCCGGCGCCAGAGCCCGCTGCCCCGCCAGCATCCACCGCCGTTGAAGATCAGCCTCAGACCGTGCTGGTGTTTAAAGACGGCCATCAGTTGGAAGTACAGAACTATGCGATTGTGGGCGCCATGCTCTTCGACCTGACGCCGGGACGTCATAGCAAAATCACCATCGCCGATCTCGATCTCGCAGCTACCGCCAAGCAGAACGACGATCGCGGCATCGACTTCCAATTACCGGCAACTCCTGATACCAATTGAAGAATGCGAAATAGATTCGCTAGCGCGCTGCGGACCACACTCTTTGGCGTATTTCTTCTTTTGCTTGTAGCGGCGCCCCTGTGTGTAGCTCAGGTTCGCGGTGCGGGAGCGCCAGCGTGGCATGGTGCTGCCTCAGGTATGGGTCGCGGCTTCGGCGTAGCCGTCAGCAGAACGCCTGACTTGCAACGTCTCCATCGCCCCGCGATATTTTTGGGCTCTCCGTACTTCTATTCCGACTATCCCGTTGCACCGGTTGTGCAGGAGGCTCCGCCGCAAGTCGTCGTGCTGCAGGCTCCGGCCGCGACCGAGCATGTCAAGGAAGCCGGCATCGAACCCCTGATGATCGAGTGGCAGGGAGATCACTACGCCAGTGTCAGTGCCGCGCAGGGAGCGGCCGCAAATACAAATCACTCCTCACAGGACAAAGCGGGCGCTCCAGCGAAAACGGCATCTGTGGCGGCGGCCAAACGTCCGGATCACACTAAGAGCGCTCCTGGGAAGGCCCCACTGCCGCCGGTGGTGCTGGTCTACCGCGATGGTCACCATGAAAAGATTCACGATTACACCATCGTCGGTGGCACGATTTACGCGCGCGGCGATTACTGGACCGACGGATACTGGACGCGAAAAATTCAGTTAGCCGCGCTCGATCTACCCGCCACCGCAAAAGCCAGCCAAGCCGACGGCGCAAAATTCGTGCTGCCGTCCTCGCCGGACGAAGTTGTCACCAGACCGTAAGCTCTGCAAGGATTCATAACTTCAGCCTAAAGTTGGAACTGGCGTGCCGCTTGGAGAGCCGCGAAGCGGCGCAAGAATGCAGCCCAGGGCGCAAGCCCTGCGAAAAAATGCGAAACAACAGAGCCCCGGCGGGGCGAAAGACTAGTTTTCCCCCAAGCCGACAAAGCTGAGAGAGCGCATATCACCGTCATCGGAATCCTTGCTCCGCGTTTGACCGCAAGATCCGGATTGAATCAAAACGCCGCCAGCCGTTAGATTGAAAGAATGACGACAAGCGCCGCGAATCCCGGTTCACTTATTGCATCCCCATCAACGTTCCGCAAGCCTCTCGAGACCGCGCTGGAACACGCCCTCGCCCATCTCGATAATCTCGACGCAAGCCCGGTGGGTGCCTCCGCGAGTTTGGCAACGCTGCGAACTAGACTTAACAAGCCGCTGAATGATGAGGGAAAACCCAGCGAGGAGGTGATCGCCGATTTGACGTCGGCGATGTAAAGAACGGAATTCTGGGCTCTGCCGGTGGCCGCTTCTTCGGCTGGGTAATTGGCGGCTCGCTCCCCGCGGCCCTCGCCGCCGACTGGCTCACCTCGGCGTGGGACCAGAATGCCGGACACCATGCTTGCGGTCCAGCGGCAGCCGTCGTCGAGGAAGTTGCCGGAAAATGGCTCAAGGAAATTCTCCACCTGCCAGCCTCACGCCAGCTTCGCGCTCGTCACCGGATGCCAGATGGCGCACGTCACGTGCCTGGCGGCAGCCCGCCAAGGCCTGCTTACCAGGCGCGGTTGGGACGTGGAGAATCGCGGCCTGTACGGTGCGCCGCCGATCCGCATCATTACCAGCGCGCTGCGGCATGAGACTTTCGATCGCGCAGTTCGCCTTCTCGGCCTTGGCCTCGCGCAAGTCTCGCACTTGCCAGGCCGATGCTAATGGCTCAATTTCTGCGCATGAACTGGAAGCCGCACTGGCACGAGATCCCGCCGCTCCGACTATCGTGCTGCTGCAGGCAGGCGAACTCAATACCGGCGCTTACGATTCATTCGAGGCACTAATTCCTATCGCCAAGAAATACAACGCCTGGGTTCACGTCGACGGCGCATTCGGACTATGGGCCGCTGCCAGCCCACGCTATCGTCATCTGCTGAAAGGCGTCGAGCAAGCCGATTCCTGGGCCACCGACGGCCACAAGTGGCTGAACGTCCCCTTCGATTGCGGCTACGCCTTTGTGGCCGACCCCGAGGCGCATCGCAACGCCATGAGCTACCACGCCGCGTATCTGGTGGATGACGACAGCGTACGCAATCAACTCGACTGGACGCCGGAATGGTCACGCCGCGGCCGCGCCTTCCCCACGTATGCGGCCCTGCGGCAACTCGGAAGGAACGGAGTCGCAGATTTAGTCGAGCGCTGCTGCCAACATGCCCACTCGCTAGTGATGCAGATTGGCGAACTGCCAGGCGCCGAGGTGATGGCGGAACCGATCATCAATCAAGGCCTGGTGCGTTTTCTGTCCAGCAAGCCAGGAGCCTCGGAGGCGGACCACGACCGCCGCACCGATGAAGTCATAGCCGCCATCGTAGCCAGCGGCGAAGCCTTCTTCGGCGGCACCACCTGGCGCGGCCGCCGCGTAATGCGAGTCAGCGTCTGCAACTGGCAAACGTCCGAGCAAGATGTAGAGCGTGTAGTGAAAGCGGTACGGAAGATTCTGGCGTGACTTCGTTATTCTGGAAGTGTGAATGTTTGACGACTGCAAACCACTATCATCCTGAGCGGAGTCGGGCGGCGCGGTGGAAGGCCTTTAGGGCTTTGCGGGCAGCGGCTGCCAGAGTTCAATCTTATTTCCATCCAGGTCATAGATCCAGGCAAAGCGGCCGTAGGATTCGTCCATTCGTTTGGGGTCAATCTTTACTCCCTCTTGTTTTAAGCGGTCGAGCAAAACATCCATATCGTCCACAATGTAGTTGATCATGAACGGTGCGGGGCTGGGATCGAAATACTTAGTCGAGGCGGGAAAAACGGTCCAAACTGTGACATGTTCCTTTTGCGGGTCGTCGTGCTCGCGCCACGGAAGCATCACGCCTTGGCCTTTGTCGGCGAGTCCAAGATGCTTCGCATACCATTCGCGCATCTGATCACGATTAGCGGATTTGAAGAAGATACCGCCGATTCCAAGGATGCGCCCGCGCTGCTCTATTTTGGCGGGCGTCGTCGACTTTTCAGGTTGCGGAGACTTCACTTCCTGTCCTCCCGTTGAGCCGGCCGAGATGAGCAACAGCGAGCCGAGCGCGATTGTGCTCCATGGTATTCCGTGCATGTGCGGGATTATACAAGTTTCAATTCAAGTGGAGAAAACGGTTCGCTTAACCCCGTTCCGTACGACGCGATAGATGGGGCCACCCGCCCGGAGCCGCGCTACGCTTCCTCCGGCTGGCTCAGGATCACAGTGGTTCGAAGCACACACGAACAGTCACAGAGTCCATCACATTTGGTCACAACCTCTCAGGATGACAAACTTTCAGCTCATATACCATCCCCCATTTGCGTTGATGGTCTGTCCCGTGATGTACGCATTCTCCGCCAGCATTACCACAATCGACGCCACCTCCTCCGCCGTCCCAAATCTTCCCACCGGAATCAAGCTGGGCGTAGCTCGCGGATTGGCCCGCACCATCTCGGTATCGATCAGCGCGGGACAAATCGCATTCGACGTGATTCCTTCCTTCGCCAGCACGTGAGCATAAGCGCGCATCAATCCCAGCATCCCAGCTTTCGCCGCAGCATAGTGCGGCCCCACGACCCCGCCAATCTGCGCCGCCACCGAAGAAATATTAATGATGCGTCCCCAATGTTGCTCTCGCATCTTCGGGGCACTGCCTGCGTAACCAGAAACGCCGACTTTAAATTAACGTTGATGTGTTCGTCCCAGTCGGCCTCGGTGATGTCCTCCGGCTTCCGCACTCGCATCATGCCCGCGTTGTTCGCCAGGATGCTCACCGGCCCAAGCTCTTTCTCGATCCGCGCGACCATGTTCTGCACCAGCGCAGATTGCGAGACATCCGCCTGCACGAGCAGAGCGCGCCGTCCCAGTTTCTGGACCTCCGCCTGAGTGTTTTCTGCGTCCTCAACACGTTGGTTATAGTTCACCGCAACATCGCAGCCCGAGTTAGCCAGCGCCAGAGAACACGCCGCGCCAATGCCGCGATTGCCGCCTGTTACCAGCGCGATCTTCCCTTTCAGCGTTTCCATACTTAGATTTCCTCTTGATCAGGCGCCCGAGAGTGTATCGCATCGGCTATTCAAATAACCCCCGGAGAGCCCTGAATATCGCGCCGTTTCATGGTATAATTATGCATATTCAATCGTGTATTAACTACCTTACATTGCAGTTAGTTACGAGCAGAAGTCGGAAATCCGTCCAGCGCCCGAAGCCTCACGCAGGCGCAATAGGATTTCCTTAGTGAACCTTAGTGTCCTTAGTGGTTCAATAATTTAGCTTAAGAGCGAATCATGCCTGACGATCCCCAAAACCCCGAGCTCCCCCTGACTCCTCCGCCCGGCGATCCCAACGTCCCCGGCGCCAAGAACATTCAGCCCGTCAACATCGAAGAGGAGATGCGCCGGTCGTATCTCGAGTATTCGATGAGCGTCATCATCGGTCGCGCGCTGCCCGATGTGCGCGACGGATTGAAGCCCGTCCACCGCCGCATTCTCTACACCATGCAGCAGATGGGCCTCGCGCCCAACCGGCAGACCCGCAAGTGCGCCCGCATCGTCGGAGAAGTCATGGGCAAGTACCATCCGCACGGCAACCTTGCGGTGTATGACGCCCTGGTGCGCCTCGCGCAGCCCTTCGCCATGCGCTACCCGCTGGTCGATGGCCAGGGCAACTTCGGCTCCGTGGATGGCGACCCGCCCGCGGCCGACCGTTACACCGAAGCCCGCCTCACGCGCGTGGCCACCACTCTGCTCGAAGATCTCGACAAGGAAACCGTCGACTTCCGCCCCAACTACGATGGCAGCGAAATCGAACCCGACGTTCTGCCCGCTCGCGTTCCCAATCTGCTGGTGAATGGATCGAACGGCATTGCGGTCGGCATGGCGACCAACATCCCGCCGCACAACCTCACGGAAATCGTCGATGCGACCATCACTCTGGTGAACAATCCCGGCGCGCAGCTCGCCGATCTGCTGAAGTTTGTGCAAGGCCCCGACTTCCCCACCGCCGGATTCATCCACGGCAAATCCGGAATCTTCGAGGCCTATCGCAACGGACGCGGCCGCTTCATCATGCGCGCCCGCGCCGCCATCGAGACTTTCAACAAAGACCGCCAGGCAATTGTCGTCACAGAAATTCCCTATCAGGTAAATAAAGCGCGCCTGATCGAACGCATGGCGCAATTGGTAAACGACAAGATCGTCGACGACATTTCCGATATTCGCGACGAGAGCGACCGCGACGGGATGCGCATCGTAGTCGAACTCAAGCGCGGCGCCGAGCCGCAGATCGTGCTCAATCAGCTCTTCAAGCACACTGCGATGCAGGAAAGCTTCTCCATGATTTTATTGGCGGTGGTAAACGGCCAGCCCAAGGAAATGGGCCTGGTGCAGGCCATCCGCCACTTCATCGACCACCGTGCCGACGTGGTCCGCCGCCGCACCGCTTACCTGCTGCGCAAGGCCAAAGACCGCGAGCACATCCTCGAAGGCTACCTCACCGCCCTCGATCACCTCGACAACGTGATCACCATCATTCGCGCCAGCGCCAATCGCGGCGAAGCGCGCGAAAACCTGATCACTTATTTTGCCGGCAAGAAGATCGACATCAACACCACCGGCCGCGCGCCCAAGCTCAATCCCGAGAAGCCATTCACCGGCATTCAGGCGGATGCGATTCTCGAATTGCAGTTGCACCGCCTGACCCGGCTCTCGATCGACGAAATCAACAAAGAACTCGGCGTCACGCGCGAAAACATCGCCGAGTTCGAATCGATCCTCGGCTCGGAGAAGAAACTGCGCGGCGTGATCGTAAAGGAACTGGAAGAGGTCAAGAAGCTGTACGGCGACGAGCGCCGTACCGTCATCGAAGACGAAGCCGCCGAGATCATGCTCGAAGACCTGATCTCCGACGAGCAGGTCGCCGTCACCGTAAGCCACAGCGGCTACCTCAAGCGCACGCCGATCTCGACTTACCGCATGCAGCGGCGGGGCGGCACCGGCCGTACCGGCATGAAAACGCGCGACGAGGATTTCGTCGAGCATCTTTTCATCGCCTCGACGCATGCCTACATTCTCATCTTCACCAATACGGGCCGCGTCTACTGGCTGAAGGTGTACGAAATTCCCGACGTCAGCGCCGCCGGCAAGGGCAAGCACGTCGGCAACCTGGTCGCGCTGCAGCCGGGAGAAACCGTGCGCACCATGCTGACGGTTCGCAATCTGGAAGAAGAAGGCCGCTACATTCTGTTCGCCACGCGCAACGGCACGGTGAAGAAGACCGACCTCAAAGACTTCTGCAACGTGATGTCGCGCGGAATTATCGCGATTGGCATCGAGAAGGAAGACGAACTGGTCGGCGTCACGTTGACCGACGGCCAGCAGATCATCTTCCTCGCCTCGCATGATGGCCAGGCCATCCGCTTCGACGAAGCCGACGTGCGCTCCATGGGCCGCCCGGCCTACGGCGTTCGCGGCATGAATCTCGATAAGGGCGACTACATCGTCGGCATGGCGACCACGCCGAAGGATGTGAAGAAGGCCGAAGCCGAAGCCGAGAAAGCCAAGGCAGAAGCCGGCGTGCCAGAAGCGACCGCGACCGACGAGATCCTGCCGATCAAAGGCTCGCTGATCTTGTCCGTGACCGAGGGCGGCTACGGCAAACGCACTCCCGCCGACGAATACCGCCTGCAAGGCCGCGGCGGCTCCGGCGTAATCAACGTGAAGACCACGGAGCGCAACGGCAAAGTCGTGGGCATCGCGCAGGTGACGGAGAAGTCCGAGGTCATGCTGATCAGCCACTACGGCAAGATCATTCGCATGGACTCAGCCACCATTCGCGAGTCGGGCCGCGCGGCGCAGGGTGTACGGCTGCTGCATCTGGAGCCGGGCGATCGCGTGGCGGCGGCAGTGGTGATTCCGCCGGATGAGGTTCCGGGGAATGGCGCGCTGATTCAGTAGGGGAGCTTTCAGCAAGAATCGTGCGAAGGGGGCATTCTTGCCCCATTTTTGGGCTGAATTCCCGATTTGGGAATCGCTTGTCAATATGGCGAAATTACACGATTCCGCCTAAGTCGATGAGCCCGGAAGAAATATAAAGTCGGCCAGCATGTCCCATTTTACCCCTCAAAAATGCTAGCATTGAAGTAGAGATAAATTCTCAAACGCGGCCTTTCCAGGCCGCGTTTTTTATTTCCGGGATAAATTCAAATGGGAACAACGCATGGGATCAAGCCCAAGCACTGTAAGCTGCGGGGCGAAGTGGCGGAGCTGCGCTTCATGGCGCGCGCTGCCGATAACGGATTGCGCATTATCAAGCCTTGGGGAGACAACAGCCGCTATGACTTTGTGGTCGAGCAAGGTGGAAAATTTCTACGGGTTCAGGTAAAGGCAACCAGTTCTAAGCTAGGCAATGCTTATGCCTGCCACCTTAGCAGAGGCCCGCAAAAACGGTACACCAAGGCCGACATTGACTTCATCGCTGCGTACATCATCCCGCGAGACATCTGGTACATCGTTCCGGTGGAGGTGACGGGCATGAGCACCGTGGTGCTATCTCCTGACATGGAGAACTCCAAGCATGCTCGCTACAAGGAGGCGTGGCATTTGCTGCGGGGAGAAGGGACTCAGGCGGGGGAAGAGACGGTGTGACTGGTTTGGAGCTAGCCCGGCAATCCGAGCGGAGGGAGAGCGCCCGCGATCTTTACTGTCTCCAGGCTCACGGTTACGACCTGGCCGATCAGGCGCAAGATGTATTGCGGATCGTCGCTGCGGTTGGGGTCGTTGGTGATGCCGCTGCGTTTATCGGTCGAGACCGGGTATTGATCGATCACCCATTCGAGCGCAGAGCGGTTGCCGAGACGGTATTCGTAGGTTTCGGGCGGGATGCCCGAGAGAGTGAGGAACTGGTTGTAGATGAGGGAAGTCTTGTCCTTGTTCAGTTTCATTTTGACGACGCGGTAATCGAGCTTTTCTCCGGCTTTTTCGACCTTGGTAAGCGGATATTCGGGCTGCTGTTCGTAGTGGACATGGATTTCGGCAAGGCGCTGGCCGACGGCAACAAAAGCCCTAAACACGTCTTTGTCGACCTTCAGCTTGCCATCCTGAGGCCCGCGGTTTTTGCGGGCCGAAGGACCTATGGATTCGTCGGCAGCGCCGATGCTGCCGGCCAAATGCATAGATCCTTCGTTGGGAGTCGCTCGCTCCGCGCGCGACTCCGCTGCCTCAGGATGACAGGTGGTTAGGGCGGCGAAGGGGATGCGCGGCAGTTCGCGGCGGAGGTTGGCGGCGTAGCGCTCACGGTACTCGGGATGGTGCAGGACGGCATAGATGTAGTGGAAGATGTCCCACTTGGTGATGGAGCGGTCGTGGTAGCGAGCGCGGAATTGTTCGAGCGCCCAGTCGGTGATGTTTTCGCGGTGGTGGGGTGCAACATGGCATCTGGAAGGCATCGACTCGTTGTCCATCCGGCCACCACGTCCAACAGTGCGGCGATTCGCCTTGTATTCGCTGTTGAGTTATAACTATTCTCGGGAGTGGAACTTGCATTGCCGAGTTGAGCGAACACTGTGCAAGAACTCAGGAGTAAACTTTGGTAGGATTCACGCCAATGCAAAACACTCTTTTTGGAGCCCCCGCTGCGACCAACGGGTTTCGGGATTCCTCTTTCGCCAAGAATAAGAATCTTCCTTTGCACCGGTGGGTACCGTGGGTTGCGGGATTCTCAGCTGACTTCGTGGAAGATGCGATTAGGACGTATCTGCCCGCAGGAGCTTCAAGCGGTTGGGTGCTGGATCCCTTTGCCGGGGTAGGTACGACGCTCGTCGAATCCTACCTCGGTGGCCTGAACGTAGTCGGCTTTGAAATAAACCCGTATGCCGCGCTTGCCACCAGGATCAAGCTCAGTGCGATGAAGATTTCTGTGCACGATCTAACGCGGCAGATTACGGCCTTCGAGCGATTCATGGAGAAGGCGGAAGGCAGCATAACGAGGCGCGAACCACGTTCGGTGGCCCCGTCAGGATTCTCAGGACGAACGCAGCTATTCAGCCCGAGAGTGGAGCGGAAAGTTCTCTATGCACTCGATTTCATTAACTCTGTCAAAGACCAAACATTGAGAGACATCTTCCGCCTTGGGCTCGGTTCGGTAATGGTGAGCTTTTCTAACTATTCCTACGAGCCGAGCCTAACGAGGCGCTCAGCAGTGGACAAACCGAACATTGAGGACGCCAATGTCGGGCTAAGCGTTTCTGCAAAGCTGCATCTCATACTTGAGGATATTGGCTGGGTGCAGGGGCACATGAAGACGCTCCGTTACAAACCCAAAGCGAACGTTTTCTCCAAAAGCATTTTCTCGGCCCCCGAATGTCTGAAGCAGCGTAACTTCATCGACCTTCTCGTTACGTCACCTCCCTATCTCAACAATTATCACTACCCTCGCAATACGAGGCCACAGTTGCACTGGCTTGGATTTACTTCCGGGACTGGCTACAACGGCGCACGTGAAAATGAGAGCTTTGGCAAGTTTTGGCAAACAGTCCGGGACTCCGAAGCCATTCCGCTGGCGTTTGACATGCCCGAACTCACCGCCCTCATCGAAAGCATCCGCAGCAGGAATCCCGAGAAGGGTTGCTACGGTGGTTCGGGATGGGCGAACTATGTTGCGACGTACTTCAATGACACTCACCGCTTTTGTACAGTACTTGCGCCGCTTCTCAAGCCAAAGGCGGTTTCTATCATTGTGCTCGGCAATAGCATCATTCAAGGAATAGAAGTCAAGACTGATTACTTCTTTGGAAAGATCGGTGAGCTTGCGGGTCTAGCTTTTGAGGACAATCACCTGCTCAGGAATAAACGGACAGGCAGCAGCATCATTCAAAGTTCGGTCAGGGTGCAAGAGGCCAAGGAAAAGACCGTTTTGTATGAATCCGGCGTAGTGCTTCGGAAGGCTTCGTGAATCTATCTTTTCTTCCGGGCGATCTGCACTTATCTAAGACCGCTAGCGGGATGTTCGTCGTGAAGATGGCCGGTCAAGAAATCCTGCTGACAAAGTCCCAGCGTTCCGCTTTAGCGAAGTTCAATGCACTGAGAGCGGAACTCGAAAAGAACTTTCCCACTCGAGAGCCAACCGCATCGGAGAAGGCAGAACTCCTACATCGTGAAATCAACGACTCGCTGCTAGGTCACAATAGCCTCGGGGGCCGGAAGAAGAAAACCACCGCAGGAGGAACCCGGACCTTTGGTGGTTGACGCTGCTGGTTCAAACCAAGGCTACACTCTGTTCCGTCATTGAACATTTCGGTACGCTTGTGGCATTCAGAAATGCCACGGAAGAAACACACACGCAGACGCAATAGGCCGTCCGCAGAGGCGCCGTCGGGCAAGGACGATGCGCAACTGGAGTCCCTGCCCAGTTCTCCGGTGCCGTACGATCCGCTGGATTTGCGAACGCTCGCCGAGAGCATGGTGAAGGTTGTTCTTGAACAGCCTGTATACCCGCTGTCTACGCTGACGCCATTCGAGGGCTCAGGAATCTACGTTCTTTACTACACCGGCGAATTCGAGCCATACGAAACCATTGCTCAGAAGAACCAAGGCGAAGAGTGGCAACAGCCGATCTACGCAGGCGAAGCGACGCGCAAGGGCGGGCGAAAGGGCGGCGTGTTGGCAGAAGGACCTCCCGGCAAGGCGATTTTCGAACGACTGGGCAACCATGCGGACTCAATTCGGGACGTGTCCAATCTCAACGTGATGGACTTCTGGTGTCGTTATCTGGTCCTCAAGGACTTCTTCATTCCGCTCTGCGAGTCACTATTGATCGACCGTTACAAGCCGATGTGGAACAAGTTGATTGATGGGTTTGGAAACAAAGCACTGGGTGGCCCCAGACAGGCTTTGCAGCAGAAATCGATGTGGGACGTGTTGCATCCCGGTCGTCCGGGCGCTGGTATCAGCCCGAACAAGAAGTACCTGGACGCCGAGAGTATCGTTGCCGCGGTCCGGAAATTCGTTGCCGGCGAACCCGTTCCGCTAATCCCGACTGACAAGGCGCTTGAGGACGCTGAGGAATCCGGCGAGATGCAGCACGGTGATGCTACCGGAGAGGAAATTCCCGAATGAACGTTCCGCAGCGGCGAGTTCGGGAATGCGTTCGGAGAAATCGCTCACCGCGGCTTCCCACTCCTGGATGTGGGGAGCCTTGTAGTCGAAGAACTGGTTGACGACCTGAACCAAGGGAGTCGGAGCGAGAGATGTCCTGATCAATGATGCGGGCGCCGCCCTGGTAGAGGATGGCGCGCTCTGGGGCCTGAAAGATGATGTTGTCGCGGGGATAGCCCTTGTCGAGCTTGAGTTTTACTTCGCGGTCGAGATCGTCCTGCTCGTCCTTGGCTTCCCAGTAGCCGTGGGGGAGGTGGTAGAGGTCAACCAGGGCGCCGTCCACGACGACGGAGGAGCGGGCGCGCTCGATGCGGTATTCGGGAACCAGGGTAAGTTTGGGTGTGGCCTTTTGGCCGCACTTGGCTAGGAGAGTTTGAAAGGCGCTGCGGACTGCGCCTTCGTGGTCGATGTAGAGCTGGCCTAACTCGTGGAGGGTCTCATAGTAGGCCTTGACGGTGGCGTGAGTCGGCTTGAGACCAAGAGACATCGTCTGCGGGGGGACGGCTCAGTTTACAACGGGAGTTCGCGGTGGGGAATTGGGTGGGTGCTTTCGGAGGCAACGGCACTGCGTCGGTGGTCGTGGTAGTTGCGCCTCATCGGCGCGGGTGTGTGAGGGATCTCGGGGGCCGCATGGCTGAAGCCATGCCCTGATACGAAGCGTGGCGTCTTTCCAGATAGGCTGCGCAGGGATGTGCCAGAAGCGGCAACGTGACGCGACGCTTCCGATGCTCTATGCTTAAAACATTGCGGAGATTGAATGAAGCAGTTAAGTAACGAACCCATGGAGACTCCGATCTACGGTCTTTCCGAGGCCGCCCAATACCTGAGGGTGCCGCTCAACACTCTTCGCTATTGGGTGCAAGGGGGAGGCTCTGTCCCGCCGTTACTCCGGCTGGCAAAGAGCGAACCGGCTCGCCTGTCGTTCATGAATCTGCTGGAGTGCCACATGCTTAGCAGTATGCGGGCGATCTACGACGTAAAGATTCCGAAGGTCCGGAAGGCTCTTTTCAGTCTGGCGAAATACGTCCGGCATGAGCACCCGCTGGTGGAGCAGGCGTTCCAGACTGATCGGCGCGATTTGTTCATCGAACACCTGGGCAGGATCGTGAATCTCTCGAAGGACCAGCAAATTCTGATTCCAGGGGTAATGGAGTTTTATTTGGAGCGCATCGAACGCGATCCCAAGGGTCTTTTCAAGTTCTACCCATTTGTAATGGAGCGGACGCAGAACGAGCCGAGGCTGATCCTGATCAATCCGGCGGTGGGTTTTGGCAAGCCGGTGATTGCCGGGACCGGCATTTCGACCGCGGTGGTCGCTTCCAGGTTCAATGCCCGGGAATCCATAGACGACCTAGCCTCAGAATATGGCGTCAAGCCGCGGCAGATCGAAGAAGCAATCCGCTGGGAGCAGAGCACGGCAGCGGTCGCTGCCTGAAGACTTCGTTCTATATCTCGACGAAAATCTTCACAACTGCAAACCCATCCTCGACGCGCTCATCCAGAATGGCGTGAAGCACGAGCGTCACGGCAGCCATTTTCCGGCGGGTACAGAAGACGCAAAGTGGCTTCCTCTCGTGGGGCAAAATGGCTGGGTGCTGGTCACCAAGGACAAGAAAATCCGATACAACGAGTTGGAGAAGGCCGCAGTTCTGCGCCATCGAGTACGCGAGTTTTATTTCTCTTCGGGAAACTATAATGGCGCGGAGATGGCCGAGATGCTGATCGCCGCTCTGCCTGAGATGGCCAAGGTCTGCAGAAAGCACGAGCCTCCTTTCATAGCCAGCATTACGAAATCGGGAAAGGTCAATCTTCGGTTGTCGTAGGCATCGACGGCCCGGTCGCCCATAGTAGTTGCGCCTCATCGGCGCGGGTCTGTAGGGGACCTCGTGAGCGGCATGGCGTGAAGCCATGCCCTGATACGAAACCTTATCTTTAATCTTTGCGCGCGGGCGAGGCGCCCGCGCCCACGCGACATCCTGCATCCTTGAAACTTTCCTTCCGTTCAGTAGTCATCTGCCAATGGGGCTTGCGGGGCGCGAGCAGGCCGGCGCCCGCATTATGATGGAAGTGGCGGGTGCACTTCTCCGGCCCCTGGGATGGCAGGATCTCGTTTCCACGCTCACTGGCTGGAAGAGGAACTTGGGGCATTGGTCCCACTTGAACGTTTTACCGAAGGTCCGCTTCGGTGAGGGGATGACGACGGCTTGCAGGAGAATCCAGCGGAAGCGGCTCGGGAAGCGGCGCTCATCAGGCGCGTTCAGGAGGGCGAGCATGGTCTGTTTTACGCGTTGATTCAGCCCTACGAACGGCGGGTGTATTCGACGGCGCTGGCGATTTTGAGGAATCCGGCCGACGCCGAGGATGTGGCCCAGGAGGCGATGCTCAAGGCTCTCCGGCATCTGTCGCAGTTTCGCGGCGAGGCTAAATTCAGCACATGGCTTATCCAGATCACTTTGAATGAGGCGCGCATGCGAAGACGCCGAGCCATCGCTCACGGGACGGAATCGATCGACGATCGGCAGTCCGATGAGCGGGATTATGTTCCGCGCGAATTTGCCGACTGGCGCGAGATTCCTTCGGAAAGCCTGGAGCGGCGCGAAGTGCGAGAGGCGCTATTTGATGCGGTGGCGAGTTTGAGCGAGAAGTATCGCTGGGTATTTGTGCTGCGCGACGTGCAGCATTTAAGCATTGAGGAGACTGCCGAGGTTCTCAAAATCTCCCCTGGTTCCGTGAAAACGCGGCTGCGCAGGGCACGGCTGATGTTGCGCGACATCCTGAGCCCCGGGCTGAGTGGCGCCTGGAGCGCGAAGCTGGCGTTTGCGAGAGGGAACAAGCCATGGGAGTGACCTGCGAGGCAGTATGGCGTGACAGCTCCGATTACCTTGACGGGAGCTTGAATCCGGAGCAGCAGCTTGCGCTGGAACAGCATATCCAGAGCTGCCCGCACTGTGCGGCGGTGATGGCAGGGCTGCGAAATGTGGTCACGTTGTATGGCGACGAGCGCATGGTGGAGCTGCCGGAGGGGTTCTCGCGCAGACTGCAGCAGAGGATCGAAGCCCGCAAGCCCGCCACGCGGCGCAGCTTTTTTGGCTGGGCGGTGGCCTTCGCCGCTTCGCTTCTGGTGGGGGGAGCGATCGAACTCAGCAGATACCAGGCACGCCATGAATCAGAGGCGCCGCCAATCGCACATCACGAAAAGAAGCCGGTTCCGCCGGACCTGCCGGTGTTAGTTGCGGAGGCCGTGATTGCGAATGCTCCGAAGCTGTTTCATGTTGCCGGATGCCCGCTCATTCTCGATCCCAAAGCCATGAGAAAGACGATTGCCGAGGAAGCGCTGCGGGAGGGATACACGCCGTGTCCCCGCTGCCTGAGCCAGTATCTGTGAATGTGGGGCGGACAGGAGTGCCCATCCCACATTAAGCGCATTGACTCTCTTGCCAATCCCTCCTAAGATTCTCCTCTCGGTTCGTTCGAGCCGTTCGCGTCAAGCCGATGGGCGTCCCGCCGGCGGCCTAAGATATCTGCACACCTATGATTGGCCAGACAATGATCGGGCAGACGGTTTCTCACTACCGCATCGTGGAGAAGCTGGGCGGCGGCGGCATGGGCGTGGTGTACAAGGCTGAGGACACGACTCTCGGACGCTTTGTTGCGCTGAAGTTTTTGCCCGATGACGCTGCCAAAGATCCCCAGGCTCTGGAACGCTTTCGCCGCGAGGCGCGCGCCGCTTCCGCGTTGAATCATCACAATATTTGCACGATCCACGAAATTGGCCAGCACAATGGCGATTTGTTCATCGCCATGGAGTACCTCGGCGGCGAAACTCTAAAGCATGCGATTCAGCGTGGCCGTATGGATCTGGAGCAGATTCTGAACCTGGGTATCGAAGTGGCCGACGCGCTGGATGCCGCGCACAGCAAGGGCATCGTGCATCGCGACATCAAGCCCGCGAATATTTTCATTACCGAGCGCGGGAACGCCAAGATTCTGGATTTTGGCTTGGCGAAGATCAAGGAAGCCGCGGCCTCCAGCGATTCGCAAACCGCTGCTGGCCCGGCCGGACTGGACCTGACCACACCGGGGACGGCGGTGGGTACCGTTTCTTATATGTCCCCCGAGCAATTGCGGGGCAAGGAGCTGGACGGCCGCACGGACCTGTTTTCTTTCGGAGTCGTGCTCTACGAGATGGCGACGGGGGTTCTGCCGTTTCGCGGCGAGACTTCCGCGGTGATTACCGAAGCCATTCTGAACCGGGCTCCCACTGCGCCGGTTCGCATCAATCCCGAGATTCCGCCGAAGCTGGAAGAAATCATCAACAAAGCGCTCGACAAAGACCGCGACATGCGCTGCCAGACCGCGGCTGAAATGCGCGCCGATTTGAAGCGGCTGAAGCGCGCGCTGGATTCGTCGAAGACCTCGGTGGTTACGGAATCTGCCGAATCCAGCACGCGTGCGACGCCAGTCTCTAAACCCACGCAGGCCGGAAGCAAACGGTTTCCGGGCCTTGCGGTTCTCGCGGCGTGTGTGCTGATTTCGCTCGCAGCTGGACTGCTTGCGGGTAAGGCGCTATTTACCACGGCGCCTCCGCCTCCGCCGCTCTACCGGCAGCTGACGTTTCGGCGAGGCAGCATTCGCTCGGCGCGCTTCGCTCCCGACGGCCAGACGATTCTCTATAGCGCGGCATGGCAGGGCAATCCCGCCGACGTTTTTACCGCCCGCCCGGAAGCGCCCGAGTCGCGCTCCATGGGCCTGAACCACACGCAGCTCATGTCAGTTTCCGCCAATGCGGAGATGGCTGCGCTGCTCGACAGCAAAGCCATTGGCGCCTGGGTAAGCATGGGAACGCTGGCGCGAGCCCCGCTTTCCGGCGGCGCGCCTCGCGAGGTTCTGGAGCAAGTCCAATGGGCAGATTGGTCGCCGGACGGAAATAGTTTTCTGGTCGTGCGCGACATGGGTGGGATGAACCGGCTGGAGTATCCCATTGGGAAGCCACTTTACGAAACCGGGGGCTGGATCAGCCATCCGCGCGTGTCGCCTAAGGGGGATCTGATCGCGTTTTGCGATCATCCCATTCAATCGGATGACAGCGGCTCGCTTGCGGTGGTTGATCTGGAGGGGCACAAGAAGACTCTCTCCGGCGAGTGGTTCACGATTCAGGGGCTGGCCTGGTCGCCGGACGGGAAGGAAATCTGGTTCACGGCCAGCAAGTCGGGGACGGACCGAACGCTGTATGCGTCGTCGTTAGAGGGCAAGCTGCGCATCGTGGCGCGATTGCCCGGTGCGTTGATGCTGCTCGATATCGCTAAAGACGGCCGGGTGTTGCTGGTGCGGGCGACTTGGCGGCGCGAGCTGATGGGATTTTCCCCGATCGACAATAAGCAACGCGAGCTTTCGTGGCTGGACTACACCTATCCGGCGGACTTGTCGGGCGACGGCAAGACGCTGTTGTTCGATGAAGAGGGCGGCGGCGGGGCGCTGGATTACTCGAAATCCAGTGGCTTTACCTACGCAGTGTATTTGCGCAAGACGGATGGCTCGCCGGCTGTCCTGCTGGGCGAAGGTGGAGCAGTGGCGCTCTCGCCGGATGGAAAGTGGGCGATTGTACAGACGCAGGATACGCCTTCGCGCTTGCGGCTGCTGCCCACCGGTCCCGGCCAGCCCAAGGATCTTCCCGGCGACATCAATCATGTATGGGCGCGGTGGTTCCCTGATGGCAAACGCATCCTGTATTCCGCGAACGAAACGGGAAAGGGAGTGCGGCTTTATATCTTCGATTTGGATTCGGGGAAGAGCCAGGCGATCAGTCAGGAGGGGGTCAATGGGAACGCGTTGGTCATCTCGCCGGACTCGAAGTGGGTGGCGGGAATCGGGCCGGATCACCGCGGATATCTTTATCCCGTGGATGGCGGCGAGCCGCGCGTGATTGCTGGTCTGAACCCGGGCGAGCAGCCAATCGTGTGGAGCGCCGACGGCAACTTCCTGTACATCTATCAGCCGGGCGAGCTGCCGGCACGCGTGGACCGCCTCGATCTGAAAACCGGTCAGCGGACTTTGTGGAAAGAGCTGATGCCGACCGATCCCGCCGGCGTTGAAAATATCGGACCGATTCTGATGACGCCCGACGCGAAGACTTGCGTGTTCGGGTATCACAGGATGCTGGCTGATCTTTATTTGGTGGAAGGAATGAAGTAGAGCGGACACTCCCGTCCGCTGATCTTGACTTTGGTTTTGTTCTTCGTTCAAACACCAACCTAACCGTGGCGGACAAGAGTGTCCGCACTACCACGGGTCATTCGCAGAGGGACCCCTGAACCGCCGGTGCGGTATCGGGAGAAATCCCAAGCCGGACTACAGAATCATCGCCGGGGAGGTACAGCTTCCGCATGATTGTGGAGGACTGGGCGGTGAATTATCTTCGGCTGGTCGCCTTCAGTTAGCGCCGCAGTTATCCCCCGCCAAACAAGCAGGGGCCAGGTTCAGAGAATCGGGCCTCTGCTTCTCGCCTTTATTCGCGACCGCCTTAGCGCCGGCGTTTATAGTGGATGGGCCATTGCACCTGCCAAGTCTTGCCGCCGTCTTTGGAAGCCTCCCAACTCCAGTCGAACTCGTCAGCGGCGATGTTCTTGTAGACCATGCGCTGAAGGACGTGGGCGCCGTCGGGACGAATTGCCTCGCGTCCGAGGATCATTTTCCCGTCTCTAAACTCACCGATGAAGTCGAGGTATCCGCCTTGGTTATCTACCCAGGTCTGTTTCCATTTGTGGGTGCGTCCATCGAATGCCGAAACGCTCATGCCGCGCAAGGGCATGGAATCGCCACCGGAAAAATTCTCCACGACCACGCAGCCCTTCATCACGCGTTGGATGGTGTTCGTCCCATGCGCGATTTCACCAGGGGTGTTGCCGGGCCAAGTTAGGTCCCAGTTTCCGACCCAAAAGTCGAATTGTCTTTGTTCGGGTTGCGTGCAGGGAGGCGGAGGGTGTTGGGTAGTGGCTGCCTGGCCTGCCGATACCGTAACGGAAAGCAGAATCGCGAGTAATACACTGCCCATCTGACGGAGTCGAGTCATTATCTTTCGGACTCCGAATCAGCAGAAAAGATAGCAACCCCCATAGGTTGGCGCAGTTCAGGGGAGTTGCGGGAAAACTCGCAGCAAGGCGAAGATTGACTGTTCGGCCTGCGCTAAGCGTTCCGAAAATAGTCGAGCCTTAGCCGCTTAGGTAACCTAATGCCACTCAGACCACCTTACCGAAATTCCCACTTACGTATGTCGGTAAAATGCCCGGCAATGGCCGCGGCGGCCGCCATCATGGGGCTGACCAGATGTGTCCGGCCACCCCGACCCTGCCGTCCTTCGAAGTTGCGATTGCTGGTGGAGGCGCAGCGCTCGCCCGGCTGCAGAATGTCGGGATTCATCCCTAAGCACATCGAGCAGCCAGACTCGCGCCACTCGAAGCCAGCCTCGCGAAAAATTCGATCCAGCCCTTCCTGCTCGGCCGCATGTTTAATTGCTTGTGAACCCGGCACCACCATGGCTCGAACCTTGGGGCTGATGTGATGGCCCCTTGCCACCCGCGCCGCCGCCCGCAGATCTTCGAGGCGGGAATTTGTGCAGGAGCCGATGAAAACCCTGTCGACTGGAATCTCGTCGATGCGAATGCCCGGCTCCAATCCCATGTACTCGAACATGCGCCGCGCCGCGGTCTTTTCAGCCTCGGTCTTCAAATCGCTCAGCCTAGGGACGCTCCCACCCACCGGAACCACCATCCCGGGGTTTGTCCCCCACGTGACGAACGGTGCAAGCTGCGCGGCATCGATCTCGAGAACCTTGTCATATCGCACTTCGGAATCGGACGCCAAGCCGCGCCAGCGCGCGACGGCCTTGTCCCACTCTGCATCGCGTGGCGCGAAGCGTCGCCCCTTCAAGTAAGCGAATGTGGTCTCGTCGGGCGCAACCATGGCAGCGCGGGCTCCGGCCTCGATACTCATGTTGCAAAGGGTCATGCGGCCTTCCATGGAAAGAGCGCGAACCGCTTCGCCCGCATACTCGATCACGTGGCCGGTCGCGCCATCGGTTCCGATCTGCCCGATCACGCCCAGCGCTAAATCCTTTGCCGCCACGCCTTCCCCAAGCTTGCCGCTTACATGGATCAGCATGGTCTTGGGCTTGCGCTGCGGCAGGCATTGCGTGGCCAGCACGTGCTCCACTTCGGAGGTTCCGATGCCGAACGCCAGCGCTCCAAATGCGCCGTGCGTGCTGGTGTGGCTGTCTCCGCAAACGATGGTCTTGCCCGGTTGCGTCAGCCCGAGTTCCGGCCCAATCACGTGAACGATGCCCTGGTCAGGAGAATCCATATCGAACAGGGGTACGCCGAAGTGTTTGCAATTCTGCTGCAAGGCCGCGATCTGCTTCGCCGCAATCGGGTCGAGAATGGGCGTCCCACGAGGCTCGGTGGGGATGTTGTGATCGACCGTCGCAACTGTGCGTTGCGGCTGGCGAACCTGCCGGCCGGCCTCCCGCAGACCGTCGAATGCCTGGGGCGACGTCACTTCATGCACCAGATGCAGATCGATATAAAGAAGAGGAGGCTGCCCGGGAGGAACTGTAACGACGTGCTCGTCCCAGACTTTCTCGAATAGGGTTCGCTTTTCGCTCATAGCTTCCAATAACGATTTTATCAAACTGTGGCGACATAGCTCGGCGGCAGCTTGGCAGAGCATACCGGTGGGTAGAGCAGCGTCAGCGCTAGCGTCAAGAAGGGCGCTTGTGCCGACCGCCTTAACCGATGCAGTGCGGGCGCGAGGTTCTTCGACTACCATCTCTACAGCAGCCGTACCGCCCAATGGCCGAGACAAAAGCTTTTCATTTACGGTTCAGCACGAAAATTCTTTTGGCGGCAGCCAGTTTAATCGCAATGTTCGCCTTGGCCCTGCACTTTTGGTCATCGGGCCCGATGCCGCAAGTTCGAGGTCAAATCCTGCAGCAATCCCAACAGGATTGGGGACAAATCGTTCTTGACGGCAACCGCTGCGTCCTGGTCAACAATGTCTGGAACAAGGCCGCCGCCCATGGAAGATTGAAGCAAGAAGTTTTTGTCGAACAAGCCGCCGGTAAACGGAGTATTGGCTGGCGCTGGCGTTCGCCCTGGCATCTGATCCCTACAGTCGTCTCTCAACCCCAGGTTGCCTGCGGCGACAAACCCTGGGACAAGCCCCTGGGTCTCCGGCCTGAATTCCCCTTCCGCGCAGGATCGAAAAGGTTAACTGCCGACTTCAACATCAGGCTGCGAGCGTCAGGGATGTACAACATGGCCTTCACCCTGTGGGCGGTATCGGGCATTCCCGCATCGCGCAGCAACATCAGTCACGAGATCATGATCTGGAACGCCAACGCGGGCCAGGCCCCTGCGGGCAGCAAGCGGGATACGCTCAACGTCGGCGGCACTGCCTATGACGTCTACGTGGAGGAAGGTCATAAGGATGCCTCTGGTGAGAATGCAAATGTCTGGACTTACGTCGCGTTTGTAGCCCAACAGCCTGTTTGGCGCGGTCCGCTCGACCTCAGCGCCTTTCTGGATTATTTGCTGGCGCACGGGATCCTGACCAAGGAACACTATGTCACTAGTTTGGAACTCGGAAACGAAGTGTCACAAGGTGCGGGGATCGTCGAGATTCAAGACTTCGAGATCGAGTTCCGCTAAGCGGCGTCTCATATTCCATCCAACCCGCTCCTCCGCGGCTTGCCACTCGCCACGTAAACCGTAAGCATAATGACCGACCCAAGCAGCGGAACCAGGAATCCCACGCGCAATCCACCGAAATGAGTGGATAACGCACCGACCAGCCAGGGCAACACAGCGCCTCCCATGTTGCCGCCGGCGAAAATGGCGCCGCTTACCCGCGTGGCGGATTCTCCGAACCAGCGCGGCAACATGGAAACGTTGATAGGAAATACCGACGCCAGGCCAAGGCCGGCCAAGCTCGCACCGATCACGATCATGGGCATGGCTTGCGCCGCCAGCAACACTCCGACTCCCAGCGTCGCCAGCGTCAGGCCCAGGCTCGCAACGGTAGTCTCCCTCAGGCGCCGCAGCAGAAGCGGCGCAAGCATCCGGCCCGCAAGAAGCGATCCCCAAAAGAAAGACGGTGTCATGGCCCAAAATGCATGCGAGCCTAGATCCATGCGGCGGGCATAAGAAGCCACCCAGCCGCCTACGGAGTTTTCCGTACCCACGTAGATGAAAAACAGCGCCGCCACCCACGGAACTAAACGATAGGCTCCCGCACTCGCCGCTTGCGTACGAACCGGCTGTGCACTCGCGCGCTTTCCATCGCCCAAAAAGCGGACCCAAACCAGGCAAGCCGCCAGGGCCAGCAAAGCGGTGGTCATCGCATACAAGAACGTGGGCAAGCGCTGCGACCGTTGCACTGAGGCCACTAGCAACGGGCAGACCATAGCCCCCACTCCCCAGGAAGCGTTCAGCAGATTCAGAGCCGACGCGCTACTGGCAGGATTGGCTTCCGCGATCAACAGATTTGCCGCGGGCGTATTCGAGCCGAATCCGATTCCAAAGATACAGACTGCCGTGAGTCCCAGCGCCCAGTCGGCGCGTGCCAGCATGGCCATACCGACGGCCATCAGAATGAGCCCGACGATCAGCGTCCTCCGATGGCCAAGGCGCTGCACCAGCACGCCGGAGAAAAGCATCCCCACCATCGACGAGGCAAATTGCGCCAGAAATAAATACCCGGCCTGGGCATCGTCCAGCCGCCAGCGCACCGAGAGATCGGGCAGCATAGGACCGAGCACGGTCATGACGACTCCGGTGAGGACGAAGTCCAGATGGACCAATGCGGTCCCTTTGAGCGGGGAGTCTGTCGACGCGGATTTGGCGGTTGCCAGGGTCAAGTCATCAGTATGGCATGGAGGGCGTTCGGCTGTCGGGCAAACCGGGGCAGGAATGGATAGCGTCGTAATTTCAGCGGTCCGCCCGTCGTCATCCCCCGGGTCCCCTAGCGCTTCCTGCGGACGTTTCTCCGCGGACTCTGCGCTTTAAGATTTTGGCCGAACGGACCACCGTCCCATGGTACTTCTGCTTGGTTGAGCTTTGCCACGGAGCATGCGACAATCTGTGCGCAAAAGATAAGAGTCGTGCCCTATCGCGGTGCACCGTCGATTTACCGGGCCATTCCTTGGAGAAGACTCATGCAAAAACAGCGCTTCACAGTTTTGCTTTTCGTGGTCACCCTTGCTTTTATTACCCTCGCGCAGGCTGACAAGCCGGCCAAGAAGGCATCTGGTTCCGCGCCCGACAAAGCTTACATGCAGAAAATCTGGGACGCATGGAGCACCCTCGACGCCGATAAGGCCGCACCCTACTACGCTCAGGGCGAGCACACTTTCTACGACATGGCGCCTCTCAAGTACAACAGTTGGAGCGACTACAAAGCCGGAGTGGCCGGCCTTCTCTCCAACTACAAGAGCGCCACGCTCACCGTCAATGACGACGCGGTCGGTTCATCCGCATGGCGACCTGGCCTGGGGCACCGCCACCATCAAAGAAGACGCGGTCACCAAGACCGGCAAGCACGAAATGGCGACCTTCCGCTGGACGGTGATCTGGGAAAAGCAAGATGGAAAGTGGGTCATCGTGCACGACCACACATCAGAACCGCGTGCAGTGATGTGGGGCGGACACTCCTGTCCGCTGCCTTTGACCTTGATCGTGACCGTGGGAGTAGGAGAATCAAAATCAACGTCAACAGCGGCGGACAAGAGTGTCCGCCCTACATGAGCACTCTTATCTGCACCTCTGCCTTCATCCATACGCTTTCACAAAGAAATACACCGTCATCCCCGACCCTACTAGAATCACAAATCCCCTGACCCAGGCCTGCGGCAGGCGCTGCGCATAGTGCGCGGCAAAATAGCCTCCCAGGAGCGCTCCCACGATCATTACCAGCGCCTGCGGCCAGTAGATCGCCCGCGCCCCGATGAAAAGAATCAGTGCCACGCCGTTGGTCGTGCTGCTCAAAATGACCTTGAGCGCATTCATGGAGTGAATATCCGTCATGCCGACGGCGGCCACCATGGCGAGAATCAGAATGCCCTGGCCTCCGCCGAAGTATCCCCCGTAGATCGCGACCGCAAGCCCGGCGGCCGCCACCCCGGTGATGGCGGTGGGACTGGCCTCCTGGCTCACCGCCGAGGCGCGCCGCCCGGATATCTTTTTTCCGAAAACAAAAAGCAGGAGCGCTCCCAACATCAGCCAGGGGATGAGCCGCATGAAAGTGTGCGCTGGAGTCTTGAGCAAGAGAAGCCCGCCCACCAACCCTCCGATGATGCTGGCGCCCAACAAAGGCAGCATCACGCGCCACGGCACATCCAGCCGGCTCCAGTAAGCGCGGCTGCTGGCCACTCCCCCGCTCCACATAGCAATGTTGTTGGTAGCGTTGGCGGGAATCGGCGGCACGCCGGTAAACAGCAGCGCCGGAAAAGCAATGAAGCTGCCCCCGCCGGCAACGGCGTTCAGCGCGCCGCCCAAGGCTCCGGCTGCAAAAAGAAAGATGGCATGGCCAAGGTTCAAGCATAAAGGTGTATCACAACCTTCGTAATGTATGGCGGACACATCTGTCCGCCGCTGTTGATGTTGGGGCTGGTCTCGATTTCCTGCGACAGTTACCTGAAATGGATTCGGACTTCACATCCCGCCCTTCAGCTTGCCTGACCGAGCACCTCTTTCTCTGCCGGTCTCCGGGGCGGATGCTTGCGAAACACCACCCTCACGACCTCGCGCCAGCGCTCGTCAATTCCCAGCAGCGTCCAATCGACCTCGGGTGAGAGATATCGCAGCAAAGTGTCCGTCGCAGGATGCACGTGCAGCGCCGGCGCCACCAGAAACAGCAGCGGCCGCTGCGGCGAAAGCTCGCGGCCGGGAAAATATCCGAACTTCTGGAATTCGCCGCGAGCGTGGTGCCAGGCCACTCGTGACCAGTAGTCTAGGCCTTGCAGGGAGAGGTGGATATCTTCATCGGCCTTAAGCTCAAGGACGGTCAGCCGCCCGTCGCGTGTGGCCGTGAGCACATCGATCATGGCGCGGTCTGCCGCGGAAAATGCCGGCACCTGCGAATACAGGCCAGATGGATCGAGCCGCTCATCCACTGCTGCAACTTGCTTGACTACCAGCGATTCCAGCCAGCGCTCGGGATGCATTCGCCACAGACCGTGATCCCGCGGTCCCTCGGGATGCCGTACCTCCCCAATGTTACGCACCAGTTGGGCGAACTCTGCAGCGTTCTCTTCGGCCAGCACCCGCTCTTCCGAGCCCACGCCGAAAACAATTTCGGGCGCGCTGCGGAAGAATTGCGCTTCGTGCGCGAGCCGCGCCCGCGCGAATTCCAGCCCATGACAACGAAAAGCAATCTCTGCCGGGGAAAGTATCGCGACCTCAGCCTCGCTCATCAGGGCGTGAACCTGCGCGATCGCCTCGGCGAAACGCTCTCGCGTCACAGCCTCGTTCGGCGCATGCACTAGCCTGGTTGTGATGTTCCCGTGATCGGAAGTATCGACCGTGAGCAACTGCTCATCGCGCTCTTCCAGCTCGTAGAGATGCCATTTGGCGGCTTTGCCATTCAGGTGGGCGATGCGCTCGCGAGTCAGTGCGGAACATCCCGCGGGCAGGAACAGCTTCAATCCTTCCACCGCCAGCTTGCCGGAATGGTTTTGCCGGCACGCCTCCAGCCACAGAATCCCGAAGGTGAGCGCGGCATCGATGGAAGCCTGCGTTTCCTGCTGATTCACACCAAGCACGGCAAACCCGGACTGCCCACGGCGCAGCAGGCCGCGCGTATAAATCGGTCCGAACGACCGCTCAAGATCCATCGCCGTGCTTAGCCGCATCACGTTGAACTCGGGGAAGCGGCGTTCCAGCGTGCGCTGCAAGGTTCTCTGATAGGACATTCGTGCGGTTCGCCGGGCGGTTGGAGTCCGGCGATCGCGCTCGCGGCAAATCTCCAGCTTGGTGGGCCGCGCGGCGCCCAGCCGTTGCACCTGCAGGCGGAGGGTTTCATTCTTAACCTCCAGATCGAGAACGCGCCGCACCACGTTGCGCTCCGCCGACCAGAGATGCAGCAGGCACTTATTGTGCTCGCCGGAAATGGAATATTTGGACTGCGCCAGGTCGAAGACTACGGTGCCATTTTCCAGGACGACGGCGGCGCGCGACCCAGCGAGGAAATCTCCGACGGTACGGACCAGGGAATCAGGGGTCATGCCGCGATTTTGCCACTGCAACCCAAACGTGTCTGTGACGCATGACCAAAGTCACTGGAAAAAAGCGGGCCTGCGGCCCGCGCCCGGGTCAAAGACCCGGGCCTACACAAAGCCCATGTGGGATAATGGAAGTACCGCCGCTCGAGTCTTTCCCGGCCAGGAGACATCTAATTCATCGTGGATAAAAACAGATTTTTCTTCCAGCACTACGGCTTGTCTGAACGTGATCTCGAACGCTATCTGGCGGCGGCCCTGTCCGCTGGCGGAGACTACGCGGACCTCTATTTCGAGTATCTTTCCTCTACTGCGCTGATGGTGGACGAATCCATGGTGAAGTCGGCCTCCCAGGGAATCTCCGCGGGATGCGGCGTGCGCGTGATCTCCGGCGAGCGTACCGGATACGCCTACACCGACGACCTATCGCCCGAGCGCATCCTGTATGCCGCGCGCACCGCGGCTTTGATCGCCAGCGGCCCGGCAAAGACGCCAGTCGTCGGCTTTCAGGAGAAGCCCGCGCGTAGTCTTTATCCGCTTACGCTTCCGTCGGTCGATGCCGAAATCACTGCGAAAGTTGAGCTGGTCATGCGCGCGGATCAGGCCGCACGCGCCTTCGATCCCCGCATCAAGGAAGTTCGCGCCAGCTACAACGACGAGTTGCGCAATATTCTGGTGGTGGGCTCCGACGGCACTTTTGCCGAGGACTCCCAGCCCCTGGCCCGCATGAACGTGGGTTGCATCGCCAAGACCGAGACCAACTCGGCGCGCGGAAGTTCCGGCGGTGGCGGCCGTGTGGCTCTTGATTTCTTTTTCGGCGAAAAGACTCCAGAATACTTTGCCAAAGAATCCGCTCGCCAGGCGATATTGCAGCTCGACGCGCGCGAGGCTCCGGCGGGCGAAATGGAAGTCGTGCTCGGCCCCGGGTGGCCCGGCGTTTTGCTGCATGAAGCTGTGGGCCACGGCCTGGAAGCCGACTTCAATCGCAAGCAGACCTCCGCCTTCGCCGGGCTGATCGGCAAGCGCGTAGCCAGCGAAAAATGCACCGTGGTCGATAACGGCACCATGCCCTGGCGCCGCGGCTCGCTTAACGTGGACGACGAAGGCGAGCCCACCCAGGAAACAGTGCTCATCGAAAAAGGAATCCTAAAGGGCTACCTGAGCGACAAGCTTTCTTCCCGGCTGATGGGAATGGCCGACACCGGCAACGGACGCCGCGAGAGCTACGAACACATCCCCATGCCGCGCATGACCAATACTTATATGTTGGCCGGAGAAGACGATCCGCAGGATATCGTGCGCTCGGTGAAGCGCGGAGTCTATGCGGTGAATTTTGGCGGCGGCCAGGTGGACATCACCAACGGCAAGTTCGTGTTCTCCGCGTCGGAAGCCTACCTGATCGAGGACGGCCACATCACAGCTCCGATCAAGGGAGCGACGCTGATCGGCAATGGCCCCGACGTTCTCACTCGGGTGTCGATGGTAGGAAATGATCTGAAGCTCGATGAAGGTGTCGGCACCTGCGGCAAGGATGGACAAGCTGTGCCCGTTGGGGTCGGCATTCCGACCATCAAGGTGGATCGCCTCACGGTCGGCGGAACCGGAAAGAAGGATTCGGGCGGCTTTATGCAGTAGGAGTTTTCACCACGGAGACACGAGGCACAGAGAAAAGCCCGCTTGTTCTGCGCTTTTGTGTTTCTCCGTGCCTCTGTGACTCCGTGGTTAATGAATCGTTATGCCTTCAACTCAGATTGAACCTCAAGTCGCAGCCGACCTCAAAGACCTCGCGCAGGACCTCGTCCGCCGCGCCACCGCCGGCGGCGCTACCGCCGCCGAGTGCGTCATCCGTGAAGGCGACGAATTCTCCACTCTCGTCCGCCTAGGCCAGGTCGAGACTCTAAAAGAAGCCGGATCGCGAGCGGTAGGCGTGCGCGTCTTCTTCGGCCAGCGATCGGCCAGTACCTACTCCAGCGACTTTTCCCGCGACGGACTCGACCGCATGCTGAAGTCGGCGCTGACGCTGGCGAAGATTACCTCTGAGGATCCGTACTCAGGTATTCCGGATGCTCAGCAACTGGGCTCCTTGTCCGGCGACCTCGATCTTTTTTCCGCCGACGTCTATTCGCTCCCCGGCGAAGCGCGCATCGACTACGCGCGCCGCGCCGAAAAAGCCGCACTCGATTACGACCCGCGCATCAAGAACTCGGAGGGCGGATCTTTTGACGCCGCTACCGGCCACAAAATCCTGGCGAACTCCCATGGATTTGTAGGCGAGTATCGGCGGTCGTACTGTTCGGTTGCGGCTGTTCCTATCGCGCAGACAGAAACCGGCGCCATGCAGCGCGACTACTGGTTTTCGGTGGCGCGCAGCCTGAGCCGTCTGGAGTCGCCGGAAGCGGTGGGCAAAGTCGCCGCACAACGCACCATCCGCCGTCTCGGCGCGCGCAAAGCGAAGACCGCGCATGTTCCGATAGTGCTCGATCCGATGGTGGCGAATTCTATCCTCGGTCATATCTTCGAGGGCGTGAACGGAGACTCCGTCTATCGCGGGGCTTCGTTCCTCGCGGGCAAATTGGGCGAGAAGATCGCCGGCGACCAAGTCACCATAATTGATGACGGAACTATGCCGGGCGGTTTCGGAACGAGTCCGTTTGACAGCGAGGGCATCCCGACGCGGCGTACGGTCGTGATCGAAAACGGCGTGCTCAAGTCATACTTGCTGAATACCTACACTGCGAAAAAGCTCGGCCTGCAAACTACAGGCAACGCCTCGCGCGGCTTGGCTGGCACGCCCGGCATCGGCGCCGGCAACTACTTCCTGCAACCGGGAACCAAGACTCCGCAGGAAATCATCGCCGGAATTCCGTCCGGTCTCTACGTCACCGAGTTTATGGGACACGGCGCAAACCTGGTTACGGGCGATTACTCGCGCGGCGCTTCCGGGCTTTGGATTTCGGGAGGAGAGCTGAGCTATCCGGTGGAAGAAATCACCGTGGCCGGAAATCTCAAAGAGATGTTCTTCAACATCACCGAGATCGGCAATGACCTGGAGTTTCGCGGCTCCATGGCGTGTCCGACGATCCGGATTGACGGGCTGACTGTGGGCGGGGAGTAAGGGTTTTTTTACCACGGAGGCACGGAGACACGGAGAAAACCTTTTAGTCACAATGTGCCGCCTTCGGAATGCGGCACGAGTGGGCGAGCTATCTCTTAGGATTGTTTTTCTCTGTGCTTCCCTGTGTCCTCTGTGATGAAAATCCGGCGGTAGTACAATCACGGCATGGTCGGGCTTCTCGAGCAGACTCAGGCAACCGAACCAAGCGACTCCAACTGGCGTCCGATCCTGCTTGGGGTGGCGCTCGTGGTCGTCGTCATCGGAGGTATCGCGCTCCTCCTGCGCAATGAGTCGAAAAAGGCCGCTGCTCCGCATCCCTACGCCACCAACCTTAAGCTTTCCGATTTGAAGATGAGCGCCGCGCAGAATTTTGTGGGCGCCACCGTCACCTATCTGGATGGAACCGTAGCCAACATCGGCGACAAAACCGTCACCCATGCCACGGTCGAAGTCGTTTTCAAAGATGAAATGAGCCAACTGGCCCAGCGCGAAGATGTCCCGTTGCTCGTGGTGCAAACCGTCGGACCATACCCCGACGCGGTCGATCTGCGAACCTCGCCGCTGGCTCCCACACAAAGCAAGCCCTTCCGCCTCACCTTCGAGCACGTAAGCGCCGACTGGAATCGCCAAATGCCCGAGGTGCAAGTCGTGGATGTTTCAGTGAAGTAAGGTTCGATAATAGCCACTGCAGCTGTGCTGTGTCTGCGAATGCCTGTCATCCTGAGGAAGCGGAGTCGTGCGCGCCTAGCGCAGGACTCCCGACGAAGGACCTATGGATTGGTCGGCGGCGCCGTGAACCCAGGCACAATGCAGAGATCCTTCGTCGGGCGGGCCTTCCCCTCCGGGGAAGACCCGCGCTTCCTCAGGATGACAGTCCCAGCCTTAGAATGTATTCATGACCGACGTGAAAACCATCCGCCTGACCGAAACCGTCAAAGCCGGCGGCTGCGCCTCGAAGCTAAGCCCGGCCGTGCTGGACGCGGTACTCAGCAAGCTTCCCAAGCAAAACGATCCCAATGTTCTAGTCGGCTTCGATCACTCCGACGATGCCGGCGTCTACCAGATTGCTCCCAACCTCGCCCTGGTTCAGACCGTGGACTTCTTCACTCCGATGGTGGACGATCCCTACACCTTCGGCCAAATTGCCGCCACCAACGCGCTGAGCGATGTTTACGCCATGGGCGGCTGCCCCATCACGGCTCTCGCGCACGTCTGCTTCCCAGCAAAAGGTGAGCTTGCGGTCCTGGAGCAAATTCTCGCCGGCGGTCTCTCCAAGATGATAGAAGCCGGCTGCACTGTCGTCGGCGGCCACAGCGTGCGCGATGAAGAAACCAAGTTTGGTTACTCCGTTACCGGAATTGTCGATCCGAAGAAAGTTTTCACCAACGCCGGAGCTACGCTGGGCGACCGCCTGCTGTTCACGAAGTCTCTGGGTACGGGAGTGATTTCCACGGCAATCAAGAAGGGGGCGGCAAAGCAACCCTGGATCGATGCTGCGATTGCGTCGATGACAACGCTAAATAAGAAAGCGGCGGAAGTCATAACCGGCTGGTCTGAGACGGGCGAGGCGCCCGTCCCCACACAGTTTGTGGTTCACGCCATGACTGACGTCACCGGCTTCGGCCTCGTCGCTCACATCCGTGAGATGGCACTGGCCTCCAACGTTTCGATTTGTCTCTACGCTGACCGCATCCCGCTGTTGGATGGCGCTCTGGAGTGCGTTCAGGCAGGCCACATCCCGGGCGGCTTGACTGCTAACCGAGAGTTTGCCGAATGCGTCGTCTCCTATGAGGACGGAATCAGCGAAGAATTGAAGACGCTTCTTTTCGACCCCCAGACTGCGGGAGGTTTGTTGATTTCAGCCGCGCCCGAGGATTCCGCGGAACTCACGCGAGCCCTCAATGCGGTGGGCGTTCCAGCGCTAGAAATTGGCGAAGCGCTAAGCCGCACCAAACCCTTGATAAGAGTGAGACCGTAGTCAGCCCGGTGATTGCTCCTGGCACGACGTGATCAATTCCCAAACCCGAGCCAAATGGTGATCGTCATGTTCCGCAACAAAATACAAATGGTCCACCAGCCGCATCGGCGTCCTAAGGCGGGGATGCGGAATAGTTCGGCCAAACAACGCCGGATCGAGACCGCTTACCCCATCCACCAGCCGCAATCGCTCCGCGCGAAAATCAGCCAGAACCTCTGACAAGCTGCGCTCGTTGTGGCCAGCTTCGTTCGTCTTTCGATTGCTGAGGTCCGCGGGTCTGAGTTCAGCGGCGCCGGCGATATAGTCTTCCACCCGCGCCAACCACAGGGGTTCGAGGTCCAGCAAATGTCCGATATGCTCCTGCGCCGACCACTTGTCTCCAGGCCGGCGAACCAGACGCTCGCGAGGACAATTCCGAACCATCTCCTCCATCCGCGCTGGCGTGCCCCGCAAACGCACGCACAGGTTGGGATGCAAGCTCTCAGGAAACGAGAATTCGAACTTCCGCTCAAACCAGATTGGGACTTGACTCATAAGCGCCAAAATGAAAACCTGCCAGACCCTGGCAAACTCCGAAAGCGTTAATCCGTAACGCTCAATTCGCGCATCTATAACGGGGTTAGATACAGTTTCAGTTTCCCGGTTTCTATTTTCCTGCAAGGAGCCATCATGAAAACCCGTAAGCTCGGCCGCAATGGACTCATCGTTTCCGCGATCGGCCTCGGATGCATGGGAATGTCAGAGTTTTACGGCGCCCGCGACGATAACGAATCCCTGGCAACCATTCACCGTGCCCTCGAACTCGGGGTGTTTTTTCTCGACACCTCCGACATTTACGGCCCTTTTACCAACGAGGAATTGGTCGGCCGCGCCATCAAAGGCCGCCGCGATCAGGTAATACTGGCCACGAAGTTCGGCATCGTGCGCGATCCCAGGAACCCCAGCGCCCGCGGCATCAACGGCAAGCCCGATTACGTTCGCCAATGCTGCGAGAACAGTTTGCGCCGGCTGGGTGTGGAAACCATCGATCTGTACTACCAGCACCGCGTCGACCCCGATACGCCTATCGAAGAAACGGTGGGCGCCATGGCGCAACTGGTCGCGGAAGGCAAGGTGCACCATCTGGGATTGTCTGAGGCGAGTGCGAACACGCTGCGGCGAGCGGCAAAGGTTCATCCCATCGCCGCGCTGCAAACGGAATACTCTTTGTGGACGCGCGACCCCGAGGATGAAATCCTGGCCACCTGCCGCGAGTTTGGCATTGGCTTCGTAGCTTATAGTCCGCTTGGCCGTGGATTTCTTACCGGCCAGTTCAAGCGATTCGAGGATCTTGCGGCCGATGACTATCGCCGCGTCTCCCCACGCTTTCAAGGCGACAACTTCCAAAAGAATCTCGATCTGGTGCGCCGTGTCGAAGAGATCGCGCAAGAAAAGTCTTGCACCCCTGCTCAGCTTGCGCTGGCCTGGGTGCTGGCTCAGGGTGAGGACATTGTGCCGATTCCCGGCACCAAGCACCGCAAATATTTGGAAGAGAATGTGAAGGCCGTGGATATAAAACTCACTCCCGATGATCTGCGCCGTATCGGCGAGGCTTTTCCCCAAGGCACGGCTGCCGGACCTCGGTATCCCGAGCACATGATGAAAGCGGTGAATCAGTAACGCGTAGGGCGGACGCCATTCGACTCGCTCAGAGGCTGTGACTTCTCCATAGTCAAGCGTACACGAGCTGTCATTCCGACTCCGAGCGGAAGCGAGGGCGGAGGAATCCCTGTGGCCGGCAATTCACTGGAGGTAGGGATGTTTCGACTGCGCCGGAGCTTCGCTGCGCTTGCTCCGGCTCCGCTCAACATGACAATCGGAGCGCGCCTCAAGAAGTCACACACTCTCAGGTCCGGGCCCACGTAATTCGGCAATCGCAAAATAATCAGGGCGGCTTTTGGCCGCCCTGACGCATTCCATCGATTGAATTCAGGTTCTACGCTGGCGCCGGCCGCTCTCCCTTGATTCCGGGCCGTCCCGGCTCCGGCTTGAGCACCTGCTGTACGCCATCGTCGGACTTCGGCGGAGGAGCCAGCTTCGGCAGGTCCTTGCCTTCGATGATCATTTTGATCTCGTTGGCGTCGAGCACCTCGCGCTCTAGCAGCGCAAGGGCGATCCTGATCAGGGTATCGTGATTCTCAGCCAGAATGCCTTTCGCCGTATTGTAACCCTGCCCGATCATGCGGCGGACTTCGTCGTCAATCTTGATCGCGGTGGCCTCGCTGTAATCGCGATGCTGCGCGATTTCGCGGCCCAGGAAAATCTGTTCTTCCTTTTTGCCGAAGGTCAGTGGGCCCAGGTCGCTCATGCCGAATTCGCAGACCATCTTGCGCGCCAGTTCGGTGGCCCGCTCGATGTCGTTGCCTGCGCCCGTGCTCATCTGGTTCAGGAACATCTCCTCGGCAATACGCCCGCCCATCATGATGGCGATTTCCGTCTCCAGATATTCCTTGGTGTAGTTGTGTTTGTCGTCGATGGGCAACTGCATGGTGACGCCCAACGCCATGCCGCGCGGGATGATGGTCACCTTATGCAGCGGATCGGAATTCGGCAGCTTGGAGGCAACCAGCGCGTGGCCGGCTTCGTGATAAGCGGTAACTTTCTTTTCGTCGTCGGAGAGCAACAGCGACTTGCGCTCCACGCCCATCAGAACTTTGTCCTTGGCCAGTTCGAAGTCGTACATCAGTACGGCTTTGCGGTTCTGCCGCGCCGCCGCCAATGCCGCTTCGTTCACCATGTTGGCGAGGTCAGCTCCCGAGAAGCCTGGCGTACCACGCGCCAGCACAGAGAGATCGACATCGTCCGCCAAAGGAATCTTACGGGTGTGGACCCGCAGAATTTCCTCGCGTCCGCGCACATCCGGACGGCTCACCACCACTCGCCGGTCAAACCGCCCCGGACGGAGCAGCGCCGGATCAAGCACATCCGGCCGGTTGGTCGCGGCCATCAGAATCACGCCTTCGTTCGACTCGAAACCGTCCATCTCCACGAGCAACTGATTCAGAGTCTGCTCGCGCTCATCGTGACCGCCGCCCAGGCCTGCGCCACGGTGTCGTCCCACGGCATCGATTTCGTCGATGAAGATGATGCAGGGAGCATTCTTTTTGCCTTGCTCAAACAGATCGCGCACCCGGCTCGCGCCCACGCCCACGAACATCTCGACAAAGTCCGAGCCGGAAATCGAGAAGAACGGAACGTTAGCTTCGCCCGCAACAGCGCGCGCCAGCAGCGTCTTGCCGGTTCCCGGAGGCCCAACCAGCAACACGCCCTTCGGAATCCGCCCGCCCAGCTTCTGGAATTTTTGCGCCTCGCGCAGGAACTCGATAATCTCCTTAAGCTCTTCCTTGGCCTCATCGACGCCGGCCACGTCTTTGAACGTGACCTTCTTCTGCTGCATGGAGAGCAACCGAGCCCGGCTCTTGCCAAACGACAACGCCTTGTTGCCGCCGGTCTGCATCTGCCGGATCATGAAGAACCACAAGGCCGCGAGCAAAATCAGCGGCGCCCACGTTCCCAGTATCTGGATCGGCCAGCTGGCGCTGCTCGCATCGCGGATCGTGATGACGACGCCCTTGTCCTGCAGCAGCTTCATCATGTTGGAATCGTTCGCGGGGGCGGTCGTGTGGAAGCTGGAATTGTCGTTGCGGTACTTGCCCCGCACTTCCATTCCAGTGATAGTTACTTCTTTGACGTTGCCCTGATCCACGTCCGAGGTAAATTGCGAGTAGTTCAATTCTTTGTCTTTTTGGCCGCTGTTCGCTCCCTTAACCACCTCCCACAAAAGGAAGGCGGAAATCAGGATGACCAGCCAAAAGACTACCGTCTTAACCGTCGAGTTCACCGAAAGGCTCCTAGGAAAACCACGCTGCTTCCAGATCGTTGCAAGCGGAAGCTGACAATAACGTTAGATGCCCACCGCAGAGTTTGGATGGGACAAATCCCACCAACTGTCATTCTACCCGTTTTGGCGGCGAAAAGGAGGGAGTTCTTTTTGTGACTTAAGTCATGGGGATGCATCAGCTTACGGCGGCTACATAAGGCAAATTGCGGTGCGTCTGTTCCGCCGTTCCCAAGCCATAGCCCACCAGGAAAGCTTCATCGACCAGAAAGCCGAAGTAGTCCGGCTGTAGCTGCACGCGCCGCGCCGATTGCCGGTCCAGCAATGTAGCTAGCTTTACGGAAGCGGCTCCCCGCGCGCGCAGATCGCCCATCAGGAAATCGGTGGTCACTCCGGAATGCACCAGACCTTCCACGATGAGAACGTGCTGGCCACGAATGTCCGATCCATGACTGAAAAATATTTCGAGCACCTCACCCGAATGATATTGCGGCTTGATGAATTGGCAGATCACCGGTACGTCAAGCGCGCGAACCAGATCCGCCACGAACATGAATCCGTTTTCCAGCAGCGCCAGGGTATGGATCGTCTGCCCACGGTAGTCAGCGGAAATCTGCCGCCCCATTTCACGTACGCGCTTCTGAATCTGCTCGGCAGAGATCACGGTGCGCAATCCGGTATTCACGGCTTGATTCATAGGGCGGCGAAAGCCTCCATCAGCTGCTGACTTCCCGGATCACGACAGCCTGCCTAGACCCTTCCCGCGGCTGCGATTGTGCCGGCGCGGGAAATCCGCGCATCCACACTACTTCACCCCGGCTCTCCACCACCGGCCAAAGCTTCCGCTCCGCGCCGGGGACCCTTCGTTCCTGCAGCAGTTGCTTGATCTTCTTTGCCGACTTAGTATGAGCGGGCCAGAAGCGATCTCCTGGACGCCAGTTGCGCACCTTTAATTCTTTCGCAAGCAGCGCGGGGTCCAGCAAATTGTCGGGATTATACTCCGGCGCAGGACGGGCCGGAACCAAAGCCGCCTCGAACAGCGCGCCCGCCTCCGGAACGGCAACGCGCCCGGGAATAGGAAGGCTGTATTCGTAGTCGGTGTATTCCCCCGCGTTCTTTTCCGCCAGCGTGGAATCGATTCTTAATTCGCGCCGCTTCCGCGACACTACCCATCCATCCGGGAATGAGGCAGCTTTGAGGGTTCCTGCAGCGACTTCCAGAATTTCTTCGACCTGACGGAACTCCAGGCGCAAACCAAGCGATTCGCCAACTTCGCGCAGTACTCGCCGCTGCAAGGCCAACGGCAGCGCATCTAACGCGGCGCCGTTTACAGTAGCGCCTGCGTTTGGCTGGCGAGCGAACACCTGCGGCAGAACCTGCGCAGCCTCGCCCTTCCAATACTCTTCTTCCGCGCGGGCGATCTCTGCGGTTTCCGCCAACGCCTCACGCACAGATGGATTCAGCTCTCGCTCTAACCGCGGCAGAATCCCATGGCGCACCCGGTTGCGTGCATACCGCAAGTCCCGATTGCTGGAATCCTGACACCAGTCCTGCTCAATCGTCTTGAGATAAGCTTCGAGTTCTCTTCGGCGAGTGGCGAGCAAGGGACGAATGATCGAGGTGGGGTTTTCCCGATGGCTGAGGGCTGTTGGCTGAGCGCTACCTGAGAACTGTGAACCAGAAACTGAGATCTGAGGATAAATCCCCGCCAACCCACGCGTCCCCGCGCCTCGTGCAATCCGAAGCAAAACCGTCTCAGCTTGATCATCTAACGTGTGTCCCGTAGCAATGCGGTTCAAACGCCCTGCATGGAACAGGCTTAGGAAATAGTCGTAGCGCAACTTTCGCGCAGCCGCTTCGATGCTCAGATGCTGCTCCGCCGCGAAAACCGAAACGTTGCCGCTTCCGCAATGCAGTTCCAGCTTGTGGCGCCCTGCCAGTTCCGCCACGAACTGCTGATCCGCATCAGCCTCCGCACCACGCAGTTTGTGATTGAAATGAACTACAGAAAGGACAATCCCCAACTCCCGCCGCGACTCGAGCAGCAGGCGCAACAGCGCCACCGAGTCCGCGCCGCCCGATACCGCAATGCCGACGCGATCGCCCGCCTTTAGCAGTTTCTGCCGCCGGATGTACTCCAGCACGCTCTGGACCAGCGTCCGCACTGCTCAATAGTACAACCGCGATCTGAGCCAGCTGATGTAGGGGCGGGTCTCTGACCCGTCCAAGCCAGTCCGGAACCGCTCAGCCAGCAAGGACGACATGCCACCCAAACTCTTAGCCCCCGCTATCCCATCATCCGGTTCACATCTGCAAAACTCGGCGCGTTCTCCAACGCCGAGTACGTCCCGCCACCGCGCAACTCCTCCGCAATCCTTTGCAACAGCCCCAAAGTCGCTCGCATGGCTGATGAGCCGACGCTAACTCTCGCCACTCCCAGCTTTTCCAGCTCAGGAACCGAAGGAAACCCAGGCCCCACCAGGATGTTCACCGGACATCGCAAATCCCGCACCAGACGCCCGATAGTCTCGGCATCTTGCAGGCCTGGGACAAACACACAATCCGCGCCCGCGTCGCGAAAAGCCGCCAGGCGCCGCAAAGCTTCGTCGTATCGTTTGTCTGCAACGCCTACCTGCTTTAAGTACACGTCCGTACGCGCATTTAAAACCAGTTCTCCCGCCGCTTCACGAACTGCGGCGATTTTCTCCAACTGCAGCGGCAAGTCCACAAGCGGATGCTCCGGATCATTCCGCGCATCCTCGAGATTCATTCCCACCGCGCCCGCCGCCATCGCTGCGCGCGCCGTTGTGGCCGCATCTTCGGGGCGATCGCCGTATCCTGCCTCGACATCAGCCGTAACCGGCACTTTCACCGCCCGCGCAATTTGTGCCACCCGCTCCAGCATCTGCTCGCGTGGAATCCGCTGCCCATCGGGATAGCCCAGACTGAACGCAATGCCCGCGCTGGTCGTGGCAATTGCCGGGAAGCCGGCGCCTTCCAGCACACGTGCGCTGGCCACGTCCCAGGCATTCGCCAGCAGCAGAGTCTTCCCGGCGTGATGCATTGCCCGGAACGCGTCGGCCTTGCTCCGCTGGTCATTTAAATTCGACATGCGCTTTTCTCTGCGATCTCCGCGATTTAAGGTTTTGCTTTCATCCGCTCCGCAAACTTCCCCACACTCACCACCGCCCGGCCCACGGTGCCACGCCCAATTTCCTGGACATCATCCCTCGCCGTAACCCGCAATGTGTAAAAGCGTCCGTCGAAAAACTCCAGCACCGCCTCCGCCCGAATCCGCGCCCCGATTCCACTGGACGCGCGATGTTCGATGTTGATCGCCGTCCCCACCGTGATCTCATCGCCTTCGCAGTAAGGTTGCAGCGCATGGAACGCAGCCGTCTCCATCAACCGAATCATGTCCGGCGTGGAATACACCGGCGGCAATTCGGGATGATGCGAACTCAGTGTGTGCTTGAACTCGACGACTTCTTCAGCCTCACCGCGAGCGCCAAGGGGAGCAGCTTTCGCCATGCTTTCCTCACCAAAAGAAATGAGCCAATGATTCTATCGAATCACTGGCCCCAAAACTGTGCTCCCCTGCGTCCCCTGTGGTTAAGAGCTACTGCGAGGAACCTACGCGGCCGCGTGCGCCATCCGCCGCGCTTCAATCCCATCCAGCGCGTGCCATAGCGCCTTCGCGGCATTCTCGCCGGCCTCCAGCGCCTTCTCGGCCGCTTGCGGATTCGCTTCGACCCGCTTGCCGAGTTGCTGCCGCCATATTCGCGAATGAAATACATCGGCGGTAGTGTGCAAGGTAAAGTATCCGTAGGTTTTTTCGTTCGCGCCGTACATTTCGCGCAACCCGCGCGCCTTAGTTTCCGCCACTCGCGGCACTTGCGACTCATACGCATAGAACGCCGCCAGCGCTTCTTCCGGCGTTCCTTCACTGGCCACGCCATGGAAGAATTCCGTCAATTCGCCGACTTCGGCCACTGGCCGGCCGCCATCCCACATTGCGCCTCGCTCCCATGCCCTCGGCAAAGTCCAGCCATAGCTCGGAGTGCGCTACTCCCGCTTCGCCGCTGCCATCGCTAAGGCCAGCCTCGTCCGCCATGTTGGCGAGGACAGCGCGCCGCAATTCGCCTTCGTCCAAACGAATGCCCAACTCCGCCAAGTAGCCGGGGAACGCCTGCACGTGGTGGTAGTAATCCTCGGCGTATTCCCGCAGATCGTCGCGGGTCAACTCGCCCGCGCTCCACGCCTTATAGAAAGGATGGCAGAGCAAGTCATACTTTGCGATCCGCGCGTCCAGTTGTTCGAAGAAGTCGGCAGTCGTCATAGGTGATCCCTCCGTGGGCAGAGCGCTACGATGAATATGAACCATCCACTATAAAAGGCGGAAATCCCCGTGGCAAGCCAAGTCCGCAAACGGGCGTTACCTCGGAGGAACCCGCGTCCGTCTGAGCTGTATGAACCCATAAATGGATGAGGCAAACAGCAGCGGCGAGGAGTAAAAGCCCGGCGCCGGCCGGGGGAAATGCACGGTGCTCACGGTCTGCCCAAAGATGGTCGCGACAGTGTGTCCCATCCCGTTAAAGAACATAATCACGACCAGGACATAGAACACCGGCCGGATCCAACGCGCCCCGCGAAAGGCGAACGGAGACAGCAGCAAGAGGACAACCAGCCAAGGCAATCAGCCCGGTCAGCCATTCGCGAAACTCAAATGTCGGCATCGGCCAATAACCCAGGCGCGCCCGCAGCGTTTCGACCGTCGGGTTATAAATCGCCAGAAATCCGGTTGTTGCCTCGTCGGTTACATGCACGGCCAGCGCGAGGGCCAGGAACACCCAGGCCCATCCCAGATTCTGCGTGGAGCCCGCGTGATCATTCGCCGGAACGGCGGCCATGGTATTCATTCGGACACCTCCTTCGGGCGGCGCCTATTAGACGCCCATCGCGGACGCCCTGTCTGTGCGGCAACTCACAGTTCTTAAGTCGTCCATAACTTGCTAGAATCAAGGGAGTTTTGCACCCGTCCGCGTGGCGCGTGGGATTCTAGCAAGAGATGCCATCGTTCACCGAAGAATTCGACGTAGTGGTCGTCGGCGCCGGCCATGCCGGTTGCGAGGCCGCCATGGCGGCTGCCCGCATGGGCCTGAAGACCGCGCTGTACACCCTCAACGTCGACCTCATCGCCCAGATGTCCTGCAATCCAGCCGTGGGCGGCATTGCTAAAGGCCACCTGGTTCGCGAGGTCGACGCCCTCGGCGGCATCATGGGAGAAGTTACGGACGCAGTCGGCATCCAGTTCCGCCTGCTGAATACTTCCCGCGGCCCCGCTGTCTGGTCCCCCCGCGCCCAGTGCGACAAGCAGGCCTACCGGCTGAAGATGAAAGAAGTGCTGGAGTCGCAGCCCAATCTCAAGATCAAGCAGGCGGAAGTGGCGGATTTGATTCTGGAATCGTCGTTGGTCCTTGGTCGTTCGTCGTTGGCGAACCCTTCCCCACTTGCTCAAGGGAGCGAGGCGCATTCAGTCGAAGGAGCAGGAGTTCTCGACCACGACCACGGATCAAACCCAAGCAATGAATGCTTTTGCCAACGACCAACGACCAACGACCAACGACAGGGTTCTAGGCATCCGCCTCCGCGACGGCCGCACCGTCGGCGCCCAAGCCGTCATCATCACCACCGGCACTTTCCTGAATGGCCTGATCCACTGCGGCGAGCAGCAGTATCCCGCCGGGCGCTCCGGCGAACCCGCCGCCGTCCTGCTGGGCGAAGCCCTGAAGCAATCTAGGCCTGCGCGGCTGCCGCCTGAAAACCGGCACTCCGCCTCGCCTCGACGGCCGCACCATCGACTGGTCGCGCTTTGAGGAGCAGCCCGGAGACGCCGATCCCACGCCCTTCAGCTTCCGCACCCGCCGCGTGGCTCATCACGATTCGCAAGTGCCCTGCTACATTGCCTGGACCACGCCGGAAACCCATCGCATCATTCGCGAGAACGTCCATCGCTCGCCCATGTATAGCGGCCAGATTCATTCCATTGGCCCGCGCTACTGCCCATCGATCGAGGACAAAATCGTCAAGTTCCCCGACAAAATCACGCACCAGCTATTCCTCGAGCCCGAGGGCCTGAACACGCACGAAATCTACGTCAACGGCATGAGCACCTCGCTGCCGGTGGAAGTCCAGCTCGCCATCTTGAAATCCATCCCCGGCCTCGACACCGCCGAAATGATGCGCCCCGGCTACGCCATCGAATACGACGCCATCGACCCCACCGAACTCGAGCGCACCCTTGAAGTAAAAAAGATCCCAGGCCTATTCCTCGCCGGCCAGATCAACGGCACCAGCGGCTACGAGGAAGCCGCCTGCCAGGGCATCATGGCAGGCATCAACGCCGCGCTGAAAGTGAAGCGCGAGCCGCCGCTCATCCTCGACCGCACCGAGGCCTACACCGCCATCCTGATCGACGACTTGATCTCCAAGGGCACCAACGAGCCCTACCGCATGTTCACCTCGCGGGCGGAGTTCCGCCTGCACCTGCGAATCGACAACGCCGACCGCCGCCTGACGCCGCACGGCCGGCGCGTAGGTCTGATCAACGACGCAGCCTGGGCCGGCTTCCACGCCAAGCAAGACAGGCTGCAGTCGCTGAAGCTGCTGCTGGAGAAAACCAAGCTGACCGCGGATATGACCGAGCAGATTTACTCCGCGATTTCTTCACAGAATTGTCATCACGAGCGAAGTGAGGCGAAGCCGAACGCAGCCGAGGGACCTTGTGTTCCAGCCGACGCTACCACGGAGACTGGTTCGCAGGGTGGGTCCGCCACGGACATCGAAACAACCGGGCCAGATCTCTCGACAGCCCTAGGCCAGCCCCTGGCCCAACTCCTAAAGCGCCCCGAAATCACCATCGAGCAACTAGTCCCAATTCTCCGCCAGATCGCGCCCGACTTTTTCCAGCGCGAAGGTTTCCCTGTGTCCCCTGTGGTTAAGCTTTCCTCCGCCACCCGCAACGACCTGAAGTCCGTAGAAACCGAAATCAAATACGCCGGCTACCTCCACCAACAGCAAAAAGCCATCGACCGCCTGAAAAAAGCCGAGCAGCGCCACATCCCCGACTGGTTCGACTACCGCTCGGTCAGCGGCCTCTCCCGCGAAATGCAGGAAAAGCTAACCAAGATCAAGCCGCGCACCATAGCCCACGCCTCCAACATCCCCGGCGTAACCCCGGCGGCGGTCTCGCTGGTAAACGTCTTCATCGAGATCCAAGCCAAGCGCCGCGATCAAGCCGCGGTGCTCTAGGTTTCCCTGTGCTCCCCTGTGGTTAAATCGAGGTTGTGATCTCCACCACAGCGAACGTTTCCTACACCCAAATAGAAAGTCCGGTCGGTCCATTGTTATTGGCCGCCAGCGATGAAGACCAGAGTCTCCGCTCGATCATGTTCGTAGAAGGAAGGCAGACCGTTAGCCCCGACGCCACCTGGCGCGAAGATCGAACTCCGCTCCATCAAACCATCCAGCAACTGCAAGCCTATTTCGCCGGTGAGCTGGAGAAGTTCACTCTGCCGCTCGCGCCTCAAGGCACCCCGTTTCAACTTAAGGTCTGGAAGCAACTGTGCGACATCCCGTATGGCGAAACTATTTCCTACGGTGAACTAGCGCGCCGCATCGGCAATCCCAACGCCTCCCGCGCCGTCGGCTTAGCAAACGGATCGAATCCCATTCCGATCGTCATTCCCTGCCATCGCGTGATCGGCAGCAACGGCAAGCTCACCGGCTACGGCGGCGGCTTGCCGATCAAAGAAAAGCTGCTTGCGCTGGAGCGCCGCCAGCTTCGCCTGCTGTAAATATTGTCATGCTGAGCGCAGTCGAAGCATCTCTACCTTCGGCGGTGAGTTGGCCCAAGGGATGTTTCGACTCTGCCGGACTTCGCTCCGCGAACTCCGGCTCCGCTCAACATGACAACCGATAGGTAACCAGCCCTGCGCGGGCCTTCGCAACCTTGCCGGACCTTCAGTTACCATAGACGCGACGGTAATCCTGCATCTAACATTCTTATATGAAGATCACGATCGCACTTGCATCCGCCATACTGCTGTTTGCCACCTTTGCTTCTGCCCAGGATCTCACCACCGTCCTCCGTCCGCCTAAGGGCGACAAGGTCGCCATTGTGGTCTTCGAGGACTTGCAATGTCCCCGCTGCCGCACCACTGCTCCGCTGGTCGAGCAGGCTGGCAGGACCTACAAGATCCCCGTCATCCGCCACGACTTCCCACTGCCTATGCACAACTGGTCGTACGATGCTGCCGTGATCGCGCGCTACTTCGACACCCTCTCGAAGCAACTGGGCAACGAATATCGCGACTACATCTTCCAGCACCAGCCGGAGATTTTCCCCGGCAATCTGCGTTCGTTTTCCGAAAGGTTTGCGGCCGAGCACAAAGTCGACCTGCCCTTCGTGGTCGACCCGCAAGGCAAGCTGGCCGCCGAAGTCAACGCCGACCGCGACCTAGGCCGGCGCATCGGCTTGCAACATACCCCCACCATCTACGTGGTCAGCAACAAAACCCAGGGCAAGTCCTATGTGGAAGTCGAGGAGCCCAGCACCCAGCTCTTTCAGACGATTGACGCCATGAAAGAGTAGTATTTGATCTCGAAAAACCGAGGTGTTCCCATGGCCCTCAGCTTCGCCAAAGACATCCGTCCGCTGTTCCGCGACTCGCCCGACATCGACACCATGCAAGATTTCGGCATGGACCTCTCGGCCTACGCCGATGTAAAGAAGCACGCGGACAACATCTACGACCGCGTCCTCGACGGCAGCATGCCCTGCGACGAGCCCTGGCCCAAAGACCGCATCGCGCTGTTCAAACAATGGATGGAAGAAGGCATGGCCCCGTAGGCTCGTCTTTGGAAAGTTGCTGAAGGAGCCGATTTTGGGTGGCGCAGCGTTTCAACGCTGCGAATGCTGCGAATAAGGATGGCTCTGGTAGGGCTTTAGCCTCTGAGGGTTCCTGTGCTTCCCTGTGTCCCCTGTGGTGTAAGCTCGAAGGCGCGCGTGGCCAGAGCGTGCCTCCAAGCGCTCTGCTAAGATTGTCCCCTCAAAATGCCCGACTCCGATTCCATCCTTGGGCAAACCGTCTCCCACTACCGCATCGTGAAAAAACTCGGTGGTGGCGGGATGGGTGTGGTCTACCAGGCCGAGGACACTCAGCTCGGCCGCTTCGTCGCGCTCAAGTTCTTGCCAGAAGATGTAGCCCACGATGCCCAGGCCTTCGAGCGCTTCCGCCGTGAGGCTCGCGCCGCCTCCGCCCTGAATCACCCCAATATCTGCACCATCCATGAGATCGGCGAGCACCAGGGCAAGCCTTTCATCGTGATGGAGTACCTCGACGGCAAGACCCTGAAACAAACCATTTTCAGCCGCCCTCTCGAGACCGAGCCCCTGCTCGATCTGGGAATTGAAATCGCCGACGCGCTCGACGCCGCCCACTCCAAGGGCATCGTTCATCGCGACATCAAGCCGGCGAATATTTTCGTCACCGACCGCGGCCACGCCAAGGTCCTCGACTTCGGCCTGGCAAAAATGAGTCCGCATCCAAGTTCCTCCGGCGAAACCGGCACCCTCACCGTCACCGAGGAACACCTCACCAGCCCCGGCACCGCTTTAGGGACGGTGGCCTACATGTCCCCGGAGCAGGCTTTGGGCAAAGAACTGGATGCACGCAGCGATCTCTTTTCCTTCGGCGCTGTGCTCTATGAGATGTCAACTGGCGCGGTTCCCTTTCGCGGCGAAACTTCGGCCGCTATTTTCCATGCCATTCTCAGCAAGGAGCCCACGCCACCGGTTCGCCTGAATGCCGATGTCCCGGCCGATCTCGAGCGCCTGATCAACAAGTCGCTGGAGAAAGATCGCGACATTCGCTACCAGAGCGCCTCCGATATGCGCGCCGACTTGAAGCGGCTGAAGCGTGACACGACTTCCGGCAAAATCACCGCCGCCACCGCCCCGGTGGCCACGCCGGAGCCTCCTTCGGCCCCTCCCCGGCGAAAGTACCGCTGGCTTCTGGCCGTCGCCGCGGCCCTCGGATTGACTTTAGCTTTCGTGCTGGTGCGGATGCTTATCCCCATCTCTCCATCAAAAATTACCGGATCCACCCAAATCACTCACGATGGGTTGAACAAAAATGCAATGACGACGGACGGCTCACGCCTCTACCTGACCGAATATTCAGGAGGGCACTACATCCTGACTCAGGTTGCCGCGGCGGGGGGTGAGACCTCGGAGATTCTAACCCCGTTTCGCAACGTCTTTGTCGACGATATTTCCCCCGACCACTCGCAGCTCTTGGTGGGCTCCGCCGAGGTTGCCACGCAGGAAGCTCCCATGTGGGCGGTTCCTCTGCCTTCCGGCTCTCCGCGCCGGCTGGGCGAAGTAATCTCAAGCCCCGTCGCTGCGTACTCTCCCGACGGTCGGCAACTCGCCTTCACCAAAGGAACGCAAGTCTACCTGGCGACGGCCGACGGCAGCGACGTCAGGTCGATCGCATCGGCGCAAGGCGTTACCGGCTACGTTCGTTTTTCACCCGACGGAAGTCGTCTTCGTTTCACAGTCGGCAGCCCGGCCAGCAACGTATCGTCTCTTTGGGAGGTCAACCGGGATGGCTCGAACCTTCACCAGCTCTTTCCCGGATGGCACAATCCACCAACCGATTGTTGCGGCGTGTGGACGCCCGACGGAAGTCATTACCTGTTCGTCAGCGCCACCAGCTCGAGCAGCGATATCTATGACTGGACAGATCGGCCGGGCCTTTTCCGCAGCGCCCCAGCCGCCCCCGTTCGCCTGACCACCGGCCCGCTGGCTTTTTTCTCGGTTCTTCCTTCGATCGACGGCAAGAAGCTATTCGTCGCGGCCACTCAGCCCCGGGCGCAGTTGGTTCGCTACGACGCCAAATCGGGGCAATTTACGCCTTTTCTTTCCGGTATTTCTGCCTCCGATGTGGCTTTCTCGCTGGACGGCCAGTGGGTGGCCTACGTCACCCTTCCCGACAGTAGCTTATGGAAGAGCAAGGTAGATGGCAGCCAGCGCCTGCAGCTTACCTACCCGCCTGGGCTGGCCACGCTCCCCTCCTGGTCGCCGGACAGCTCCCGCATCGCTTTCACCGACAACACCCTTGGCAAGCCCTGGAGCGCCCGCGTGATTTCCGCGCAGGGAGGTTCGTCTGAGCCTTTACTTCCCGACGGCAGCGGAGCGGCGGACTTCAACTGGTCTCCGGATGGCAGTCAGATCATCTATTCTTACGGACCCGGCTACTCCGATCTACACATCTCCGTTCTCGATTTGAAAACTCACCAGGTGTCCAGGCTGCCCGGTTCGGACGGCTTGTTCAGCCCGCGCCGCTCGCCCGACGGCCGTTATCTCACCGCCACCAGCCGCGATTTCAAGACTCTGATGCTCTATGAGTTCGCCACCCAGAACTGGTCAAAGTGGATCACCGAGCCGGGAAACATTTCCTATCCCAGTTGGTCCAGCGACAGCAAATACGTTTACTTCGACAATTTCTTTACCGACCATCCCACCGCCCGACGAGTAAAGCTGGGCGACACACACTCGGAAGAATTGTTCAGCCTCTCAGGAATCCGCCAGTTCCAGGGAACTCCCTCAGGCACCTGGAGCGGCCTCACGCCCGACGCTTCAAGACTGTATGTGCAAGACCTGAGCGTGCAGGAAATCTACGCTTTGGACGTCGAATTCCCCTGACCGGCTGGGGGACCTTGCCTTCTCAGTGCCGGCGGCAAGAACTGGCTGGACCCTGCCTAACCTCTCTCGAACGCATGCTTTTTCTCAAGTTCGGTGAGCGCTGCCTTCATATCGCCTTCGAATTTCTCCGACTGCGCCATCAGAGAGGCATTGGCGCTGGCATGCTCTCCCTGTAGCGTCATCAGACCCTGTTCCGCCAGCTTGCGCGCCACTGTTAAAATACGGTCAACCGAAGCTTCCGCGAAGAGAGCCTCCGTAGGATCGCCCACCCAAACCGTGCCGCCGACCAGCTTGGTTTGCCAATAGACCTTCCGGCGGAGCAGAAGATCGATATCTTCTTCGCTGGCCTTGCCGAACACCCACTTGCTGCGTTTGAAGTCATAGTGGCGGCTGGAGAACTGCACGGGCACCAGCTTGCCGGATTTCACGAACTCAATCTGCCGTTTGTCCACTTCTTTGCGCAGGGAGTTGATCACCGGCCCCTCGGCGTCCTTCGGTTCGAGCGACGGCATCACTTCCCGCACCGTCGCCGAAAGATTCACCGACACTGGCGCATGCAGACCGTCGGAATTCTCGAGCTGGATGTCCCCATGTAGCACCCAAAAATCCGCCCCTGAAGTTGACTTGTGAAACGGCCACTCCAACTTCATAGAAAGCGGCAGGCCGGTCAGCGTAACGTAAATCTTGTTCCCCTCATCTTGCATAGTTATATCGCCATTCCCGCAAATTGCGAGTCCACATTCTACGGCACAACTGGGAACTTTTTGTAGCGCAGGGGTCTCGCCGGAGCGCGGTTTCTATGAATCGCGACAAGCAGAACCCATCTAACAAACTATGAGCGGTCGAGACTGGCGGATATCCCACTTCCAAGACTTATCGGGTCATACTCACGCCGGCAGCAACCGATATAGCGGTCTACGTACCACACCGTAACCGACTAGATGCGGGCCCAGCGGAGATCGCCACGATTACTCATCTTAAGTGCCGCAATAAGAATTTTGAGGGCTGCCCCGGGAGGGTTGCGTCTGAGTTACGTTGCCGGCAGAGGACCGCCATTTTCCGCGGACGGCTGGCCGTGTATGGTCTCGTCGAGACAAGAAACGGGGCGAAAACGGGATGCCGTTCCCACCTGTTTACCAGCTAGATTCGTACCCAACTGTATGCCCGCCGTTACTTATCCATATTGAAAATGTCCACAACCGCCTTCCAGTCGCCATTCGTCTGCCGTTTCCACACCACAATGTACTTGCCCATGGCGCTTACTCGGTTGCCCTGGGGGTCATTCTGCTTCAGTTCGAAGGTGCCCGCCTCATACGCCAGGTCGCGTGACTTGGCCACGTCCACCTTGAAGGTCGTGGTCCGGAGCGAATAGCCAGGCGTAGCCATGAACGCCTCCCACACCTTGCGGATCCCGGCTTTCCCCATGACCACCGGCGCCCCGTTGGGAAACATGTTGGCGTCCTCGGCATAATACGAGACTGTCTTCTCCAGGTCTTTGGCATCGGCGACATCGGACCACACCCGCGCCGCCTGCCGGATCGCCGCCTCATCGTCCGCCACGCTGCCGGTTTGCGCCAGGACTGGATTGGTAAGTCCCACATTCGATACCACGGTCGCCAGAGCCAGGATCAGGATCGCCGCCAACGGCACCACCACCGCCAGCCGCTCGGTCAGGTAAAGCCTATTTCTCCGTAGATCCATGAGCTACCTCCCCGTCATGTTCTACGTCCCGCGACCCGAAACGGATTTCCCCGGCAGACGAAGAAACCGAGAACCGGGAGCAGAAACTGAGCGCTGATGTTTTTCCTCGGCCTGGTAATTCGTCTCCGATGTGTTGAAGGCGAAGAAAAGCAGTTGTTTGTTTCTAGTTCTCGGTCCGTGGTTATCCGCTATGGTATGAATCGAGATTGCCAACAAGTGGCCCGATACTGACGCTGGCGAGCTGTTTTGGCGTGGAATTGCGCCGCTTCCCTGGAATAAGTGGGAACTCGATACGGAAGCAGAAGGGAATATCTTGAGCCGAGCGAAAATGGAAACACACACGATGAAAGAGAGTGGTGCGAAGGGCCCGGGGACGAGACGCTAGGCTTTCCCGCTCAGCATTCCGACTACCCGGTCATAATCGTCCACCGACGCATACTCAATCACGATCTTGCCCTTGCCCTTGCGATCGCGAATCTTGACCTTCAAGCCCAGAATTCTCTGTAGCTCATTCTGCGCGGCGCGCACATTGGGATCGACCCAGCGCGCCCGCCCGTCCTTGTTCTCCGATGGTTGGTGACCCAACTTAAGGCTGGCCTCGTCAATCAGGTCTTCGATCTGGTACACCGTGAGATGTTTGCGCACCGCTTCATCGGCAATCCTGGCTACGGCCTCATTGTCATCCAGCCGCAGCAGCTCGCGGGCTTCGGTGAAGCTGAGCGCCCCATCCTGCAGGTGCTGGATCACCGTTCCCGGCAACCGCAACAACCGCATGTAGTTCGACACGGACTCGCGCGACACCCCGACTCGCTTGCCGATCTGCTCCTGCGTCATCTCGAACTCGCGGCTCAGTTTGGCGAAAGCCGCCGCCTGCTCCATGCAGTTCAAGTCCTGGCGCTGCAAGTTCTCGACTACTGTCATCTCCGCCGCTTGTTGATCGGAGATCTGGCGCACCATGGCGGGAATCGTTTCCTTGCCCGCGAGTTTCGATGCGCGGCAGCGCCGCTCACCCAGCACGAGGACGTAGCGCCCATCTTGGCCAGGACGCACCACAATCGGCTGCACCACGCCGTTGGCACGGATCGACTCCGCCAATTCCTGCAGCAGATCTTTCTCGAAGAAGTAGCGCGTCTGATAGGGATTGGGATCGATGAGGTCGAGCGCAATCTGCAGTACCTCATCGCCAGAGGCTCGCCGCGCTGCGACCGCATACACATCGCCGAGGACGCCAGGCTGTTCCTCGCCGTAGACTTCGCTGAGGCCCGTCGCAGCCGTGCTCGTATTTGCAGGCGCAACCGTAGCTCCCGCAGCCGTCACGATCCGCGGCCCGGCCGGAAGCAGCGAATCCAATCCCCGCCCCAACGCTCTTCGCTTGTCCATAGGTTTATCTGTCGTTTCTGTCGGCTCCGCCGGCGGAATTGCGTCTGCTGCTGAAGTGATCATCGTGTTCTCCACAACTAACAAAAAGTTGTCATCCCGACCGAAGCGAAGCGATAGCGAGCGAAGTGGAGGGACCTTGTGTTCCCGTGCTCACGCCGCGCTGATTAACATCGACGCATATCGATCTAATACATTGACACGAGTGAATGTATTAAGCGCTCTTGTCCAAATCGTCTGGTCCAGCGGCCACAGTCGACTCCTTCTCCTGGCCCGAATCCGGTCCCCGCATCTGCGAGATGCCCCCATTCTTCGCTTGCGCAATAGCATCCGCGCTTAAGTCCGTTGTTGACGGCTGATGGCTGACGGCTGAAGGCTGCCTCTCAATAATCTCCTTTGCCAACCGGATGTAGCTCTCCGCGCCCTTAGACCGCGGGTCATACACCAGTGCTGGCTTGCCATGGCTAGGCGCTTCCGCGAGACGGATATTCCGCGGGATCGCATTCCGGCAAAGCTTCTCTCCAAAGAATCGCTTCAGCTCGGCCGTGACTTGCTGCGCCAGGTTGGTGCGCTCATCGAACATGCTCAGCACCACGCCCTCAATCGCCAGCGTAGGATTGAAGTGGGCGCGGATGCGCTCGATAGTGTCCAGCAGCTCGCTAATCCCTTCCAGAGCAAAGTACTCGGCTTGGGTAGGGATCAACACAGCATCGGCGGCCACCAGCGCATTAAGGGTAAGGAGATCGAGCGCCGGCGGGCAGTCGAGAACAATGAACTGGAAGCGTTCGCGCAACGGCTGCAGAGCATCCCGCAGCCGGAATTCTCTGCGCTCCGCATCGACTAGCTCGATGTTGGCTCCGATAAGATCCTTTGACGCAGGAATGATCCAGAGCTGCTCGAGTTCGGTCGTCTGCAACGCCTCTTCGGCCCGAGCCTCTCCCATGAGCAAGTGATAGGTGTTGATGCGGGCAGGATCCCTAGCGAGCCCGAGGCCGCTGGTGGCATTGGACTGCGGGTCGCAGTCCACCAGAAGCGTGTCCACTTCTGCCGCAGCGAAAGACGAGGCCAAGTTGATGGCAGTCGTAGTCTTGCCGACGCCACCCTTCTGGTTGGCAACCGCGATAACGCGTCCCATTTAGTTGTCGGAGAATCCCGAGAGTGATTGCAGAATAATGCGAATCAATCCTCAAACGCAAGGCCGGATTTTGGTGCATAGGCCGGTGATTATCTGTGTAGCTGTGTTATTAAGATGTTACGGAGTGATTCTTCCGATCCTTCCACAGATCGAATCGACTGTGGGATGTCGGGAAACTGCGTTATGTTCCGCACGGAACACTTTGCCGGAACTGTAGACGAAGGCCGACAGCCTGAGTCGAGTCCGAAACATAGGCTTTGGTTCCCAGGCTTACGGACCCTTCGGCGTCCTGGCAGGGGCGAGAAGCATCACAATGTTCCGCACGGAACACTTTCCACAGGCCCGAACCAGTCTCCCGCACGGGAACAGTCTGGCCCCTATAGCTAGGATGGAGCACAGTTTGCTCGGACCGCGAGCTACCACTTAGCCAAACAGTCGTCGGCAAAATACAAATCGCAATAATGTTCCGTACGGAACACTTTGCCGAGCCTGACCGCCTTCAAACTGGCCTGTATATCAAGACCAATCTTGATCTGAGCAGAAGAGGCGCGGCCTTGGCGTTAACGGAGCTTGGGACCGGCGCAAATGCAACCCAAGAGGCAATCCTTTTTGGAATGAAAGCTAGGGAAGCTACGCAGCTCGCTCAGACCGCAATGAGTGTGTGGAGTCGGGTCTTTGACCGGCCGAGAGCCACGCTCCACAATCCGCTCGCAAGGCCGAAGCCTACAAGCTCGCCGCTTCCTCTAATCGGTCTTCCTCCATCATCGACCGAGCGTCTTACTGACGGATCGCTCGTAATGTTCCGATCGGAACACTTTCCACAGGCCATAATGTTGCTCTGTGCGGAACATTTTTCGCCGTTCGTGTCACAAAACGACAGTGCAGTCCCTGGCCAATTGTGGACAAAAGCGAAGAAATGTTCCGCACGGAACACTTTGCGACCTTAGTGGTGAATGCATTAGTTATCATCTGGAGACCGTTGGGACCAGCAAGGTAAACGGCGGCGCCATAGTCCCCAGTGCTGACCCCATCGGTTGCCATCTTTATCCGACCGCACTTCGTTTCAGGCACAATAGTTGCGTCTGCAGTCCCACTATTACTTGAGTGATTCTTGCATGCGATGGCTCACGTGAAAAGACTCGGATGATCATGGAGATGACTCTTTCCACTTCGTGATCTGCATGGGGGTGACTCGAGTCCATATAGCGTTCCCGGATCGTGCTCCATCCCACCTAGTTACTACTCATGTACTTAACCACTTTGGTTCCCAAGGCCTCTATCGCTGGTGCGCGATCATGAGGATGCGGCTGGTGGACTGTGGGATTGGTAATGGTTTGGACCAGTTGAAGTTTGGGGTGAGGTTCATGGCAGAATCGGCTTGGGCGCGACCAATCAAGATGGCGAGTCGGCCCGACGGGGCGACCAGGCGGGCAGCCACCGGCAAGATGGCGTCAAAGCGCTCGACGGCGCGAAGGGTGACCACCTCGGCTAAGGCTGGCGGGTAGTCTTCGGCGCGTCTGCCGAATACATCGATGGCTGTCAATGACAGGCTGCGGATTACCTCGCGGAGAAAGGTGAACTTCTTTTGGTTCGACTCGATCAGGGTGACGCGAAGTTGGGGAGACCAAATTTTGATCGGTAGGCCCGGGAAGCCGGCGCCGGAGCCCAGGTCGATTAGGCTTGGGGTCCGGACGGAAGTGCCCGGATGGGGCGAGGCGGGGCCTAGGCCCTCTTTCCTTGGTGGTGCGGAGCTGCGCTCCTGGCCGGGTCGAAGACCCGGCCCCACATGACCCGGACCAGACCCCACACTTGGATCGACACCGGCGCTGGGGAATAGGTGGCGAGCTGCGAAGAGGGACTCGCCGAAGTGGCGGGTTACGATCTGTTCGGGGTCGTGGACGGAGGTTAGGTTAATGCGGGCGTTCCATTTTGCCAATAGATCGATGTATGTCGATATATTCCGCAGCTGAAGGGGGGACAGGACAGCAGATTCCTCGCTCGCCCTCGCGTCGCTTCGCTTCGTTGCGGCCGGCTCGGAATGGCTAAGCTGCTCGGTCGCAGTGGCCCCCCCTCGAAGTTCGAGGAACGGGTGGAGCAGTTCGGCAATGCGGGCTGGGTCCATTGCGTTCGGATTGTAGACGGACGGCGGAACTCTGATCTTAGTCGTGCGGGCAAAGCTAAACCACAGGGGCCACAGAGGGCACAGGGCTGAGACGTAGGACTTCCCAGCCATGACGCTTGTGACTCGGGTGCCGGTAGGCGAGAGAGTCTTAGCTGGCCTTCGTAGGCGAGAGCGCGAGCCGCCTGTTCAACGAGGGCCTTGCACCTCCAGGTTATCGCCGGTTTGATGGTCGGCGATCTGGAAGCGCAGAAAGTCGTGAATCGCAGCGACGGCAATCGGATCGCTTGTCGCGATGCGAACTCGAGCGCCGGAGGCGATCTCTTCATACTGGTAGTGAACGTTCCCCTTCAATATCTTCATCGTGGTCACGCCCGGCGGGATGTTGTCGTGTACGAACATGGGGGTGGAGAAGTCTCCATCGCTGAACCTCGCTGCAATATGCGAGAGGTGAAGACGGATCGCCGCGGTGCTGGTCTTGTCGTTGGAGTCGTTGGCAGTGACTTCGATGGCGCCGCCCTCGCGGGTCAGGCGGAAGTGATGAGTGGTCTTGTCGTGAGCAAATCCCATGGCTCCGTCGCCGTTCTTCTCTACCATGGCATGGTGAGCATCTTGATTGTGCTGTTCGTGCATCGGACAGGATTGCATGGCGTCGTCCTTGGCTGTGTTCTGCGACGTTCCAGTCGCCGCGAGGGCGAACACGACGGTCATAACAAGAGCGGTCGATAGAATCCTCATACTTTCCTTCTCCTTTTGAGCTTGTTCCCGGATCTCATGGGCGCAGCTTTGCCGGCCAGAGAGTGCAACAACATTACTTTGCCGCCTGGGGCAGCGCGCGCCAGCTGTACCCGCCATTGGCGCACTAGCTGCCGCATGTAGCGTTGGGTGCGGCGGAGTTCCTGGATCTGCAGGTCGAGGGAGCGTAGCTTTTTCTCCGTCAAGCCGAGTACACGCTGGCAAGGAACGCCTCCGCGATCAAGAGTCTGCAGAATTTCGGCAAGTTCGGATAGGGTGAAACCAAGTTGTAACGCTCGCTGCACTAGCCGGACCCGTTCCACTGCGGTGTGGGAATAGATACGGTAGCCGGAGGGAGTGCGGGGCGGCTCCGGAAGAATGCCCATGCGCTCGTAGTGGCGGATGGTGTCGGAACTCACGCCGGCCAAATCCGCAAGTTCGCCGGAACGGAGCGATTCGTCGGCGGCAACCATGCTGGAAGTATGAACCCTGGAACCGGTTCGGGGGTCAAGGGTTTTTCTTGGAGGGGAAGGTGTCATCCTTACGACGTGGTGACGAACAGTCTGATGTCTGCCCGTGCAAAGGAAAGCAGATCTCTCGCTTTGCTCGAGATGACAAAGGGAGGGGAGATGCATCGCTGGAGTGCGGTGTAAAGTTGTGTAAATGCACGCGCTGGGGACGGGAAGGCGGTTCAATCCCAAATTCATACGTGGTAAGCTTTCAGGCGGTGGTGAGGAGCATGCCATGATCCGGCTTACGCGAGTGCTCCGGGCTCTTGCGTCTGGTTCCCTAGTCTTTGCGTTGTCGGCGGCCTGTTTCGGGCAGGGGCATACTATCCAGTATCTGCGCTTGTATCGCCCCGTACTTCAGGAGAAGTTAAAGCTCAATTCCGACGATCTTCAGGAACGCGTGCGCCGTCTTCGCTCCCTGTTCGTCGACGCCGGCTGCCAGCCCAGTCAGATTACTGAACAGGCCGTGCCGGGTCGCGACGTACCCAACCTGATGTGTACTCTGCCAGGGAAGGTCGAAGGCACAATCATCGTTGGCGCCAATTCAGGTTACAAAGACAAAGGCGAGCGCGGGGTGGTGCAGTGGGGCGGTCTGGCCATGCTGCCGATCCTGGCCGAATCGTTCGGTCCGGTGCTGCACCGCTACACGCTGGTCTTCGTCGCCTTTGCCGGGCCTGGGCAGGCGGGGTCTTCCTATTACGTCAGCCATCTCAGCGAAGCCGAGAAGCGGTCGATGCTGGCCGTGATTGATCTGGACAGCGTGGGCCGAACGTCGCCCGTGTACGCGCCCGCACAGCAAGATACCACCCTGGCGACGTGGCTAGTTACGGCGTCGCGCATGCTGAATCTTCCCATCGATCCCACTGACGTCTCCGCTCACACGGTCATGGGCGGACGAGGGGCGGCGATCGTCCGAAGCATCATTGTGCCGCTGGGGGATGCCAAGCCCTTCGCCTACGTAGACATTCCTGCGATCACCATCCAATCGCTGGCTCAGCAAAAGGTGGAGGGGCTAACGCTCACCGGCGACATTCCCGTGACGGTGCAGAAGACGGCGCTGGATATCCAGTCCTACGAAGACACCTACCATACGCTCTGCGTATTCCTGATAGCGCTTGATCTTAAACTGGGCAGAGTGGAGGCGCCGGCGGTAGCGGAGAAGCTTCCTGAAGAAGCGCCGCCGACGATCAAAGCGACGGGTGAGTCGGCTGTGGCCGCGTCGAGCGCTCTGACGCCGCCTCCCCCTCCTTCGCCTGCAACTGTGGCGTCCAATGCCGCGCCTGCGGCTGCGAATCGTCTCCTTCGCCCGCGAATACGACTACAAATCCGCCGGCCATCGTGGAGCAGCCCGGCGCGCCAGTGTTTCATGCCAAAGCTCAACTGGTCCAGGTGGATGTTTCGGTCACCGGCAAGGATGGCCGTCCGGTACAAGGGTTGAAGGAGTCGGATTTCACGGTGCTGGAGGATGGCAAGCCGCAGGACGTGAAAGCGTTTGAAGCGCATGTCGGGATCACGGCGCCAGCAGCGGGGGCAGTTGCTGCGGAGACTGCGCCTCCGCCGTTGCCCCCACATACCTTCACCAACCGCGCTACCGCGAAGGTAGACGAAACGATCAGCCTAATCCTGTTCGATTTGCTCAATACTGAAGTCACGGACCAGGACCGCGCGCGCAAGCAACTGCTGCAGTTCTTGAAGGGACTGCCGCAGGGGAGACGGGTGGCGCTGTTCGCCCTGGGAACGCACTTGCAGATGACGCAGGGTTTTTCGGATGATTCGGGTACCCTGGTGAAGGCGGCGGAGAAGATGATGACCGACCGCTCGCTGGTGGCCCAGTCGGAGAGAGAGCGGCAGCAAACGCTCGGCCAGACCGAGGCGATTGCCAGCTTTGCCGGACCCAGCGGCTTGCCTGCGCAGGCGGGCGGCGGCGGAGGGGGAAGCGGTCCGGATGCGGGACAATCTGCAACTCGGGAAAGGGCGGAGTACAGCATGCAGGCGGGCCGCCTGGACGCACGGATTCAAATGACATTGTCGGCGCTGCAAGGGATCGCGCGCACCGTAGCCGGCTATCCTGGGCGCAAGAATCTGGTATGGCTTTCGGGGAGCTTTCCCATTGAGTTGCGGCCGGATTTGAATTTCCAGAATCTGACGGCCTCGACGGACGCGGATACAGGAATCGTAGCGCTGGATGCCAAGCGCGACTACCGTTCGATGATTCGGGCTACCACTAATACCCTGGCGAATGCGCGCGTAGCCGTGTATCCGATCGATGTGCGCGGGCAACAGACCACGGGAGTAGACATCAGCCTGGGAGCGAGCGAGAGCGCAACTTTCAACGATACGAGTGGCGCGTACTCGAGAGCTATTACTACACAGTCGGGCACGCGCTTTAATGAGCGCACCTCGATGGAGAACGTAGCCGATCAGACCGGCGGACATGCCTTCATCGGAACCAACGATTTGCGCCTGGCCATGGAGCGCAGCCTGGATGATGGATCGAACTACTACACCCTAGCCTATACGCCCCAGGATACGGAAGTGAATCCGCTGTACCGGAAGATTGAAGTGAAGCTCACCCAGAACCAGAAGGGGATAAAGCTGGCCTATCGTCCGGGATACTATCCGAAGCCGAAGGAAACACCGTCGCAGCAGAGCAGCTTCCATGCATTGGCGCAGGCTATGCAGCCGGAGATTCCGGCGTCGACCATGGTGACGATCACGGCGCAGGTGCTGCCGCCGGATGCCACGAACAAGAACGTCAGGATTGATTACACGGTAGATGGGAGCGGTCTGGAATTCATCGACGCTCCCAATGGCCGCAAGCGGGCAGTGGTGGACTTTATGGTTGTAGCATTCGATAAGGATAACCACGACAAGGGACATGCAGCCCAGACGATGGATGCGACGTTGCCGCCTTCCGAATACCAGAATGCGCTGCTGAAAGGGCTGCCCGTCCATCAGGAGCTGACGCTTCCGCCGGGGACCTACATGATGCGGTTGGGAGTCATGGATCGCGTTTCGCAGAAGGTGGGGACGGTGGATGTGCCGTTAGTTGTGGGGACGGCGGAGGTGGCTAAGTAGTTTTCACCACAGGGGCCACAAGGAAGCACAGGTCTCCTTTGCGGCGTGAGGCTTTCATTGGCGCGTCCATATTCAAGAGCTTTTAACGGCGAAGGTAGCAAAGAAACGCCGCCAAGGGCGCGAAGTTGTCAGATCCTGATGTAGAATTGGGCAGTCAACCCCCAGCCGCGTGGCTTCTCGTGCCGCGGCTTTCCAACCTGTCGGGACGTGGCTCAGCCTGGTAGAGCACTCGCTTGGGGTGCGAGGGGTCGGCAGTTCAAATCTGCCCGTCCCGACCAATTTTTGATGGGGTCACCAACTTTTTCTAGCTTTGGCTAACTGTTTTGCCCCCACCCTGGGGGCATGCCTTCCCTGCATTTACTTCTTTGACAACTTCACAGTATGTGAAGTATTATTGCTTGAGTGCACATTGTCACCCGCAAGCATCTCAGTGAGGCGATGGAAACCTTTCCCGATGCGGCGGGCGACATCAGAGCATGGAGGAGCATCGTTGAGTCTGTCCGCTGGCACAATTACGCGGAGGTTCGCAACCTGTTCGCCGACGCCGATAGTGTCAGGGGATATGTGATATTCAACATACGGCATAACCGATACAGGCTGGTGACGGTTATTCACTACGCGAAGACCATCGCCAAGAAGAAAACGCAGGGGCATGTCTATATCCGGTCTTTCTTGACACATAAGCAGTACGATGACCCAGCAAACTGGGACAGGAGATTTGGCACCCAATGAGCACCGGCCTAGCAAATCCGGCGGAAATGATCGCCCGCGGCGCCCCCCGCGTCATCCAAAATGACAGGGAACTGGATGCCTATACAGAGGCTCTCTTTCGGCTGACCTCGCTTGAAAGCCCCTCCCCGTCAGAAGAGCAGGCCATCGAGTTGCTTACGCTGTTGGTGGAACGCTACGAGCAGGAGCGTTACCCTATCCCGGCCGCTGACCCGGTTTCGGTGGTGCGGTTCCTAGTCGATAAGCAGAACCTTGCGCAGCGCGACCTCATTCCTGAATTCGGATCGGAGAGCGCGGTTTCGATGTTCTTGTCGGGACAACGACAATTAACGCTGCAACAGGTGCGAAAATTGAGTGCCCGGTTCAAGCTTCCGGCGGATGTATTTGTGGGCACGCGATCACGGGGAATTCGGCGGCACCATCGCTGAGAGTGGACTCGCCTATTGTCGTCACATCCCCGGATTGATGGCCTGTTCAATTAAGCCGTATCGGTGTCTGTCCAGGTGGTTGAGGATGCGGCATGAAGGCATTCTTGCCGACCTGAACCTTGCAACCGCGTTCATCGAAGAGTCGAGCGATTCTGCGATGACCCTCAGATGAGTACAGATATTGGGCGGCAGTTGCCATCGTCACTCGGTTGATTTCGTCAACGCGACCTTCCTCAATCATCCTACCCATCGGCTCTATTCCCTTTTTCAATCGAAAGCAGGTCTTCTTGTTGAGCGGACAGTAGACCTCGACGTTGTCCCATCCGAACCCCATGCCGACAGTCGCCTCGCCCGTCCCGTCCGGTTGGAGTGTCCAAACAGGAGAGTCGGAGGTAACGAAGAACTTACCCTGTGGCGCATAGAACGCTTGATAGCCCATCACGGCCAACTCTTTTGCGATACTGCACGCGGAGAGGCACATGGAACCGAGATTGTGCGCCTTCGACTGCTCGATATCGAATCTGCGATTCAAAGTGTCTTGTCGAAACTCCTCAAAGTCCATACCGAGACTTTGTCCCCGTTCCTTCTCTATCTCGGCACACGTCTTGTAAAACTGCTCTCTGTCGCCAACCGCGGAGTCGCTCGGCAACAACCACGGTTTCCACGACGGCAATAAACGCATCGCTTTCACCGCCGCCGACGTTTTCCTGCGGCGCAATGGCTTTTACATCGAGGTCGATGGCCAGGATGGACACGCGTTCATCGTGGGCTCGATGGAGCGGCGCGGTTCCGCTTTGTCCAAATCCTCGACTGGATCCGTCAGCACATCAAGCCGCTGGTCTAGCGGTTGCGATTGTGGAATGTCCCACCGCGGACCTTCCTACATTTACCGCAGTTGAGTCTTGAACAGGGGCTGCGCTCCGGGGACAGCCAAGGGCGGCGGCTGCCCCCGCGCACTGTTCCAGTTGCTACTTGCTCGGCGACACGATGAGGTCGTTCGTTACCGAAAACGCGCCGGGCACGCTCTTGGCCTGGATTTCCGCGAACTGCTTGTCCGCATCGTTGTCCACAACCCCTTCCAGAGTGATGTGGCCGCGGTTCACGACAATGTGAATCGATTGCACGGATTCCCAGGCATACTTGGTCATCTGCGGCTGGCGATAGATCGCGCGGAAAGCGGCGCGTCGTATCTGGTCATCATTGGGAGAAGGCGGCAGCACTTCGATCTTATTGACTACGCGCTCCACGCCCTCGATGTGCTTCACGGCGTTTTCGGCGTCCGATTTCAACACCGGCCGGGTGACTGCTCCCATGAGAGTTATCGTGCCATCGGTATCGACCTTGTAGGACAAGAAGTCGAACACGTCGTAGTACGGCAACAGCATCAGCTCGTGCCGCGCCTCTTTCGTGATCCGCTCTACGGCGCGTGGGCTCAGTTGCGACCGATCCGGGGTGGAACCTTGTGCTGCAGCCGGCATTTGCCAAACCACAGCCAGCAACAAAGCTAGGGCCAAGTTCTTCATACGTTCTCCTTTCCTGGTAGACGGACTGAGTATAGGGGACAAGAACTCAGGAACAATACAGGGAACACCGTAGTCCGCCATACAAGGTACCGAAGAATGCTTTGGAAAATCCACTGGAATTTGGATGTAGCCTGGCTTGGTTCAGAGGCTTGAGACGACTAGGCGCGGGCGGAAAGCAGAGTCAGGATTTCGCGCAAGCCCTGGCGGATATGCTTCAGATTGGAATGCGAGGCTGCCGGGAATGGCAGGGGCGGCTGCTTTTTATCGCCCTTGATCTCGGCCCGCAAATGCTGGCGTGCGCCCGCGATAGTAAAGCCCTGGTCGTACAGCAGAGTCTTGATGCGCAAAACGCTCTCGACATCCTTGCGGCGATACATGCGTTGGCCGGTGCTGCTCTTGACCGGTTTGAGCTGGGGGAATTCCGTTTCCCAAAAGCGCAAGACGTAAGCGGGCAGACGGCACAGGCGAGCCACTTCTCCAATGCGGAAGTACAGCCGCTCGGGAATGACTACTTCAGCAGTCTTGGCCTTGGTCGTGGCTTTCCTCAAAGAACTCATTAGTGTTGTTGAATCAGTATTCTTGAAATGGAGCCGGTGGGGAAATCGTTTCTCCCCACTGGCGTTTCTAGCACGACCTGGCCCGCGCGACAACCAGATTTTACGGGAAAGCACCTTTGTGTAGGAAAAGCCTTTGCCCGGAGCAAGAAAAAGCCCCTCGGAAGGTGCTTCTCCCGAGAGGCGTCATAAAACTCTTGGATCGTACTTTTTGTTGCTGCGAGGTAACGTCTCGCGGACGGTTAGTGTTTCTTTTTCTTTTTTGCCTTTTTCTTTGCGGGCATGAAGTTTCCTCCGTGAACGATTTTTCCCTTGCACTTTCTCGAAATCAGGGGCCCTAATTCTTACTGATTGCCCAAGATGTAGCATGGGCATTGTTGTTAACTCAAGATATTGCGTACTATTAGCCGCAATGTCAACATAATTCTGCGCTTCCGGGTTTGTCTTGCATGGTAGGGGGGCGAGTTTCGGCGGCTATGGAGTGCGCTCCGAGCAACTGAGTTGTGCTCGCTCTTTGGAACATCGCCGCTTCTCCGCTGAACAGCCAGTGCGTTGCTGCGGATGCTTCGGTACACTTCTCCGGTCATCATGCGACGAGATCCCATCGAACTGGAAATCTTCAAAAACATCTATCACTCGATCGCCGAGGAGATGGGGGCGGCGCTGCGCCGCACCGCGTTTTCACCCAACATCAAGGAGCGGCACGACTACTCCTGCGCGGTGTTTGACGCTGCGGGGCAAGTGATTGCGATGGGCGACCACATGCCAGTGCACCTTGGCTCGATGCCGATGTCGGTGGGTGCGGCGATTGATTCGTTGGAACTTGAGTCCGGCGATGTGGCGATGCTCAATGATCCCTTCCGCGGTGGCACACACCTGCCGGATATTACGTTGGTGGCTCCCGTCTACATTTCACGGAAGGGAACGGTTGGCGGGCGAGGGCGCCCGCCCCACATTCACGCGGACTACTACGTCGCTTCCCGAGCCCATCATGCGGACGTTGGCGGAGCGTATCCCGGATCGATGGGCCTGTGCCGCGAAATCTATCAGGAGGGACTGCGTATTCCTCCGGTGAAGATTGTGCGCGCGGGGAAAATGCAGCGGGACGTTCTGGCGCTGCTGCTGAACAATGTGCGCACGCCCGACGAACGCGAGGGCGATTTGGGAGCGCAGATTGCCGCTTGTCATACTGGAGCGGAACGCCTGCGGGAAGTTTGCGCGCGTTACGGACTGGCGCGAGCACAGAGGGCAGCGGCGGATCTGCTTGTTTATTCTGACGAGATGATGCGGCGGTTTCTGGAGCTGGTGCCAGCGGGCAGATATGAAGCGGAAGACTTTCTGGATGACGATGGCGTAAGCGGAAAGCCGGTGAAGATTGCGGTTGCGATTAGGTTTCATGGGGCTCGTAGTGCAAGGGGCTGGGCCCGGGGCGCTCCCTGGAGCGGGCGGGGGCGCCCGCTCCACATGGGTCACATGGTTACGGTGGATTTCACGGGCAGCGATCCGCAGGTCTCGGGCAGTGTTAATGCAGTGGAGGCGATCACGTATTCGGCCTGCTTCTATGTGTTTCGCTGTCTGCTCGCCGAGGATGTGCCTGCAACCGCAGGGTTGATGTGGCCTATACGAGTAATCGCTCCGGGAGGCACGGTGGTCAATGCGCGGTTGCCGGCAGCAGTGGCAGGCGGGAACGTCGAAACCTCACAACGCATCGTGGATGTTCTCCTGCGGGCGTTGGCGCAGGCGGTGCCGGAGAAAATTCCGGCAGCGGCTTCGGGGACCATGAATAACCTGACCATCGGAGGGAGCGACCCGCGCACTGGAGAGCCGTTTGCCTACTACGAAACAATCGCCGGTGGAATGGGAGCGCGTCCCAGCAAGGTGGGCGTTTCCGGTGTGCACACGCATATGACGAATTCGCTGAATACGCCGGCGGAGGCGTTGGAGTCCGCTTACCCACTGCGAGTGCGGCGGTATTCGCTGCGGCCGGGCAGCGGCGGCACCGGCAAGCATTGCGGCGGAGACGGAATTGTGCGCGAAATCGAAGTGCTGACGGACGCCGAGGTCACGCTGCTAGCGGATCGTCGAACTCGTGGACCATGGGGATTAAGAGGGGGCAGCGACGGCGCAGCAGGCACGGCGGTGGTGACGAGGCAGGATGGTTCGACGGAAGTGTTGCCGGGTAAATTCAACGTTCGGCTGAGCAAAGGGGAACGTATACGGATCGAATCGCCGGGTGGGGGAGGGTTTGGCAAGCCGTGATTTCAAATTCAGGAAATGGGGTGTGCTTGCATGTACACAATTAAATCGGTAGGAGTTCTTTCGGTGGGGAAGATTATGGGGGCAGTCTACACAGCGCTGGGCCTGCTATTTCTGCCGATATTTCTGATCGCAGGCATCGCCAGCTCGGTGGCGGGAGGCAAAGGCGCGGCACTGGGTGCTGCAGGAATGCTGATCCTTGCCATCTTGTTCCCGATTTTCTATGGCGCCATCGGTTTTGTTGCCGGAGCGGTCGGAGGATTGCTCTATAACCTGTTCGCCAACTGGCTGGGCGGCATCCAACTGGAGTTGCAGATGCCCGCGATGCTACAGCCGCCGGTGTAGGACACATGTGTCTTGTTTAATCGGCGCGTTTTAAGACTTTTTATTCCGACTCTGAGCCTTAGCGAAGGCGGAGGAGTCCGTACTCCCGGCCTAACCTTGCGGGGAGGGATGCTTCGACTCCGCCGGTGCCGGTCGCACCATCGATCGTTGTGGTTGGGCGAGCTGACGCTCCGCTTAGCATGACAACTTCAACACTTCGTCGGCAGTCTCAGACGTAGCCGCGCTACGTCTCTGCAGTACACGGTGCTAAGATCGAGGCATTCCGATGTCCACCATGCTGGCGGTCGTGAAGCCCGAGGCTGCGCCCGGCGCGGAAGTCCGCGACGTGAAGATTCCGGCCTTTGGCCGCAGCGATGTGCTGGTCAAAGTTAAAGTGGCGTCGATCTGTGGCACCGATCTGCATATTTACGAATGGGACCGTTGGGCGCAGAAGCGAATTCATCCTCCACTCATCCCCGGCCACGAATTTTGCGGCGAGGTGGCGGCTTATGGGGAAGACGTCACCACGGTCCGAGAAGGTGACTTTGTCTCCGCAGAGATGCACGTGGCTTGCGGCAAATGCCTGCAATGCCGCACCGGCGAGGCGCACATTTGCCAGAATGTGAAGATCATCGGAGTTGACGCCGATGGCTGCTTCGCTGAGTACGTCGTCATTCCAGAGTCCAACATTTGGAAGCTCGATCCCGCGATTCCGCTGGAATACGCCTCGATTCTCGATCCGCTGGGGAATGCTGTGCACTCGGTGCTGGCGGGTGAAATCGCTGCCAAGACGGTGGCGATTACCGGCTGCGGGCCGATCGGGTTATTTTCGATTGCCGTGGCGCGGGCCGTGGGAGCAACCACGATTTTCGCGCTCGAGGTTAACGAGCACCGGCGGCGTATCGCCAAAGAAATGAAGGCGGATTTCGCGCTCGATCCCTTGCAGGAAGATGTTCGCGCCATCGTCATGGAGCAAACCGGCGGGCTCGGCGTGGACGTGGTGCTCGAGATGGCAGGGCGTCCCAGTGCGATCCGCACCGCCTTCGACATCGTGCGGCGCGGCGGGCGGGTTTCTCTTCTCGGCCTGACTTCGAAGCCCATTTCGCTGAATTTCTCCGAGGACATCATTTTCAAGGGCATCACCGTGCAAGGCATCAACGGACGGCGGATGTATCAGACCTGGTACCAGATGACGGCGTTGCTCAAGAGCGGCAAACTCGACCTTCATCCGGCGATTACGGACCGGGTGGCGCTGAGGGATTTCCCGCAGGCGATGGAGCGGCTGAAATCGGGCGAGGCGAGCAAGATTCTGCTGTATCCGAATGGGACGCGTTAGCCTCGTATACCCCTGTGAGTCCTGTGGCCCTTGTGGTTATTTTCGAAAGCGTCAAACCACAGGGGGCACAGAGGTCACAGGGTTACACAGTGTGAGGCTTCGGTGGGACGCCCGTCGTTCCATTGAGACGAGAAATTCGTGGAGATTAGCTCAAACGCCTGCGGGCATCTTCACAATTTTCTTCTGAAATGCGTAAGTGACCAGCTGAGCTTTGTTGTGAATGCCGAGCTTGCGCATCAAGTTAAATTTGTGAGCTTCCACCGTCTTACTGCTCAGCCGGAGGCGGACCGCAATCTCCCGCACTGAGTTGCCCTCCGCGAGCAGTTTTACGATCTCGCGTTCACGGGCGGTGAGGGGGTTGCCAGGTGCGATGCCCCGGGCGCGGAGACTGTCCCGCAGTTTGTTCAGCATCTTTGGGTTCAGGGATTTGTGGCCGTCATGGACCTCGCGCACGGCGCTGATCAAATTGGAGGTAGGCGCGTCCTTCAGCAAGTATCCCCAGGCGCCGGCGGCTAGAGCCTGGCGCAGGTATTCCTCGTCTTCGTGCATGGTGAGAAAAATGAGGCGCGTGCCTGGAAAGCGGGTTTGTATGAGGCGTGCGGCTTCAAAGCTGGACAGGCCAGGCATGCCGATATCCATCAGAACGACTTCGGGATAGAGTTCCGAAACCCTCTCTAGCGCTTGCGATGCATCGCTGGCCTCGCCCACCACCTCGATGTCCGCTTCGCCTTCGAGAAGGCGGCGGATTCCGGCGCGGAATAGGGTGTGATCGTCAACCAGGATGCATCGTATGGGCATGGGGGAATGGGATCTGAGATTCGGGCTACGGCTCCAGGGACAGCTCTACGGACCTGCCTTGGCAGCCATTACAAACGACTGCGAACCGGCCGCTACAGGAGGATCCAAACCCGCAGCGGTCGCGCCGCCCAACGGCAAATCTTGGGCAGCCGTGTCTCGGCCGCGGTTCGCACTCTCCGCTGGAATTGGCAGAATGATTCTCAGCCGCGTTCCTTTTCCCTCGCGCGACCGGATTTGTAACTTTCCGCCGAGAGCGGCGATCCTGTCTCTCATCCCTGAAAGGCCGAAACTCTGGCTCCTTGAGCTGAGCTTGACCGCGAAGCCGACGCCGTCATCCTCGACAGAGAGACACACAAACTCGGCGCTCCTTTGAACGCGCACGATGAAGCGTTGCGCCCGGGAGTGCTTGGCCACGTTATGCAGGGCCTCCTGCAAAGAACGATAGAGGGCAACCTCGATTTCGTGGTCCAGCCGGCCAAGGTCCGTGGGGAAATCCAATTGCGCCTTAATCCCACTATTCTTGCTAACACCGCGGGCTTCCTTGCGAATGGCGGCGAGCAGGCCCAGCTCTTCCAGGGTGAGCGGCGACAACCGTCCTATGATGCGGCGGAGATCCTCAACGGTGTGATCGAGGAGCTTCAGCGCCTCCTGAATCTTGAACTGAGATTCCGAACTCTGGCTTTCACTGGCGAGCATTCCCAGGTAGAGACGCAAAACCATCAGCCCCTGGCCGGTGCCATCGTGCAGCTCGCGGCTGATCCGTTTCCGCTCTTGTTCCTGCGCGCGGAGCAGCTGACGCGATAGGCCGGAGCCTTGTGCTGCGGACGCGCCTCGTTCCTGGACGCGCTTGCGCGGCTTGGCCCGGGAACTTAATGACATTGGTCGTAACCTCAGGGCCAGAGAGGACGAGGGCAGCGGTCCACATCGAATGGGTGCGCGCGTTCCTTGGGAGAACCAACGTGGACTGCTTTCATTCTATCAAGTGAGCGGCCCTTGAAACGCAGAAATCGTGGTTAATAGTGCCCTAAGTCCATGAACCATGGATACGAAGTTGTGTGCGCGGCACCGCCGAAGGGTTTAGGCCGTTCTCCGCGTTCTCTGCCGCAGAGGACGCAAAGAAGAGCAAATCATCGACGGATTGCAGACCCAAGCCGAGGTTTTTCGGCGCAATCGGATACAATCCTGAGTTCATGTTGCGCTACTTCACATCCGGCGAATCTCACGGCGAGGCTCTCGTCGCCTTCCTCTCAGGCTTGCCTGCGGGCGTGAAGGTAGATCAGGCGTTTCTCGACCGCGAACTGTGGCGGCGGCAGCAGGGCTACGGCCGCGGCGGCCGCATGAAAATTGAGGCGGACAAGGCACATATTCTCTCCGGCGTCAGGCACGGGGCGACGATCGGCTCGCCGATCGCGGTGCGGCTTGAAAATAAAGATTGGAAGAACTGGCAGGAGTCGCTTCCCGTAGAAGAAGGCGACCCTGCCAAGCACAAGCGTGTGGCTTCGCCGCGGCCCGGCCATGCCGACCTGGCTGGAGCGCTGAAGTACAACTTCTCCGAAGCGCGCTACGTGCTCGAGCGGGCCTCGGCGCGGGAGTCAGCGGCGCGGGTGGCGATCGGAGCGTTGGCCAAGCTGTTTCTGCGAGAGCTTGGGATGGAAGTGCTCAGTCATGTGGTTGCGGTGGGCGGTTTTTCTCTGAATGAAGAAATTCCCTGGGAGCAGATTCTTGAGCTTTGCAATCGCAAAGAGATTTTGCTCAACTGTGCCGATGCCGAAGCTGAACAGCGCATGAAGTTGGAAGTCGATAATGTGCTCAAGACGGGGGACTCCGTCGGAGGAATTTTTGAGGTAGTTGCGCACGGCGTTCCGCCGGGCCTGGGCACCTACGTCCAGTGGGACGAGCGGCTCGATGGACTACTGGCGGGCGCGGTGATGTCGCTGCAGGCGGTGAAAGCAGTCGAGATCGGCGCCGGGGTGACGGCGGCGGCTTCTCCCGGCTCCGCTGTGCATGACGAAATCGAGTATGGATGCCGAGCGGCGGATTTACTGGCTTCCATCGAAGTCGAAATAACGCCGGCGGCATTGAAGGCGGCGTCTCCAATGGAGAAGACATTCGGGTGCGCGGTTATCTGAAGCCGATTTCCACACTGCGGCGGCCGCTCCAGTCGGTGGATTTCGCCAGTCGCGAGCCGGTGAAGGCGGCCTACGAGCGCTCCGATGTGTGTGTGGTGCCGGCGGCGGGTGTGGCGGCCGAGGCCATGGTGGCGCTGACTTTGGCGCGATGCGCACTCGAGAAGTTCGGCGGCGACTCTATGACAGAGACTACGCGCAACTTTCAAGGCTACTGCCAGCAGCTGAAGAACTACTGAATGATCTATCCCATCGTGAAGTATGGCAATCCGGTGCTGGAGAAGCCAGCGGAACCCGTCACGGTTTTTGACGACGACCTGAAAAAGCTGGTCGAGGATATGTTCGAGTCCATGTACGCGGCGCACGGCGTGGGATTGGCAGCGCCGCAGATCGGGATATCGAAGCGGCTGGCGGTCATCGATGTGACGTTCAAGGAAGAGCCCAACTCAAAGCTGGTGCTGGCGAATCCGGAGATTATTCACACCGAGGGCCGCAACAAACAGAACGAAGGCTGCCTGAGCATTCCCGAGTTCCGCGAGCCGGTAACGCGGGCGCGCAAGGTGACCATCCGTGCCCAGGACGTGAACGGCAAGTGGTACGAGAAGACCGGCGAAGAGCTGCTGGCGCGCGCTTTCCTGCATGAAACCGACCACCTCAACGGCAAGCTCTACATCAGCCACATCAGCGCGCTGAAGCGCGATCTGATCAAACGCAAGATTCGCAAGCTGGTTAAGGCTGGAGAGTGGTAGAGATTTAGTCATTGAATCATCGGGGGATTGAGTCATTGACAAATTCCCCGATCCCTCAATGATTCAATGTTGCAATGCCTTCCTCTCTCAATCTCGTTTTCTGCGGGACTCCGCGCTTCGCGGTGCCGACGCTGGAGCGGCTGGTAGAGGCGGGCTTTCCGGTGCGGCTGGTGGTGACTCAGCCTGACCGGCCGCGCGGGCGCGGGATGGAAGTGGCGCTTTCTCCGGTCAAGCAGCTGGCCTTGAGCCTGGGACTGCCGGTCACGCAGCCGGAGAAGATCAGGAACAACGAGGAGTTTCGCGCGCAACTTTCTGCGCTCAAGCCGGACGCCATCATCGTCGTGGGATACGGGCGAATCATTCCGCAGTGGATGCTCGATCTGCCGCCGCTGGGAAACATCAATCTGCATGCGTCGCTGCTGCCCAAGTATCGCGGCGCAGGGCCAGTGCAGTGGGCGATTGCGCGAGGCGAAAGCGTGACCGGCGTGACGACGATGCGAATCGATGCTGGACTTGATACCGGCGACATTCTGCTGCAGAAAGAACTTCCCATCGCGCTGGAAGAAACCGCCGAGACCCTCGCGTTCCAGTTGGCGGCTTTGGGGGCCGATCTGATGGTAGAGACTTTGCACGGCTTGCAAGCTGGCACGATTTCACCGCGCCCGCAGGACAACGCCGATGCCTCGCTAGCGCCACTGCTCAAGAAGGAAGATGGACAAATCGACTTTGACCGGACCGCAACGGAAATCTACAACCGGCTGCGCGGCTTCCAGCCGTGGCCGGGCGCGTACACGGAATTTCGCGGACGAAATCTCAGTGTGTTGGCGGCGCGGCCTGTGCACCGCGCGCTGGCCAGAGGCGAGGTCCTGGTCGAGGCGGATGAATTGATCGTAGGATGCGGCCAAGGCACTGCACTGGAATTGCTTGAAGTGCAGCCGGAAGGCAAAAAGCGCATGGCGGCGCGGGACTTCGTTCACGGGTATCGTCCGCAGAGTGGAGAGCGGCTGGGAAGTTGATCTCTACTGGTTGACTTTGCGTCCTATGCCGCTCTGCTTTGCGAACTTTGCGGTTTAAGATTTTGAGCAGCTGGACAAGAAACCTTTCACCGCAAAGGGCGCAAAGGAAAACCGCGAAGGGCGCAAAGAAGAGCCAAGAAACTTTTTATCCCACTGTCATGCCTATTTCTCCCGCCCGCGCAGCCGCTTTCGACATTTTGCTGCGAGTCGAACGAGAGCACGCCTACGCTACCGAGCTTCTGCATTCTGACCGCTGCGCCAAGCTTTCGAGCGCCGATCATGGGTTGGCGACGGAACTGGTGATGGGCGTCTTGCGCTGGCAATCGCGGCTGGACGAAGCGATCGCTCACGCTTCCTCCCAAAAGCTCGCGAAGCTGGATGCTGAGGTGTTGATCGCTTTGCGCTTGGCGGCATATCAACTGCAGTTTCTGGCACGGGTGCCGCAACGAGCTGCGGTGCACGAAAGCGTGGAACTGGTGCGGCGCGCTCGCAAAGTCTCCGCGGTCCCGTTCGCGAACGCCGTTCTGCGCAAGCTGGCGGAGCGGACCAAGCAGGATCACGAGGTCGTTTCCATTTCGAGTGCCACGACCACGGCGGAATTGGCTCAACTGTCCGCGCACGCGCTTTGGATGGTTGAGCGGTGGGAGCGCGAGTTTGGCGGCGATGCCGCGCTGAAGGTCTGCGCCAACAATCAGCAAGTTCCTGAGACCGCAATCCGCGTCGACTCACCGGAAGTGGAAACCGAACTGAAAGACGCCGGCATAACGCTCTCTCCCGGCCGGTTGCTGGCTTCAGCGCGTCGTGTCGAATCCGGCGACGTTACTGAAACGGCCGCATTTCGCGAGGGGCGCGCGACTATTCAGGACGAAGCCTCTCAACTCGTCGCATTGCTAGTAGGAAAAGGATCGCGCATTCTCGATTGTTGCGCGGCCCCAGGCGGCAAGACCCGCATCCTCGCAAGAGGCAACCCGCAGGCGACCGTCGTAGCGGTAGAGTTGCATACGCATCGCGCACGGTTGCTGCGCAAGCTGGTTCAGGAAAAGAATGTCGAGGTGATTGAGGCCGACATATGCAAGCTTCCCGTTACTACACTCTTCGATCGCGTGCTGGTGGACGTGCCTTGCTCGGGCACGGGCACGCTGGGGCGCAATCCCGAAATCAAGTGGCGGCTCAAGCCGGAGGACCTTGCCGGATTGGGGCGTGAGCAGGGCGCGATTCTGCAATCCGCCATGAAGCATGTCGCGCCCGGTGGAAGACTCGTGTATTCCACCTGTTCCCTGGAGCGGGAAGAAAACGCCGGCGTGGTGGAAGAGATTCTCGGTGCCGGCGAATCCGTCAACCTGCTGAATTGCCGGGACGAATTGGAACGCCTTCGGTCAGAGGGCGAATTGGCCTGGGAGGATATGAGTTCGCTCATCAACGGTCCTTATTTGCGGACTCTTCCGGGAGTGCATCCCTGCGATGGTTTCTTTGCGGCAGTCTTCGAGAAGCGATAAGGTGCGGACCATCGCTAACATCTCAACGCTTCAGCGGCGGGGTCAAGTGTCTCGCCAAGTTAGCCCCGGAGGGACGGCTGGGAACTCGGCTGTCTGTGACGCCTGAACATCGGGATACCGCTTCGCCAGATGCTAAAATCGGTCTGGCATCCAGCCGACTTCCATGCCAACCGGCTCCGAAATTCGCCGTAAATTTCTGGATTTTTTCGTTCAGAAGGGACACCGCGAGGTGCACTCGTCGTCGCTCGTTCCGGCGAACGATCCCACGCTGCTGTTCACCAATGCGGGGATGAACCAGTTCAAAGACGTCTTCCTGGGCCTGGAAAAACGCGAGTACAACCGGGCGACTTCCTCGCAGAAATGCGTGCGCGCCGGGGGAAAGCACAATGATCTGGAAAACGTCGGCTTCACTAACCGCCACCACACGTTCTTCGAGATGCTGGGCAATTTTTCGTTTGGAGACTACTTCAAGAAAGATGCGATCGCTTATGCCTGGGAGCTGATTACCTCGCCGGAGTGGTACGGAATTTCGAAAGAGAAGCTGTACGTCACGATTTTCAACGGCGAAGGCGGAATGACGCGAGACGCCGAAGCCTACGACTTGTGGGTGTGCCAGGGCGTTGCTAAAGACAGAATCTTCGAAGCTGGGCTGAAAGACAATTTCTGGCAGATGGGCGACACCGGCCCCTGCGGCCCGTGCAGCGAGATTCACTATGACATGGGCCCGGCAGCCTCTGATTCTGGCCATGCGGATTGCGCCTTCCCCTGCGATTGCGGGCGGTATGTGGAGATTTGGAATCTGGTGTTCATGCAGTTTGACCGCGATTCCAGCGGGAAGTTCAATCCGTTGCCGAAGCCGTCGATTGATACGGGGATGGGCCTAGAGCGGGTGACGGCGGTGTTGCAGGGCGTGATCTCGAATTATGAGACGGATTTGTTCACGCCGCTGATCAAGCGCGCAGCGGAACTAACTGGAACGACCACAGGCGAGGCCACTGGCAAAGGCCATGTGGGGACGGGCGCCTTCGCCCGTCCAGCCGAGCAAAGCTCGGCAGACGCATCTTCCGGGACCTCGAAATCAGCAGCCTCTCTCCGCGTGATTGCGGACCACGCCCGGGCTGCGACCTTCCTCATTTCTGACGGAGTGCTGCCTTCGAATGAAGGGCGGGGGTATGTGCTGCGGAAGATTATCCGGCGAGCAATTACTCATGGGCGATTGCTTGGGCAAACGAAGCCGTTTCTGAATGAGATGATCTTTTCCGTATGCGACCTGATGCAGGATGCGTACCCGGAACTGAACGAGACTGCGGATCGTGCTTCGAAGGCGACGATAGCCGAGGAGATGAGATTCGCGCATACGCTCGACTTGGGCTTACGCAGGCTAGACTATGAACTTGCCTTAGCAGTCGGGCGGGAGTTGGACAAGGCAGAGCCACATTTCCGCGCGACGCGCGGAGTCTCGAGGCAGGAGCATGACGCAGAGGCAGCCTTGAGGCAGGCACTGAAGACGGGTTCGGGTTCGAGCCTCACTGAGGCCGTAGACTGGGGTGTTCGCCTTCTAGCAGAATGGGCTAATACTCGTGTTTCGCTGCCTGGCGAAGAAGCCTTCAGACTCTACGACACATTTGGCATGCCGCTCGATTTTATGCAAGACGCGGCGCGCGATCAGGGCATTGCATTCGATCAAGCTGGTTTTGATCGCGCGATGGAAGAGCAGAAGTCTCGTGCCCGCTCCTCCTGGAAGGGTGCAGCGAAGCAGACGGCCAACCCCGCCTATCAGCAACTCCCGAAATCCGAGTTCGAAGGCTACGGCCAAACGCGTTCCAACGGTTGCGAAGTCCTTGCCATCATCCACAACGGCCAGGGCGCGCAGGAACTCAATCCCGGCGAGGAAGGCGAAGTCATCCTCGATCACACTCCGTTCTACGCCGAATCCGGTGGGCAGGTCGGCGACCGGGGATGGCTTTACAGCGACGATCACAACACGGTCATCGCGGAAGTGACGGGCTGTTATTACCCGGTGCAGGGCGTGCGGGCGCATCAGGTGGTCGTGAAAGCCCCGCCCTTGTCGCAGAGTTCGCGACAAGAACGGGGCACCCTTCGGGTTGGTGACAAGGTGGACGCCGTCGTGAACATTGACATCCGCACCTCCACCATGCGCAATCACACGGCTACGCATCTGTTGCAGGCTGGGCTGCGCGAAGTTCTTGGTAAGCATGTGAAGCAGGCTGGGTCGCTCGTCGCGCCGGATCATTTGCGGTTTGACTTCTCGCACTTTACTGGCGTGGAAGACGAGGAACTGCAGGACATCGAAGACATCATCAACAAGGAAGTCTTGCGCAATGAGCAGGTCGTGGTCATCCCCGATGTGCCGATAGACGTTGCGATCAACGAGTACCATGCCATGGCTCTGTTTGGCGAGAAGTATGGAGATCGAGTGCGGGTGATCAAGATCGGCGATTTTTCCACTGAGCTTTGCGGCGGAACACACACTTTGGCCACGGGCGAGATCGGGCTGATTAAGATTTTGAAGGAAGGCAGCGTGTCGTCGGGTGTGCGGCGGATTGAGGCGATAACGGGCGAGGGGTCGGTGCGGCATTTCCGCAAGGATCACAGGTTGGAGACCGCGGTGGCGGGGCTGGTTGGTCCGACTCTTGCCAAGCCCACCCTTGCGCAAAAACCGCGCAAGGATGGGGCACACACCGCTTGGGATGGGGAACCGGGTGAGACCACCGGCTGAAGCGTTGAAGGCTGAATTCGAGAAGAAAGACGCGGAGATCAAGCGGCTGCAGCGGGAATTGGATCAGATGCGGATGAAGTCAGCATCAGCGTCGTCGGCGGACATCGGCGAGAAGATCAAGGACGTGCGGGGCGTGAAAGTCCTGGCGCATCGCGTGGATAATCTGGAGCGTCCGCAGATGCGGACTCTGGTCGACCAGCTTCGCGATAAGCTGGGTTCTGGCGTGGTGGTGCTGGGCTCGGCGACTAACGGCAGCGTGGCGCTGATTGTGGGCGTCACTAAAGACTTGACTAGCCGCATTCAGGCGGGCAAAGTAATTGCGCCAGTCGCGCAGAAGGTTGGCGGCAAGGGCGGAGGGCGTCCGGATATCGCGGAGGCCGGCGGGAAAGATCCGGGATCGCTGGATGCTGCGCTGGGTGAGGCGTATCAGGTGGTGGAGACTCTGCTTTCTTCGTAGGGATTGTGGTTGGGCCGGGCTGGGGATCTTCCAGATCTCAGTTTTAGTTCTCGGTTCTCAGATTGAGGCCTTTCCGATGGACGAACGCCTTCGCTTCATTAAGCACTGCGGCAAGCCGATCCTGCTGGTTGACTTCAGCCAGGGGACGAAGCAGGAGATTCTTCTTCTGCTCGACCAAATCAAGAACACCATCGCGCAGGAACCGCACGGCTCCCTTTTAACGCTAGCGGATTTTACCGGCGCGCAAGTGGATAAAGCGGTGGCCACGCGAATGAAGGAAGTGCTCGTCTTCGACCGCCCCTACGTAAAAAAATCGGCATGGGTGGGGACGGCGAGCCTGCCGAAAGTGTTCTACGAGAATTTCAAATCATTTTCGCAGCGCGATTTCCCGGCGTTCGAGACGCGGGAGGAAGCTATGGATTGGTTAGTCAAGGATTAGCTGGCTAGGTTCGCGGGCGAGGGCGCCCGCGCCACACTGGGCTTAGCTTCTCCACTTCAGTGTTACTGGCCCGGTCAGCGGATTTTTCATCTCTCCGCCGTTACGCTTCGATTCCAGATACGCAGCCTTCAATGCGAAATACCACTTTGCCGGGCGGTCGGCGTCGTCGATCAGCATTAGGTGCGGATTATGCTTCAGCCCTTCGGACTGCAGCTCCATGGTCCGGCGGTCCTGCTCGACAAATTTCGCGAACACGAACTTCAGCAGTGACGGAGCAAACGGCACCCAGCGGAAAATGTTCCAGCAGGCGACCACATCGATGCGGCAGTGGTCGCGGGTGATCGGCGTAACTGTCGTGAGCGAAGAGAACCAGTATTTGCCGGCGCGGATGGTTTCCAGGCGCAGGTTGGGCAGCACGAAATCGATGGTGGTGGATATGGAATCGGCGTCCGCGTACAGGCGCAGCAGTTTGTAGGGCGCGCTGTTGGAGCTGGGAGTGTGCGCGCTCATGCGAAAGCCGTTGGGGATGGGCTCGAAATTTTTCTGCTTTTCGTGGATGCTCTCGCGCTTACGCCACCACCAGGCCTGATGGACAAATGGCCCGTGCGCGGGATCCATGAGGCCGATGATGCCGTGGTCAACGCTTACCGGCATGTCGGCGGTAAGGTACGCGGTCAGGTATGTGTCGCTGAATTTCGGTACTTCCGGGGTCGCGAATGGCGGCTCGGCGGCTTTGGTAAATCCGGCTCCGGGCGCGACTGGCTCGGGAATGAACGCCCAGATGAAATCGTCGTGTTCCTCGCAGGCGCAACTGCCCGCGTAGATGCGATCCAGCTTCAGGGTTTGATCCGCGGTGAGCGACGGAATGAGTTGGCACTGGCCGCTGTGGGCATCGAAGCGCCAGCCGTGGTAGCTGCACTCCAACTGCTGTCCGTCGAATTGGCCGCAGGAGAGCGGCATGCCGCGGTGTGGGCAGGCATCTCGCAGTGCGAAGGGACGGCCTTCGCGGTCGCGGCCAACCACCAGAGGCGTTTCCAGTAGCATGGCCTTGTGCAGGCGGTTTCGGCCGACGCGCTCGCTGGGCAGGGCGCGATACCAGAAACCGTGCAGCATCAGGGAGTCTGGAGTCTGCCGCTGGGGGGCGTCCATTGCGCTCATTCCGGGCCAGCCTACCACAGCCGAGCTTCGCTCGGCGGACGGGCGAAGGCGCCCGTCCCCACACTTGCCCAATCCTCACCAATTACTTCTCTGAAATGTTTACCGACGCGCGGGTTGTTTCCCAGTCGATGTCCATGGTGCAGCCTTTGCTCGAAGCCTGATAGGAGATGGTGAAGTCTTCCACGGGCGCGGGCAGCTTGGAAGTCTCCATCTCCACGCGTGCCAGTTCGTCGGCTTCGTACTTGTAGGGAATGCCCCACTCGCCGGTCTTCTTGTTGATGATGAGGGTCCACTTGCCTTCCGTGGGGACGGTGAAGATGGTGTAGCTGCCGGCGGGCACGTCCTTGCCGCCGATGGTCAAGTTGGCGTTGGTGACGAACGTAGTGGCCTCATTGGCGCCGGTGCGCCAGACTTGGCCATAGGGAACCAGGCCACCATAAATCTGCCGGCCTTTCATGCGCGGGCTGGAGTAGGCGGTCGTGATGGTCTTGCCGTCGGGAAGCTTGCATTCAGCGGACGCGGCGGGGCTGGGCCGCTGGGCTACAGCTAGCGTGGCGAACATAAGAATCAGGGAAGCGAGAAGGGCAATTTTTTTCTGCATGGGAGTTCTCCTGGAGGCATTTAGCACTTGGCATCTAGCATTTAGCCGATCAAGACTCTGGGCGAGCCAAGTGCTAAGCGCCAACTGCTAAGTGCTGAGTTACTGAGACGCACAAATAAATCTTCGGATAGCACGCCGCCATTATGCTCCCTGCCAGCCAGACGTTACAATCCGACACATGCCCGTATTTCATGAGAAACAGGAAGAACTAGCGCATTACGAGACCATGATGGGAGTACCCCGCGGCCGGCTGGCCGTGACCATGGACGTAATCACCGACGCCATGGCGCTGGTCGGCCAGCACGGTGTGTATTGCCAGAGTCAACGCTGGCCGGGCAAGCCGGTGATGGATATTCAGATCATCATGAAAAGCCTCGGCGACGCCAAGGAACTGATCCAGAGCGTGATGGAAGAATTAAAGAAGGGAAAGGCATGAGCGGAGACAACTGGATTCTTCCGCCGGGATGTTTGCGCTGCGGACAGGGCGACTGCTTAATCGTCAACCCAGCTTGATCATTCAGCCGCTTAGTCCTGGGTCTTGTATTCGCAGGCTTCGCGGCAGGCTTCGCAGTAGTAAAGGCCGTCTTCGCACAGGCGAACCTGATTCTGTCCCATGCAGATGTAGCAATAGCGGTCACACTCGCAGCGCTCTTCGACCATCTCGCACTGCGTACAGCGGAACTTGGTTTTGAGGATAGCCATGACCGAAACTGTAGCGCCGGCTGCAAAAATGGGCAAAGTTCCGTTAGTAACCACGAAGGTGCGGGCTGGGGTCCGTGATTGGCGGCGAGAATTCGCCTTCATTTATCAGAAAAAGGCGCTCTGGATGAGAATGGTCGGGGCTGTCACAATATTTCGACGAAACTGACCGAATTCCCAAGGAGACATCGTCGATGATTCTTGCACGGAGCCGCAGGCTGGCCGGTTCAGGACGCATTCCTGCTCTATTGGTTGCATTGTTAGTTGCGCTCGCGATTGGGGCGCGAGCCGACGTCACTTTGCCAACGTTGTTTGCCGATCACATGGTCGTGCAACGAGGCCTGCCTGTTCATGTTTGGGGAATGGCTGCGCCCGGTGAATCTATTTCCGCGAGTTTTCGTGGGGAAACGCGATCCACGACCGCCGACGAACTTGGCCGCTGGAGTTTGTATCTGTCTGCCGGAGACGCAGGCGGCCCCTTCCAGATGACGGTGATAGGAGCGAACACGGTCACTCTGAACGATGTTCTGGTGGGCGACGTTTGGGTCGCCTCCGGACAATCGAATATGGAGTTGCCGCTCACTCGCGCGACGAATGCGGAGGCCGAGATTGCCGCCGCCCAGTATCCGAAGATTCGCTTCTTCCGGGTGGAACGAAGATCGTCGGACTACCCGTTGGAGAATGCCGAGGCTAAGACCTGGGCTACGTGCACGCCGGAAACGGCGGCCGATTCTTCGGCAGTGGCATATTTTTTCGCGCGAAACATCCAGCAAAAGACGGGAGTCCCGATTGGATTGCTGGAATCGTATTGGGGAGGAACCGCCGCCGAATCGTGGACGAGCCTGCGGGCGATTTCCGCGGATGCATCTTTGATGCCGGTTTTTGCGGTGCGCAACCGCACGGTCGAGGACCAAGCCACCAATCTCTTGCGCCTGGAAAAAGAAGCGCGTGAGTACGAGCAAGCGGCGGCACAAGCCAAGACCGAAGGAAAGCCGGCCCCGTCGCGGAAATGGCATCCCGACTTCAAGGGCTGGGCGCCTTCTGCGCTATTTAACGCGATGATTTCGCCGCTGACGCCGTTCGCGATTCGCGGGGTCATCTGGTACCAGGGCGAGAGCAACGCGGGTCCCGATCGCGCGCCTTTGTACGCGCATCTTTTCCAGACCATGATTCAGGATTGGCGGCGTGCCTGGGGCCTCGGCGATTTTCCGTTCTTGTTCGTGCAACTTCCCAACTGGACGACCGGCCCCGATGGCAGGTGGCCGGAGGTGCGCGAAGCACAGCGGCAGACGCTGGCCCTGCGAAACACCGCGATGGCGGTCACTATTGACATCGGCGACCCCGCGAACCTTCATCCTCCTGACAAACAGGACGTGGGTTTGCGCCTGGCGCTGGCGGCACGCGTGCTGGTCTATGGGGAGAAGATCGAATATTCCGGGCCACTCTACCGCCAGATTACGCAAGAGGACCACGCGCTGCGCGTGTGGTTCGATCACGCCGCGAGCGGGTTGATGGCGAAGCCACCGGCGCCAAAGCCGCCGATGGCGACTGAACCCGCCACAAAGCCGCCAGCTTCGAACGTCGCAGAATTAACGGGATTTGAAATTGCCGGCGGCGACCGGAAGTTCGTCCCCGCTGAGGCGAAGATCGAAGGCTCCTCGGTCGTAGTCTCCAGCGCATCGGTCCCAGCACCGGTTTTCGTGAGGTACGCCTGGGCAGCGAGTCCGGAGTGCAACCTTTATAATCGCGACGGTCTTCCGGCTTCGCCTTTTCAAGCACCGGAATAGCTTGCTGTAATGTCGGTTGCGGGTGCCCAGGTTGCGCTTCCCGTTCCGAGGAAAGCAGGAATCGCTATGGCATCATCTCATCTTTCGCGGCGCTCCTTTGTGGCTCTGTCGGCGATGCTTCCATGGGCCTTTCGGGCCCACGGAGCCTCAAAGTCGATTCCGGTGGGTCTCGAGCTGTACTCCGTCCGCGACGAATTGAAGAAAGACCCTGAGGGCACAGTCCGCGCCGTGGCCCAAATGGGATATCAATGCGTCGAATTTTACGCACCCTATTTCGATTGGACCGAGATCCAGACCAAGCAGATGCGCAAGCTGATGGATGACCTTGGCATACGTTGCTACTCTACCCACAACAATGAGAAGTATCTCAATGCTGAGAATATTCATCGCACTGAGGACATGAATCTGGTTCTGGGCTGCAAGTATGTGGTAGTGGCGAACGCCCAGCCCGAACCTGGCCCTAACGGGTGGATGGCGGTCGCCGACATGCTGAACTCCGCGGCCGACCGGCTTGAGCCGGTGGGTCTGGCAGTGGGTTATCACAATCATCAGCCTGAGTTCACGCGTGTGGCTGGAGTGCGACCCATGGATGTTTTGGCCAAGAACACCAAAGGCACGGTGATGCTGCAACTCGATGTGGGCACCTGCCTGGAAGCGGGTTCCGATCCAGTGGCGTGGATTCGCACGAATCCGGGACGAGTTCATTCGATTCATTGCAAAGACTGGTCGCCCGACCCGGCGAAAGGATACAAAGTTCTGTTCGGCGAGGGCGCTGCCGACTGGAAGGGCATTTTTGCAGCGGCCGAGATTTTGGGCGGAGTGGAGTACTACCTGGTGGAACAGGAAGGGAGCCGGTTCCCCGAGCTGGAGACTGCACAAAAGTGCCTGCAGGCTTTTCGGGCCAAGCATCCCGATAACAAAATCTTAAATCGCAGAGTTCGCAGAGAACATTCGCAGAGAACGCGGAGTTGAACTCACTCTTGCTTCGCAAGCTCATCTACCTTTACAGTTTCCCGGTTGCGCCGTGAGAGACGGCGCGTTGTCGGAAGGAATCAAAAGGAGCCTGGCCATGTCTGATGCACGCGGGTCTGATGCACGCTCTGATGCAAACCGGTCTGACGCGAAAGCCAAAGAAGAGCACGCGCCGGGATTTCTTAACCAAGGTCGGTTTGGGTTTCGTGGCCGCCGGCGTTGCAGGGCCTCTGCTTGCAAACGCTGCGCCGTTGCCGCCAGAGCTTGTGGTTCCCGATCCGCCGGGCAAGAAAATGGGATGGGCGATCGTGGGCCTCGGCAGTCTCGCGATTAATCAGATCTTGCCCGCGTTCGCCAAATGCGAAAAATCCAAAGTGGTCGCGTTCGTCAGCGGCCATCCCGACAAGGCCAACAAGCTGGCGCTACGCTACGGCGTTAATCCTAAGAACATCTACAACTATCAGAATTACGACACCATTCGCGACAATCCAGAAGTCGACGTCATCTACATCGTTCTGCCCAACGGTATGCACGCGGAATACACCATTCGCGGGCTTCAGGCGGGCAAGCACGTGCTCTGCGAAAAACCCATGGCCAACACACCAGCCGATTGCCAGGCGATGATCGACGCGGGCAAGAAGGCCAACCGCAAGCTGATGGTCGCGTATCGCTGCCGCTATGAGCCCTTCAATCAGGAGATGATCCGCATGGCCCGCTCGCAGGAGTTGGGCCCGATCAAAGTGATAATCGCCGATCACGGCTTCAATATCGGCGATCCTACGCAATGGCGCCTGAAGCGAGATATGGCCGGAGGCGGTTCGCTCATGGACATCGGAATCTACAGCCTGCAGGCGGCGCGCTACATAACAGGCGAGGAGCCCACCGAAATCAATGCCATGATGTACAGCACACCGGGGGATGTGCGTTTTAAGGAAGTAGAGGAGGGGATCAACTTCCAGTTGCGCTTCCCCAGCGGCGTGATGGCGAACTGCACCTCAAGCTACGGGTACTCCGGGCAAAACCACTACCGCGTGGTGACGACCAAAGGTTGGTTCGAGCTGGAGCCGGCCACAAACTACACCGGCCTCCGCATGCGGGTTCGAGCCGGCAACTCGCTCGAAGAGCGGCTCGACATTCCGGCCCGCGATCACTTCGCGCTCGAGATGGATCACATGTCTGGCTGTGTGATGGAGAACAAGGAGCCGCTTACCCCCGGCGAAGAAGGGTTGCGCGATTTGACCGTCATGATGGGGATTTACGAAGCCGCAAAATCTGAAAAGACGGTGAAGATGTAGCTGCTCCGGCGAAAAGACGAGATTTGGGGTGGAGCAGGGCCTTCGGCCCTGCGTCTAGCTCGTGGAAATAAATCCGGGCTTTAGCCACTGAGGTACTTAGGTGGGCTGAAGCTCGTGCCCGGACGAAGGCGTCCGGGCCACGCAAAACAACATGAGTGCAGAAACCGAAACTGCTCCGCAAATATCCGAGCGAGCCTGGGAAGCGATCCACGGCGGTTACGACCTGCAGGTACACGTCGCGCCCGATGTGATTGGCCGGCGCATCGACGACATCGACTTGGCCAAGGAATTCCTGGCCCATGGTCTTCGCGGATTCGTCCTAAAGTCACACTACGTGCAAACTGCCGAGCGCGCCAAGGTGGTCTCGAAAGCTGTGCCTGGCATTGCCGCCTACGGCGCGATTACGCTGAATCATGCGGTGGGAGGATTGAACCCGGTCGCGGTCGAAATCGCCGGACGCTCCGGATGCAAGATCGTCTGGATGCCGACCGTGGACGCGGAAAACGAAACCGCAGGTTTGCCGGGCGGAGGCCACAAGAAGCTGCCGTTCTGGGCCGAAATTCAGCGGGAGCTGGCGGCTATGGGCATCTCGCCGCCGAGAATGACAGTTCTAGATCACGACGGGCAGATTTCCGCCGCCACCCGCACCTGTCTCGAGTTGATCGCAAAGCATGACATGATCCTTGCAACCGGCCATCTGGGAAGGCATGAGATTTTCCCGCTGGTGAAGAACGGCGAGAGAGATGAAAGTAAGAAAGGTACTCATCACGCACGCGGAATTCCCTTCGCAGAATCTCTCTACGGAAGAGCAGGTGGAACTCGCCGGCTTGGGCGCGATGATCGAGCATTGCTTCACCACCATGCATACCGGCAAGGCGCCCTGGGACGCGGTTCTCCGCAGCATCCGCGAAGTGGGCCCGGAGAGATGCATCCTGTCTACCGATCTCGGGCAACCGATCAATCCTCCGGTTGCCGAAGGTTTCGCGAGGTTTGCTCAGCGAATGTTGGACGGCGGTTTTACTTCCGAGGAAGTGCGTCGTATGGCAGTGACGAACCCGTCAGCCTATGTCGAATAGCGACAATAAATCCATTCTTGTGATCAGCGCGCACGCTGCGGATTTTGTCTGGCGCGCCGGCGGGGCCATCGCGCTCTACGCCGAGCGCGGTTACAAAGTCCGGATTCTTTGCCTCTCCTATGGCGAGCGTGGCGAATCCGAGCGGCTGTGGAAACAGCCGGGCATGACGCTGGAGCGCGTCAAAGAATCGCGCCGTGCTGAATCTCAGAAAGCCGCCGACATCCTCGGGGCCGAAATCCGCTTCTTCGATTCTGGGGACTATCCAATCAAGCCATCTGATGAGACCGTCCACGCGATGGTGATGGAGTTCCGGCAACATCAGCCGGAATTCGTGCTTACCCATTCGCTGGCTGATCCTTATAATCCCGATCATCCCGCGGCGGCGCAGCTAACGATTCAAACGCGTGTGTACGCGCAAGCCGCCGGATATCCGGCCGAGGGTAAGAAGCTGGAAGCGCCACCGGTCTTCATGTTCGAGCCGCACCAACCCGAGCAATGCGACTTCAAGCCGCAAGTGTTGCTCGATATCACTCCGGTATTCGAGCGCAAGCGCAAGGCCATGGAATCGATGGAAGCGCAGGAGCATCTGTGGCAGTACTACACTGACCTGGCGGTCCGGCGCGGCGTGCAGGCGGTACGGAATTCGGGGCGGAAGGGCATCAAGTATGCTGAGGCGTATCAGCGATTCTATCCGCAGGTCACGACGGACTTGAGCTAGCTTCAGCCTCAATATAGAGACGGGCTTTCACCACAGGGGTCACAGGGGAGCACAGGGGACCCCTTGACGCTGCGAATTTGGACTTACCAGCATGAAAAACAAAATCATCCGCCACATTAAGAGGCCCGACGCCCAACTGATGCGACTCTTGGGCGAACTGGGAGTCGCTACCGTTCATGAAGCTCAGGGCCGCACCGGTTTGATGCGCCCTTACATGCGGCCTCTTTATCCAACTGCGCGCCTGGCCGGGCCGGCGATCACGGTGCTCTGCCACCCTGGCGACAATCTGATGATTCACGCTGCGCTCGGCGTTTGCACCCCGGGCGACGTCCTGGTGGTCACGACTCTTTCAGAATCCACAGACGGAATGTTCGGCGAATTGCTGGCTACGTCATGCGTCGCCCATGGAGTGGCTGGTCTGGTAATTGACGCCGGCGTGCGGGATTGCACCGATTTGACAGCCATGGGATTTCCGGTATGGTCGAAGGCGATCTCGGCGCAAGGGACGGTGAAGGCGACGGCAGGCTCGGTGAATGTGGAAGTCGTGTGCGCCGGAGCGGCGGTCTGCCCAGGCGATGCGGTCGTCGCCGATCAGGATGGAGTGGTGGTTGTCCCGCGCAAACATGTCCCAGAAGTAGCCGAGCTTGCGAAACAGCGGCAGGCCAAGGAAGCCGCTGCACGCGAACGGCTGCGTGCCGGTGAACTCGGTCTCGACATGTACGACTTGCGCACCAAGCTGGCCCAATTGGGAGTGGAATACATCGAGTCGGAACAGAGCGACAAATAAAAAGGGGAAGAGCAAAGGATAACTGATGGCCAAGCCGTCCCGTGCGGTTGCGTCTCCGCGTGTCGTAAGCATCGATGATCTTCGTCCCCTGGCACGCCGCCGCTTGCCCAGGGCGGTATTCGATTACCTGGATGGCGGCGCCGGAGGAGAAGTCACCCTACGCGAGAATTGCCGCGTGTTCGATGACGTAGTCTTCCGGCCTCAACATGCGCTGCCGAACCGGCCGTGCGATCTGCGAACCAAGGTATTGGGATTCGAGCTTTCACTGCCTGCGTTCCTCGCCCCGGTGGGCTATAGCCGGCTCATGCATCCCGGCGGAGAAGTGGTGGCCGCGCGTGCCGCCGGAAAAGCGGGCACCGCTTATACGCTTTCCACGATCTCCGGCCACAAGCTGGAAGATGTCAGGGCGGCCTCCACAGGGCCGGTTTTCTATCAACTTTATCTAATGGGTGGGCGCGAGGCTGCCGAGGGCTCAATTGCTCGGGCGCAGGCGGCGGGCTTCAACGCGCTGTTCGCCACGATCGACACTTCCATGGCCGGCCAGCGTGAACGCGACATTCGCAACGGCATGAGGGAACTGGTTGGCGGCAGCTGGTGGGAGAAACTTCCGTTCCTTCCGCAAATTCTTTCGCGTCCGGCGTGGCTTACTCGCTTTCTGCTCGATGGCGGAGTACCCGTACTGGCGAATGTTGTGATCCCGGGTCAGGGGCCGATGGAGCTGATCGACGTCGCCGCCGCTCTCTCCAAGGCCAACGTCACTTGGGAAGATTTGCGATGGATCCGCAACTCCTGGCGCGGTCCGATTGTTGTTAAAGGAGTTCTTACCGGCGACGATGCCCGGCGGGCGATGGACGCGGGCGCAGCCGGCGTGGTGGTTTCCAATCATGGCGGCCGCCAGCTCGACGGCGTGGCGCCATCTTTGCGTGCTCTACCGGAAGTCGTCGCCGCGGTAAACGGTCAGATCGAAGTGTACATGGATGGCGGCATTCGCCGGGGTACTGACATTGTGAAGGCCGTTTGTATGGGCGCTCGCGCCGTCTTGTGCGGGCGCGCTTATGCCTACGGCCTGTCGGTCGCAGGAGAAGCCGGGGTGGATCGCGCTCTAGAGATTCTTAAGACCGATGTAGAGCGCACGCTCAAGCTGTTGGGATGTGCGTCGGTTGCGGAGCTCGACCGGTCGTATGTGGAGTTTCCAGCGAGCTGGCGGACGAGCTAGAGCTTGATGTTCCCCTGTGTGCACTGTGACCTCTGTAGTTGGTGAAAACCACAGGGGGCACAGGGAAGCACCGGGCCTGGATATGGTCGTTTCTACTTTTGCTTCTGCTAGACTCGTGCCGCAACTTAGGTTCGTCTAAAGGACGTTCGAGTGACTTTCAGAACTGCTCTTCCGCTCCGCTGGGGCTCTCGCGTTTCCGCCTTTCACCCAGGGCTTGCGCCCCGGGCTGCATTCTTTCGCGGCTTCGCCGCTATGATTCCAGGCTGGGCTTTGGCCGCAGCGTTTTGCAGTCTGACTGCAACGAGCTTGTTGGCTGCGAATGAACCTGCCTACAGGGATGCAGCTGTCGCCGTTACCCACCATGACTTTCACGGCTGGGATGCCGTCGTGCTTCGCAACCAGTCTGCTGAGGTCGTGGTCGTGCCTGCTATCGGCCGCATCATGCAGTTCAGACTGCTAGATGCCAAAGGCAACGCAGATGCCGGTCCCTTCTGGAATAATCCCGCGCTTGGCGAACAGCTAAAGCCCGACTCTGAAGGATGGACTAACTTCGGCGGCGACAAGGCATGGCCTGCCCCGCAGGCCGACTGGCCCAAGGTGACCGGCCATCCCTGGCCGCCGCCTAAGGGATTCGACGCCATGCCCTACACCGCGACGGTCACGGACTCCAAGATTGAAATTGTCTCTCCCATCGACCCGGCCTATGGCATTCGTGTGCGGCGCACTGTCTCGCTCGATCCCCGCAAGCCGGTCATGACCGTCGTGACCGCATATGAAAAGGTTGAGGGAGCGCCGGTGCGAATCGGTGTGTGGACGATTACGCAACTTGTCTCACCGCAGCGCGCATTCATCCATCTGCCGGCGCACTCCGCTCTTCCGCAGGGTTACACGAGTCTTCTTCCCGACGCACCCAAGGACCTGAAAACCGAATGCCGATTGCTTTCCCTGAGCCGCGACCCTGTGACCAAAACGATGATCGGCAGCGACGGCAGCGCGTTGCTCTGGGTAGGAAATGGCCCCGACCTTCTTATCGAGCACGAAGATATCAACCCGCCGGGTGGCAAGGCCGAGTGGCCCGAGCAGGGCTCCCACAGCAAGATTTACACCAACTCCGGTGAGGAAGCGGCCTACGTCGAGTTTGAACTGTTGGATTGGCTGCGCGACCTCAAGCCCGGCGAAAATACGCTAGTGACGAACATCTACACTCTGATCCCCCGCACCGAGACGCGTCCGCTCGACGAAGCCAAGAAAGTTTTTGAGGAGCGATAGGCTTTCGCTTTCCGCTGAAGTTTTGGATTGTCATTCCGAACCGTGTTTGAAGTCTGCCTGCCCGAACACTCCAAGAGCAAATCCTCGCACGCGCGCCGTGGTTGCGGAGGCAAACGGCTCGGAATGACAATTTCGTTTCGCCCACAGAGATAAGCCTCCGCGCGCGACATTGACCCCAAATCGCTTACATCGCGATTACGACTGCAATCCGGAAGCCGGGATGCAGCGGGTCAAATAAGTAGTAGCCGTCGTCGACGTAGTCGATGTAACACTCATCGCTGTAGGACCAATCTGCCGGCCAGGGATCGAGAATTTCGAACCAGTACCCGCCGTATTGGAAGCGCGGACGGCCCGCCACAAACACCGGGTGATTGATCGCAAACCGATGCTCGTGGCCGAAATGAGCGCGGAAGCGATCGTCGGGGATGCGGGCGCTACGGTCACCATGTTGATCTCCTCGCGCCGGTGAAGCCTGTGCTTGCTGCTGGTGCGTGGCCTCATGCTGTTGTTCTTGGTGGTTGCGTTTGGCGTCGTCCTGGGCACGCTTGGCGTCGTCTTTTTGTGCACGCTTGGATTGCTCCTGAGCCTGTTTGGCCTGTTCCTGAGCTTGCTTTTGCTGATTTTTCTGTTGATCCTGCTGGACACGTTTAGCCTCGTCTTGAGTGCGCTTGGATTGCTCCTGAACCTGTTTCTCCTGAGCCTTCTGCGCATGCTTGGCCTCATCCTGCGCGTGCTTGGCTTGCTCCTGGACCTGTTTCTCTTGAGCCTGCTGAGTGTGACGTGCGTTGTCCCGCTCCTGTTTCTGTTGCTCATGTACCGCAGGCTTGGATCCCAGCTTCGCGGGAGACGGCTTAGACGGGTTCGCCTCATGAGCCGGCTGTTCCGCGGGTTTGGATTCTTCCTGCTGAGCAGCTACCCAAGAGCGAGCCGGAATCGCTCCGAGAAGCAGGATAAGCACTGCGGCACTGACCATTCCAATAGCTTTCATCGATGCCTCCACAACTACTTGACGTTCGCGAGTTGGTGACTTCAGTCGCTTTGTTGGGATGAGATATTCCAGAGCGCGGGGCTACGGTCTAAGCTGTATTTTTCCAGGCTGTATGCTGCAGAAAAGGGGAATAAGCGGGCGTATAGGTCGTGTGAGAACGTCTAGGAGACTTTTCCGGAGGTTGGCGGATCGCTCGGTGAGAGCGTCGGCGCGCTACCGTTTCCGGGCTGGCGATGCGAGGCGGCTGCGCTGGCCGCGCCGTTGTCCACGATCCGGTTGTGCAAGCAATAGAGCGCCAGCTCCAACCGGTCCGCGACTCCCAGCTTGTCGTAGACCTTGCGGAGATAGTTTTTGACCACCTGCTCGGTAGTGCCGACGCGCACTGCGATTTCCTTGTTCTTCATGCCCTGGGTGACGCAACCGACGATCAGCGATTCTTTGGGCGTGAGCTGTACTTTGGAACGCGTCGCCGGCGGGCGCGTGCCTTGCGTGCGGTAGGCCTCAAGCACCCAATGAATGCCCTGGCTATCCAGCCACGGCTCGCCTTTCGATACTTTGCGCACGCAATCGACCAGAAGTTCGGGATCGACCTCGCGCGAAACGATGCCATGCGCACCCCGGCGGAACAGCTCCAGAGTAAGTTCTTCGTTGGGTGCGGCGGTCACAACCACCAGGCGCAGAGCCGGACAACTCCGCAGCAATTCCCCAACAGATTCCGCCGGATTCGTGGTCAGTTCAGCCTCAAGAATCAAAATGTCGGCAGAAAAGCGCTTGGCCGCGGACAGAGTTTGAGTGAGGGTTTCGGCTTGTCCCACGACGCGGATGTCGTCTTCGACGGCGAAGATCTTGCGGAGTCCAGCGCGGAAGATCGATTGCGTGTCGGCAACGATGACACGGATAAACGAGCCGTCGCTGGCGTTCTGCGGCGGCCGCTCGACCTGTTCCACGCTGACCGGAATGCTCGCCATCAGTTTTCCTGCAAGCGCCTACCGGCGCTCGAAATGATACTCATCGATGACTACGCCTACGCCCCGGCGGCCTTCATCGTTAAAGCTGCGCGCCACCCGGCCACGGCAATCGATCTGCACATCGGCGTCCGCTCCCAGCACCTGTGCAGGCAGCGAAATGGTGAAGTCGACGGGCGAGCCTACGGGCATTTCCGCATCCAGCTGAAACAACACGCCATTGGCGGAGATATTCTGCGTCTCGGTCTGGCTTTCCCCGGACTTCGACTTCACGAAAATGGGCACCTTGATGGGAAAGCGCGGCGCACTCTGCAAATCCGGAAATTGCCGCAGCGCAGCTTTGCTTTCAGCCGCCACATTCGCAGAGAGAGAGGCCGGGGCATTTTCTGCCCGAGGCTCCAGAGACGTAGTCAGAGGGCCGGTTCCCGGCGGTAAGCCGTTATGCGACATCACGGCGAAGCTTACACCCCAGGAATCAGCATAGGAAAGTTACCGAAGTCATGGAACGGATGGGTATAAAGTCTTTGTGATCATAGGATTACGAGGAGGGATCGACGATATGAGATGCGTCACAGACGCACTTAGCGCTTGGCCGTCCGGCGAGGTGCCTCAATGAAGGACTTTAGATCCCTGAAGGTTTGGGAAAGAGCACATCAGTTCACTCTCGAAACATACAGAACCACCGCTCGCTTTCCGCGAGAGGAACTCTATGGATTAACGAGCCAGATGCGCAGGTGCAGTGTCTCGATCGGGGCGAACATTGCGGAGGGTTGTGGTAAGCGCGGCAACAATGAGTTTCATCGATTCCTTCAAATCGCCTCGGGCTCGGCCAGCGAGCTCGACTACCATCTTTTGCTGGCCAAGGATCTGGGATTCTTGCCAGCAGAGGACTATCAACGGCTGACGAAAGATTTGTCGGAAATGAGAAGGATGCTGACGTCGTTACTTCAAAAGGTGAACGGCGATCGCCTAGCTAAGGGCTAAATGCCAAGTGCTAAGTGCTGCTTTTTAGAACTTCGTCACTTCCGTAAAATTAAACTCCTTCACTTTCATCGGCGGCACTACCATGTCGAACGATTCCTCTCCGCTGGCGCGCACCGGGGTTCCCATTTCTTCGCACGTTTGACAGCATGTGGATCAGGCTCTGATTGAAGCGGAAGTTTCGCAGCCCATACTGCACTTTGCCGTTCTCGACGAAGAATGTGCCGTCGCGGGTCATGCCGGTGAGGATCTTCTCGTAGGGATCGACTTCGCGGATGTACCAAAGCCGCGTCACTAGCACGCCGCGCTCGGTGGAGGCGATCATCTGGTCGATGGTCTTCGCCGTCTGAGGCGGCTGGAAGACGATTTGCAGCGGGGCTTCGCCCATTTCGTTGGGGAGCGGAAAACCGTGGCCGGTAGGGGCGATCGGGCCGACTTTATCTTTGTATTCGGACTTCTTTACGCGCTCCGCGGTTCCGCGAGCATAGACCAGTTGCTTCACCACTCCGTTCTCGACCAGTTGAACGCGCTCGCGGCGGACGCCTTCGCCGTCGAATGTGGCGCCCGACTGCATTGGGTGGGTGAAGTCGTCCCAGATGTTGATGTTCTCGCCGAATAATTTGGTGCCAACGCGGTTGTTGAGAAACGACCGCTGGTCCAGGATGGCGAGTCCTCCGAAATCCCAAAACATGAAACCGGCCATATCAAGGACGGCGGCGGGCTCGAGGATCACAGTGTACTTGCCTGCCGAAATCTCGTGCGGGGCCGCCGACTTGGCGGCCTTGCCGGCGGCGATTTCCGCCAGGGCGACCGCATCGAGGTCGGCCACGTTGGGCGAGTTGGCCTTTTGCCAGCCGGAGGAATCGTGCGCCAGCATCGTAATAGAAATTTCCGAAGAGGTCTGAGTGTGCCAGCGGGAAAGCCCGCGCGAGTTGAAAATTCCTTCGATCGATTCTCCGGAGGAGAAAATGCCCGCGGTGGTGAGCTTGTGCCCCTCCGCGACGCCGACGATTTTCTTCACCGCTTCAGCACGAATTTCGGGAGTAACGGCGGCAGTCTCCTCAAAATGCCGACTGGGAACTGTCAGCGTGGCGCGGGCACCCTCGCCCGGCATCGCCAGCAAATCAGCGTCCGGCTGCTGCACCCGAGCTAAACTCTCCGATGCCTGCACCACCCGCCGAAGGCTCTCATCGTCGAGCTTGTTAGTAGTGGCCCGCGCAGTGCGGCCACCGAACGCAGTGCGCACTGATACGGAGTAGTTTTCCTCCGCCATATTTTGATGAATGATGTTGTTGGCGAAGCGGGTCAGGGCGACTCTTGCCGCCGAAGACGAAGGCTTCGATTTCGTCGGCGGTGGAGTGCTTCTTCAGGCGGCTGAAGACGTTGGCGGCTTGGTCTTTATCTAGCATTCAACACTCAGCATTCAGCACTCAGCATTCAGTCGCAAGAGGAACGGATTGGCGCGAATCAATTGCCCTTGTAGGCTGAGCCTACCTTTATGTTGCGGAACCGCGCCGGGCTGGCGCCGTGGCCTGTGCCCATCACCTGCTGCGGCTGGCCTTTGCCGCAGTTGGGAGTTCCCCACAGTGTCCACTCATCACGGGAGCAGATCGCGTCCATCGAGTTCCAAAACTCCGTGGTGATTCCGGAATACGACGGATTCTTCAGCAAGCGCACCCGCTTACCGTTCTTGATCTCCCATCCCATTTCACAGCCAAACTGAAAGTTGTAACGCTTGTCGTCGATCGACCAGGAACGGTTGGTCTGCATGAGAATGGCGTGATCGGTCGAGGCAATCAGTTGCTCGAGCGTCAGCGGTTTCTCGCCGGGGAGGATACTGATGTTGGTCATGCGGATAATCGGCAGCCGGTTCCAGCCCTCGGCGCGCAGGGTTCCGCCGGATCGCTCGCCGCCGATGGTGTGCACGGTGTCGCGTGAGCTGAGATAGCCGGTGAACAATCCGTTGCGTGATGATGGGCGTGCATTGCGCGGGCACGCCTTCATCGTCGAAGGCGAAGGTGCCCAGGCCGGGCCCGTGCTCCTGGCGCGCGTCGGCAACGACGTTCACCAGATCGCTGCCGTAGCGCAGAGTGCGCAGCTTGTCGAGCGTAAGAAACGACGTGCCGGCAAAGTTGGCCTCCATGCCCAGCACGCGGTCGAGTTCAATGGGATGCCCCACCGACTCGTGAATCTGCAAACCGAGTTGCGAGCTTTCCAGGATGATGGCGAAACACGCCCTCGGGACAGCGGTCGGCTTTCAGCAGCGCCACCGTTTCCTCGGCGATGCGGCGGGCGTTTTCCAGCAGCTTTAGTTCTTCGATCAACTCGTAGCCTTTGCTCTGCCAATTTCCGCCAAAAGAACTGGGGAAAGACCGCTTCTGGAGTTCGCTGCCGGCAAACGCATAAGCCGCGTAACCCGCGCCCGCAGTGTACTTGGTCTGATGAATATTCGAGCCCTCGGAGGAGGCAAACCACTGCTCCTCGCGGCGGAAGTTCATGCTGGTTTCGGCCATCGTGACGCCAGCGACGGAGCGCAGCTCCGCGTCGATCTTCAACAGCAAGGCGATGTTTTGTTCGACAGAAATGGTGAATGGATCGATCTTGTGAGGCGTGGTCCACTCAGCAGTGACAGCCTTCTCAGGCGCCAGCCTGACCGCTTCCTTCTTCACACGGGCCGAGGCTTTTGCGATTTCCACCGCTCGCCCGGCCGTGGCCTCGACAGCGGCGCGGCTCAAGTCGTCCGAAGCGGCGAATCCCCAAGCGCCATCGGCCACCACGCGCACGCCCACGCCAAGAGATTCCGCGTCCGAGGCGCCGCCCACTTTCCCGTTCTTGGTGCTGAGCGCGCGGCTGCGCTCGTCCACAACCCGGACGCCGGCGTAAGAAGCCCCAGAAAGCGTGGCCGCATTGAGAGCCCAATCGGCTATATGTCTCATGACAAAACTTTACGCAGAATGTAAGTGCTCATGCGAGAGAATCAAATTTATCACATGAGTTTGTTCGGTGCGCGGGAGAGAAGTGGAGCGACGGGCTTCCCCCTCCAGACCACGAACCCGTGCATTGATGGGCAGTCCCGCCGTCACTCCATCGCATTTAGTCTCAATCTCTCAGGATGACAAATGAGGATGAAGATCTGAATGCTGAATGCCAATTGCTGAGTTTTGGGTAACGGATTACCCAACGCGACACATAAAGGCTGCATCCAAATCATTACTTAAGTACGTAGCGCCGGAAACTTTTTCCGAATACGAGTGTTAAATGGAACATATGATTTTCTTCTAACGACCCCTTGGGTAAGAAGAAACAACTTGAGCTCATATAAGGAGTTTTGCAGCTCCAGCTGCATCGACATCATGAAGAAACTGCTTGGCCTCCTCACCTTTCTGTCTCTTCTGTTTTGTGTAGCTTGCGGAACTGGCGGTAGTAGCAGCGGAACCCCTGGCTTCGGGGGAGGTGGCACCTCCGGAAGCTCAAGTCTGGCCAGCCTCACCGGCAATTACACCTATCAGATCTCGGGATACGATTTGAGTACCGTTGCCGGCCAAGCCACTCCTTTCCGTGAAGCCGGGGCTTTCGTTGCGGATGGCAATGGGCACATCACCAGCGGCGAGGACGATTTCGCAGAGGGAACCACCGTCGTCACTCACACCATGGCGCCCGGGACTTACCAGATATCCAATGACGGCACCGGCCAGCTGACCCTCAACTTCACCAACACCGGCGGGATCCAGTTCGCGCTCAGCCTGGTGAATTCTCCCACCGTGTACCTGGCGGTGAATGTGATCGCGCCGAACGGTCCAGGCCTGTTCGCAAACGGCACTGGGGTTGCGCTGCAGCAGACGGCCTCTGCTTTGACGACAGTTCCGAGCGGGAACTTTGCCTTCGGTATGCGTAATTTCAATCAGGCGCTGGGTTCGTCGGCCGCGGTTGGGGCTTTCACAGTTACCGGCGGAGCCGTTTCCGGCAATGAGGATGTAATGCGGGGCAGCGTACAAAGTTCGGGGACGCTCAACGGCTCCTTCAATACTCCCGATGCTAACGGCCGCGGTACGGGGACATTTACGGACAGCTTGGGAGTCACGTCTCCGTTCGCCTACTACGTGGTGGACGGCAGTCACCTGCGCTTCTTTTCGACCGCCGTCGGCACCCTGGCAATCGGACAGGCCCAGGCTCAGTCGGGAACATTTTCCACCGCCTCGCTCTCGGGCAGTTATGCTTTCGGAACCAGTGGTGACGATGCCTTCTCGCTCGACGGCGTGAAAAGGGTCGGCCAATTCGTGGCCAGCAACGGCACGATTAGCGCAGGTCAGTTCGACACCGTGCAGGATAACTCCGTTGTAAGCGGCACCTTTACTGGCGGTACCTACAGCGTGGCTTCGACTGGGAGGGCGGTGGTGAATCTTACGCCCTCGACCGGCGGTTCGGTCCAGGAGATCGCCTGGATGGTGAGCCCTTCGCACGCTTTCGTGCTTACCAACGACACGACGAAGGTCGAGGTAGGCACAGTCGATCTGCAATCGTCGACGTCATTTTCGAAATCCACTCCGAGCGGCACGTTCGGGTTCGCCATGGATGGTTTTACCAGCCCGCCATTCACGTCGGCGGCGCAGATTTACGACCGAGTCGGCAACATGCACTGGGATGGCGCCGGCAACCTGGGCCTGACCGAATTTGTGAACGTCACTGGCAGCGGGACCACGTCGGGCATTCTCAACGGTTCATACACGCTGGCAGCCAATGGACGGGGGGTGGGCACGATCAGCAGCCTTTCCAACAATCTCATTTTCTATTTCATCTCCGGCAGCCAGGCTTACATCCTGCAGGCGGATGGAGGCGTGGAGATCAACGGGAACATGGGGCAATTGCCGTAAGGCGGCGGTGGATCAAGCTGAATTCCTTATAAGTTCATCAACCACACAGGACACGAAGTATCGCGAAGGGGATTCGATTTCCTTCGTGGTACTTGGTGTCCTTCGTGGTTGATTGTGCTTTCTTGTTGGGGAGAGGTTGCCCTTGCTTCCCCTTGGGCGATAGCATGGGCGGCCATGAGCCTACGCACAGCCGTTATCTCCTTGATTCTCGCCGGCATGTTGACCGACGCTCCTCTTCTAACCGCCCAAAAATCTGAACGCATCGCGCGCACCAAGCCGGTCGCCTCCAACGTCTACCCCATGCAGGAAGGCTTTGTGGACGCCGATGGCGTGATGATTTATTACAAGACCATCGGCCGGGGCGCGCCGCTGATGATTCTGCACGGCGGCCCGGGGGCATCGCATGATTATTTTCTACCGTACTTGCTGCCGCTCGCCCGCCACAACAAATTGATCTTCATCGACGAGCGCGGCTCGGGGCGTTCGCAGCAATTGGAAGATGTTTCCGGCTACACCGTCGAGAACATGGTTGAGGACGTGGAGGCGGTGCGGATTGGGTTGGCCCTGGGCAAGATCAGCCTGCTGGGCCATTCTTTCGGCGGCGTGCTGGCGCAGGCTTATGCATTGAAGTATCAGCGCAATCTAACGCACTTGATTCTAGGCAGCACCTTCTCCAGCACAAAAGCGCTAAACCAAGTTTTTATGCAACAAAAACAGAAGATGCCCGCCGAGTTGCGCCAGCGCATCGACCGCCTGGAAGCCGCCGGGCTATTCGGCCACGGCAAGGATTACCAGAAGAACCGCTATCCGGACGACTACATGATCGCCGCCTGGGGCGAGGGCTACTTTCCTTATCTCTATCAGAATCACCCCGATCCTAACTACGACCCGATCGACAACGGCAAGATGTCCTGGGACCTGTATCGTGAGATGTGGGGCTCGGACGGCGAATTCGTGGTCGATGGCAACCTGAAGTCTGTCGAATACACGGACCGCCTGGCGGCGATCAAAACTCCAACTCTCGTGCTGGTGGGTGACCACGACGAGTGCGATCCGTCGCTGGCGGAAGCGATGCACGAGAAAATCGCGGGGTCGAAGCTGGTGGTCTTTCCTAGGTCCGGGCACATGACTTTCGTCGATCAGAACGCGATTTTCGTGAAAGCGGTGAACGAGTTCGTACACGGGAAGTAGGTCGACGTTTATTATTGCCGCTGGATTGAAATTATGGCCCGCCGCGCAACTTACATAGCCTCTCGTTTACAAGGCAAGGTTGCCCTGGTCGCGGGCGCCACCCGCGGGGCTGGCCGGGGCATTGCCATCGCTCTGGGCGAGGCGGGCGCCACGGTTTACTGCACCGGCCGCAGCTCGCGCAAGAATTCCCGCGCCGTCTCGCCGGGGCGTCCGGAGACAATTGAAGAAACCGCCGAACTGGTCACCGCCGCCGGCGGGCGCGGCATCGCCCTGCGCGTAGACCACACCGAACCCGCCCAAGTGAAAAAGCTGGTCGCCGTTATCAAGCGGCAGCATAAGGGGCTGGACATTCTGGTCAATGACATCTGGGGCGGCGACTCGCTCACCGAATTCGGCAAAACCTTCTGGAACGTTAACCTCGCAAACGGCCTGCAGATGCTGAAGCAGGCGGTGCATTCGCATATCATCACTTCCCACTATGCCGTTCCTCTGATGCTTGGCCGAGGCCGGGGAACTATTTTTGAAATCACCGATGGCGACGCTTTCTACTATCGCGGCAACCTTTTCTATGACCTGGTGAAGATTTCCGTCATGCGGCTGGCTTTTGCCATGTCGCGCGAGCTGCGCAAGCGGGATATCGTTTCGCTAGCTTTGACTCCCGGCTTTTTGCGTTCGGAAGCGGTGCTGGAACATTTCAAAGTCACAGAAGCAAATTGGAAGGACGCGGGGAAGAAGTCAAAGAAGAGAGATCAAAACAGCCCCGACCAGAACGATGCGCCCAGCGATTTCATGATGTCCGAATCGCCGCGTTACATCGGGCGGGCGGTCGTGGCGCTGGCGACCGACCCAAAGGCGAAGTCCAAGAGTGGACGCGTCTTCAGCACATGGGAGTTGGCCCGGGAGTACAACTTCACCGACATCGACGGCACCCGCCCCGACTGGGGCCGCTACGCCAGGAAGAAGTATGGTGAATACAAAGCGTGCGACAAGCTGTTCTATTCCTACTGGGTCCCCGGCCTGGTGGAGAAGATCTTCCCCGATTGGTTTTGACGCGTGGAGCGTCTGCCTATGCAGCCTCGGTCTTCTTGCTCTCCTCAGTAGCCGTCACCTCTGTGGCAAATTCGTAGCCTACGGCGGCAGAGTAGATGGCGTGATCAAAAAACTGGTCGATCAACTGCAATAGCTCCTGCTTCTCTGAAACATCTACCGCACGGCCCGGAAAGGACACATCGTCGATGAATTCCGCGAGATTGCGCTTCGTCAAAACGATGGCCCAAATGAGCTCGCTCAGAGGGACCTTTTGCTCGGCGCGGCGATTTCCGATTGCGGTGTAGCGCTGCTCGATATCGCTTTCGCTCTTGTCGAGCAGCCACGCGCCCAAATGTTGGTAAATGTCGCGCACCAGCTGTTTCAGCTCTTCCGGCGGCACATTCTTGTAGGACCCGGCACGCTCGGATTTCTGGACTTTGTGCAGAAGCCCTGCGGCTAGCGCATCGGAGTGGTATTCAATCAGGTGTACGAGTTTGTAGGTCAACATTATAGGCTCCTCCCTCGCTTTTTCTCTCGTTACTCTCGCGGTATTGTCGCTTTGGAAAGGGCCGGTCAACCATGATCCTCAGCACCGGCAATTGTGATTGAAATCACAGATACTCGGCCTCAGTGGTAACTCGTCAAGGTCACCCTCTCTTTATCGCTATGGCCGGACAACCACAACCTTGGCCGCCCAATCTGCGTCTGCCGTGTCTCCGCCGCCGGGGAACGGAGGCAACTGCAACGCGCCTTTGCCGTCGGCGGTAAGGACCGAAGGAGCCTGCCATTCTCCCGTTCGCGGGTTATACCAGGCAAAGCGGTAGGAAGCTTTGGGCTTCCATCGGTTGCTCTGTGCCCGGCGAGCCTGGTTCTCGAAGTAAAGGAGTCCAAAATCTTTTTCGGTGGTCCGCATGAGAAAGGCCCATCCATCCAGGCCATTTTCCTTGCTGCCCTCAGCTTTGCGCGGCGCGAGATCGTCGGAGGCAAGCAAAAGATCGCGATAACGCGGCCCTTCCGACAATATGAACTTGCTCATCCATTGCATGTCACCGCCCGACCTGTAACGCAACGCCTGCCAGAAATAAGGCCGCGCGCCCGGTGGTTCAGAGGATGTGGTCACATCGTATGCTCCAGTCCCGTAGACGTGGCCGCCGAGCCCGCCCGACAGCACGCATCCATACATCTGGGCGCGGGCGAAGTAGTTGTCGCGATCCGAATCGGGCAGCGCCTGCTCCCCTGCGACGATATTGTTGGGATGAATCCAGCCCGCAAAGTAAGGCTCCATGTCGAGGGCGGGATAGGGCGGCCTCAGGTGAAACAGTGTCTCCAGCGCCTCGTAGATGCGATGGTCCCTCGGCTCGTTTCCGACACTGTGTAACGTAATCCAGGGGGCTTTGCTCGCATCTCCGAAAGTCGTGTAGGTCGAGTGATCGATCAGCGACGTCACCGGCTGGCCAAAGGGCATGGGTCCGAACTTGCGGAAGTGGTAATTAAGCGCCTGATTGAACTCGTCGGCCGTTAGGCTGAGATTCTTCAGGTAGATGTCGAAGTGAATCTTGCTGAAAATGAGGTTAAAGGCTCCATAACGCGCCACCATGTATTGCACGAAGCGGGCATATGATTCGTCGAAGTTGGAGTAAGCCTTCCATGCCGGGCCGGTGTCGCGCCGCACCGTCTCAAGAACGGGGATAAACCCCTGGGCATTGAGGTATTGCATCTTCCGATCCAGGCTCTGGAAATACTGTGGGATCAGGCGGTCAAAATCCGGTAGCCCGTCGCGGTTAGGGAGGACTTCGAATGGACGGTAGCCGCGCTCATCGTGCATGGCTTTCGCGGTCGGCTTCCCTCCCACCAGCACGCCGAACTCCTCCCATGCGTTGCGGAGAAATACACCGTTGCGGTCGGCGTAGGTAGCGGGATATTCGTCCGTGGCCCAAGTGGGAAACGCCGCGATCATGCTGACCGAGTTATAGCCCTGCCGCTTGCGCCAGGCCACCGCTTGCTCAAAGCTGATGTCAGGACCGGGCTCGTAATTCGCCGGAACGGATTCGCCAGTGAATGGCAGGCGCCAAGTCGCGGCGCCGAGCCAAGTATCGCCGACCAGAAAGAACGGGGCGCCATCGGCGTATTGGAGTGCGTGCCCGTTCGTGGTTGGGCGCAGGAACCCGCGCCGGTTAGGGTTGTCGCGCTTCTCTTCGTCTGTCCATTCCCGGGCTATGAAGGTACCAGTCTGCTGGTTCAGCCCTTTGTCGGCGGACTGATTGGAGCCGCTGATCCATGTCCATGTACCCGCCGAGGTTGCTACGAAGCGAACGCGGAAGACATCTCCACCGTCCCAGAAGCCGTATACACGGTGAGAGAAGCCCGGGCCCTCGAGGTCGACCCACAACATCACATCCACATAAGGGTTGGCGTAATTTTGGGATGCTCGAAGCTCGATCTCCTGCAGCTCCCAGACGTGCGGCGCAGTCTGCGCGGAAAGCGAACAGCAAAAGGCCAGACAGATAACCCACAAGGCTCGCTGAAGCATGGCCGGAGTAGCCTACCGCTAGCGCGCGCCATGTGACAATGGTGAAATGCCTGGGGGAGTCGCGCTCGTGTCCGATGTGGCCTTAACGATAAGTCCAATCATCGACCTTGCTAAGGTCGATGCCATCGTCGAGCACGCCTAATGTCACAATCGCAAAGGTGAACACCGTGGTGTCAGGCTCGAGATGGCCTCCGAAGGCCTTGTCCGGAGTGGCCAGTGTAATGTGAGGGTGCACTTTTCCATTGATCACATAGCCGTTCATGCTGATGATGTCCGCCGGAGCGGTCGAGTTTTTCACAAAAACTTCCTTAACCGGAAAGTCGCGGCCCCCAACTTGATGCACCTGGTAGTTTCGCACCGAACCGACTGCGGATAGGATTACGGCGTTGCGAATCTTCTCTTGCTTAACCATTTTTTCCAGGCCCGCGAGCAAGTCGGCGTTGTATTTGAAGCGCAGCACAACAATACGTTCCAGATGCCCGGTGACCGCATATACATCAGCCACTTGATCGCTGTTCGGTTTTGTATCCTCGGCTGCAGTTGCCGATGGATGCACGGACTCGCGCCGAGTCTCCTGCGCCGCCAGCAGAAGGGATGTGGTAAGAATCACAAAGGTGATTAGCTTCTTCATGGGATCCTCGTAATTTATAAGAGATGCCCCAAGAGTCTACCTCTACCGATTCATTGAGCGGGCGGCGGATTGGCCGGGGTTAGGCCCTCGAGTGGAGCAAGAACCATCATGCAGCCCGAGTTATCGCACGAAACCGTTCCCTGACGAATGATCTTGACTGACGATATTTCAGGAAATTTTACGGGGAAACCCTGTTCGCGGAGCTTGTCCCCGGCCGCGCGCAGAGCAGCGTCGCCCTCCAGAAACTCGGCACGCTCGGGCTGGCTGGCGCTATCGAAGACGAGGGCAAAGCGGGCAGATGCCCTGGCAGCCGCAACAGCCGGCAGTTTCACCATTCTCATCTGCAATAGCTCTGCGCCGGCTTTGGCGATCTCTTTGTCCGCCGCGTCGGCGGAGCCGGCAAGTTTCAGAAGCTCTGAGCGCGATGACTGAACATCCGCTCCCCCCGCGGCTGCGGCCAGGGCGAACATGTGGCTGGCCTTGTCCTTCTGACCCTCCTTGGCTAAAAGCCGGGCCAGGCGATTCCCGGCTGTGCCGGATTGGCTTAGCATCCATGCAGAACTGAGAAACTGCATCGATTCCATCGTCTCACCTTGCAGGAACTTAGCCCAGCCGATCCGGGCCCAGGCCAGTGCCACCAGGTTCATCGCGGAAAAGGCCGACGGGCCAAGATGGTCAAACTCGCCCGAATCAAACTGATCGCCGATGTCGTCGAGGGTATGGCGGGCTTCGCGCAGAGTCTGGTTTGGGTTGATGTCGTCGCGCAGCACGGCTGCAAACAGGTCGGAGCCTGAGGCGGGAAGAGCCACGCCCACCACGCTCTTCATCAGCGCGTCAGATTTTTCCTTGTTGCCGGTGCGTCCGTAAACCTGCGCCAGCGCCATCTTGACCTCAGGATCATCCGGAGGAATCGAGTCAGCCGTCTCCAGTTCAGTGCGCGCCTCGTCGTCACGATGAAGCTGAGCCAGCAGCAAACCCAGATTTTTGTGCGCCGACTTCGCCGAGGGCGTTATTTCCGCTTGCTTGCGGTAAGCGGCCAGCGCGTCCTCAAACTTCCCTTGCTGCTGCAACTCCTCCGCCAGATCGCTGTTGGCGCGGGCATGATCGGGGTCAACTTCAATTTGCTTGCGGAAAGCGCGGATCGCATCCTCGGGCTGATGTGCGCCCGCGTAAGCGCGGCCAAGATCGTCCCAGCCGTCCTTTTGGCTGGCATCTTGGTCCAGGGCGCGTTTTAGCAAGTCTGCGGCGATGGCAAAATCTTTGCGTTCCAGGGCCGCGTCGCCAGCTTTACGCATCTCCTCGGGCGTGCCGCTGGGTTTTGCCGCCGACGCCACGGCCGCCGCCGAAGCTGGCGTGATGCTGCACCACAAACCCGTTTCGACCGTGCTGCTGGTGACATTGCGGAACGAATCGTAATCCGCACGACGGCTGGCGGGAAGCTCATCTACCTTCAGGGTGACATGGCGCTCCGCTTGTAGAACATTCTTGCTCAGCGAATACGAGAGCGAGTAGCTGCCATAATCGCGCCTCATCGCGACCTGTTCCGGCAGGTGGACTGTGAAGTTCTGCGGGATTTGAATGCGGGCGCGATAAATTTGCTCCTCCGCGGGACCCACGTCGAGCGGCTCGGCTCTCTTCTTCTTCCCCGCTGTCTTCACCGCGGGAAGCCCGCCCCTTGGCAGAAGCTGGAAGTTGCTGCCGGAGGTCGGGACCCGGAAATAGTTCTCTTTGTGAAAATGATAGGTGAGATGAAACGGCTTGCCGATGTCTTCGAGAGGATCCAGATGAATATCGCTGACGTCACCCTCCAGCGCCCAGACGCGGGAGAAATATTGGAGCACGCGTTGCCAATTCGCCTGCGGCACGCTGCGGAAAGCGTAGCGGAAGCGCAGATCGCTGTCGCCCTGGGCTGTGATCTCAACCGTGGTATCGAGAGCGCCGGTTTCGGTGAACTTGCCGTCCAGCGCCATTACCAGCTGACTCTTTATGGGAGACTCTGCCGGCGTGAGCCGCAATCCGGCGCCAGGGCCATCGGAGGCAAGCAGCGCCTGCTTGTTGCGGAGCTGGTACATGATGAGCCCATAGGGTGCGACCTCGGCAGTGGCATCGAGCCAGGTGAGATCGTCCAGGCCTGCGCCCAGCCGGACGGCGGTAATTTCATGGTCAAACTGCGCCGGCGACGGCACATCCGGATCGATCTTGCGGAAGCTATTGATGAGTATCGGATAGCCTTCGATTCCCACGGCGCGCAGCAAGGCCTCGAGCAGCGTGTGCTTGTCCTTGCAGTCACCATAGCCGTTCTGCAGCACCTCGGAAGCAAGATGAGGCTGCAACCGGCCCACGCCGAATGAAAGGCTTACATAGCGGATATTCTGCGCCACATAGTAGTAGAGTCGGCGGGCCTTCTCCGTGGGCGTGGTGGCGCCGCGGGTCAATTCAGCGGCTTTCTGGCGGATAGGTTCATCCACCACCACGCGCTCGCCTTGCAACTTCGCATACCAGTGCGCAACTTGAGTCCAGTCCGTAAAAGTTGAAATCTGGACATCCGGCTCGAAGTCGCTCTCGTCGATCTCGTCCATGCGCTCCGGCCTTCGATCGGGGATGAAGTCCTTGATCGTCCAGGTGTAAATGCGGCGATCGGCGGTCTCCTGCGTCTCGTAGAAATGGTCGGGATTGCTCTTGAGTTCTATTTCGCGAGACTTGGGAACATCGAGCTGCAGGCGTGACTCGCGCACCGCGAACTGCTTGGGAAATAAATCCTCGTACCAGAATTGTCCCGGAGCGAGCGGCTTCACGTGTGTGATGGTGTGATATTCCAGCAGGTCGCCGGATTGCAAGCTCACCACCGAGACGTGCCGTTGCCGGAAGTCGCTGTACATGGGCGCTTCGCGAAGAATCTCGGGAGCGAAGTCCTGAGCGCTCGCTGGAGGAGTATCGACCGTGTGGCCATCGGGTTTGCGCACCCTTACATAGTCGATGTCCAGAGTCTCGGTCGCCGATGAGTAGCCGAAGATGAGCTGCCCGAGCGCCTCGACCCCAGCCTGGCCCTGAACTCGGATTACCGCAGTTGTATCGTGGATTCCGGTGCCATCGTTTTCAAAACGCACCAGATTGTCGTAGCGCTCGTAGACAATGGCCTCCTGCGACATATCCGCTTTGGCGGGCGCTGAGGCCGATGTTTGCGCCTGGAGGCTGAGAACCGAAGCAAAACAGAGTAGGCAGGCGAAGACTCGGTACTTCATGCACGGAATTGTTAAACCTTATCGCGGCGAAAAGCAATGGAGAGAGTGCGTCGCTTCGACGATCAGCTTGATTATCTGGCTTGTATCACATTGATTCCAATGCCTGATTAGTCGGCATCCGCTTCTTCCCTGGGCCGCGATTTCCTGCTAAACTCCGCCACGCGGGACGGGTAGCCGTATGCGTAGTAGAACCCTGAGTCTGCTTTCCATCCTCCTGCTGGCCACTGCTGCCGGTTGGGCGGATACCATCCATTTCAAGAATGGCGCCTACATCGAGGTGGAAAGAGCCGCCGAGAAGGGCGATCAGGTTGAGTACTGGATGGGCAGCACCAGGTACTCCATCCCCAAAGCTCAGGTAGAGCGAATCGAGAAGGGCGGCGGGCCGTCGATCGCCATCGGCAGCCAAGCCCCGGTCGATGTGGTTTTACCTCCCTCGGATGCCGGGCCTGGGATTTCCGAGAGTGTTCCGATGCTTGGGAACGCGGGCGAGGGCGCCCGCTCCACACATTCCAAGATCGCGGTTTCTACTCCCGCTACGCCTCAAAACGACGCTTATTGGAGTGGGTTGCGCTCAAAAATCCTCAATGGCAATCATGTGGATGACGAGGCGCTGGACGCCATCGAAAAGCAAGGCAACGCGCGGCAGGCGTCCAACGCTTATTTCGCTGCCGGCATATTCGAGTGGGAGCATCATGCTCTTGAAAGCGCGGCGGCGCGCTTTGAGCACGCGGTGAGCCTGGCTCCCACCCAGGGTTGGCTATTGGCCTGGTACGCCATTGCGCTCGAGGCGCAGGGAAAGTCGTCGGACGCGGCGGAGCAAGCGCAACGTCTCACGGAACTCGAGCCCAAGTCAGCGGCGGCATTCCGTTTGCTGGGCGTCCTGAAATACAACACGGACCACACCAGCGACGCCGTGCGCGCCTGGAAGCATGCCCAGGAGTTGGAGCCCGATCCGTTCACCGCGCAACGGCTGGAAAAAGCGCAACGCGAACTGGACATCGAAGCACGCTCCACGCAAAAGGAAAGCCCTCACTTCAGCCTGCGCTATGAGGGAGCGCAAACCCCGCTGGCGCTGGAGCGCGATCTGCTGAGCACGCTGGAAGCGCAGTTTGGCGAACTTAGCCGCAACTTCGAATACACGCCGCCGAAAAACATCGTGGTAATTCTTTACACGCAGAAGGAATTTTTCGATATCACCAAAGCGCCCTCGTGGGCGGGCGGTTTGAATGACGGCAAACTGCGCATTCCGATGGAGAGCGTCAACACCATGACGCCGGCGCTGCAGCACGTTCTCAAGCATGAACTGACTCACTCCTTCATCCGCTCCATGGTGGGAGAGCGTTGCCCCGGCTGGCTCAACGAAGGCTTGGCGCAAATGATGGAGCCGCGAACGTCATCGCCTTACTCTGCGCTGCTGGGCCGCGTCTTCGAACAGCATAAGCAGATTCCGCTCGGCATGTTGGAGGGTAATTTTACTGGCCTGTCGCCAATGCAGGCGGATTTCGCTTATGCTGAATCGCTGGCCACAGTGCAGTATCTGCGGCAGCGCTATGGCATGGACGATGTGTTGCGCGTCCTGCGCAAGATCGGTTCGGGAGAAACGCCGGAAGCCGCCCTACGCCAGGTGATCGATACCAACTACGCAGAGTTGGAGCAGCAGGTCGGAGGCTACCTGGCCAAGAACACAAACCAGTGAATGTTGATGGGGGTTTTGCATCCCGCGCTAGCTTCTGGTGTTTCTAACCCCTGTTTTTGCCCGCCGCCTGCGCAGCCGCCTTCGGCATCGGAAGCAGTTGGCCGGCGGGTTTTGAACGGCGCGCCCTGCCGTACGCGATGGCCGCCGCGACCACGCAAATTGAGACCAGCAACATCAGCACACCCGAAATAACTCTGTGATGGGGCCCGGTGGTGGTCACGTGTAGCAGAGCGTGAACAAGCGTCCGAGCGTCCCAGAAGAGTGTCGCCATTTCGAAAGTCAGCAAGAACGCGAACGGATAGAAGAGTTGTGGTCTGGTATCCGCCAGCGCAACCAGGGGATGTGCCAGCGTCGCAGCCCACTCGGACCTGAGCAGCAGCACTACGGTGCCCATGCCGATTCCTGCTCCCACCACGATGTCGGAGGCGTAGTGGATGCCGAGATACAACCTCGCCAGGCAGATGCATTCCAGCAAGAACAGCGTCACCGGCGCGACGAGCCGGCGAGACAGCCAGATCAGTCCAAAGCCCAGAGCGCAGAAGCACGCTGCGTGGTCACTGGGAAACGAACTCCAATCGACAAAATCGGCGGGAATCGGCAGCGACAACGGGACGTGAACGATGTGGGGGTCGTACATCGGTCGGATGCGAAAGGGCACAATCGTTCCCAACATTCGCGCGACGAAGAGTCCCACCAGAGTTCCGGCAATACTAACGACGATCGAAATTCTTTGCTCCTGCTGTTTTTGGCCGTTCCGAAACCAGAAATACAGGTATGCCGCTAGCAGCGGGACACTTTTCAGCAGAGCATTGGACTCCTGCAGGGCGGCCAGGCGGTCAAGGAACCAGTTCCCATGGCCTCGGCTCAGGAAGTAATACACACTCAGGTCTACGCTTTGGATCAAGCGCAATAACGAGTGCATTTCTCTACAGTCTCCCCTGCATAAATTTGAACCGGGATCTCAGGATAGTTCTCGCGGCTGGGAACCGCGCTCATAGCTTCACAGTAAACCTCGCCGTCGGGAATTGAGACGCCATCATAACAGGAGTCCGGAGCGATTTTGTCGTGTATTGCCAGCACCGGAGTATAGGCCTTCCCAAATTGAATTTCGTGTCTGCGTTCGGAGGTTGTACAGTTAGCAATATTTTTCTGGCAGCTCGATTCAGAAATATATTCTTGCCTACCCTGGAGTTCGCCTGGGCATCTTTTGCCTGCAGCATGGATCACCTTCCTGCGGTCAATCACTTTTGAAAAACTACTGGCCTTGAGTTTTCTACGAGCAAGCGAGGGTTTTCGAATCACATCTCGTTTGGCAAGCGAGATGCTTTTGGCAACCGCGCGATCGCCACGCGGCGATCGATGGCTGATTGCAAGAATTTTGGTTAGCGAGAGGGGTGTCCGTCATGAAGAGGCTCTTATTCGTCGTTGGCCTGATGCTCATGCTGCCGTTGCTTTCGTATGCCGACACTGAAGTGATCTTCACCGAGACCGGCGGCGTCCTGACCGGAGACAGCCGTGGATATACGCTGACTGGGGGTATCCTCACCGGAGTGAGCGGGGGTGCATTCGGAGCGCTCAGTGGAACGGACCTCGGCACGATGACATTCAAAACCGGCTTTCAGGGCTCCATTTCCAACGTGATGGTCGGCGGGCCGATCATTGCCGGTGGCAGCATCGTCATCACAAGCAATGGCAACGACGGCCTTCCCGCCGGCGTTCTATTCACCGGAAACTTCTTGGGAGGGGCTTGGACCTTGACAACCGACCTCCTCGGTAACCGTCTCTACATCCTGACGGATGCATTTACCTCTGCTGACGGATCGTCCGCCGGAATGCTCTCTTTGACCCTGGACACTGGGCAGTTGCCATATTATGGCTCCACCTTCTCGGGCTACGACGTGAGCAGTTTCACACCACACGGCACCGCTATCATCGCTGTCCCGGAGCCGGGAGAATTGGGCTTGCTGGGCGCTGGACTATTGGGACTCGCGGGCAGCCTGGGGCAAAAGTTCAAGCGCAAGGCAGGCTAGCCCTCCGCTACCTGCCAAAGGTTCTAATCCGCGGACATTGCGAAGTGTCCCATAAGAAACACTCTGTCCGATTCCGGACATGCCCATCACGGAAGCGGACAGCCGCCGGCTCACAAACTCTCTTCCACCGTAGCCTGATGCTTTGTCCTCCACAACTTCCCTGACCTGTCCGATGGAGCAGCGATTGCACTTTACCAGTTGCTACCGGGCTGCCAACAAAACACTGTCGGCATGTGAATGAGCGCAGTGACGTTTTGAGCTCAAGCTCGTCTGAACCCCGGCATGCGATTCAACGTACTTCCTTCTGCGACGAGGCAAACATGAATTCTTCAACGTCAGTTTCGCAAAACTCGCAGTCTCGCATCGTCTCTTTGGCCGAAGCATTCTGGCGCGATCTGCGATTTACAGTTCGCGGTTTGCGGCGCAAGCCGGGATTCACCGCGGCGGTCGTGATTTCGCTGGCGCTGGGGATCGGCGCCAATACGGCTATCTTCAGCGGCGTGGATGCGACTTTGCTGCGGCCCTTGCCGGTGCCAAACCCGCATGACCTGATTACGGTCGACGTGGCGGCTTCACGCCTGCAGCAGTTTGGCGGCACGTCCTATTTGGACTTGAAGGATTTCACCAGCCGCAGCCGTGCCTTTGAACATCTGACAATCTTCCAGAACTTCTCCGCCGGAATGAGCACGGGACAGGGCGAGCCTCAGGTAATTTACGGCTACCTGGTCTCGGGAAGCTTTTTCCCCACGATGCAGGTACAACCCGCGCTGGGCCGCGACTTCCGGCCGGACGAAGACGAAGTGCCGGGAAAGTATCCGGTCGCGATCATCAGCCACGGGCTGTGGAGCCGCGCCTTCGCCAATGACAAGAACGTGATCGGCCGGCAGGTGAAACTAAATGGCCAGAGTTTCACCATAATCGGCGTCGCGCCGGAATCGTTTACCGGCACGAACCTGTTTTTCCGCCCCGATATTTATGTACCCACGGTGATGACGCAAGGCCTTACCACCGACGGCAACGCCATGCTTACGCATCGCAGCTTTCGCGGCTTTGAAATGATGGGGCGGCTGAAGGCCGGCGTGACTGTCGCGCAGGCACAGGCCGAAATGGACGGCATCTTACGAGACCTGGAACGGACTTATCCAGACACAAACAAAGACATCACCGTCTACGTCCGGCGCGAGATGGATCGCCGCTTCGCCTTCGGGGCGCAAATGCCCCTCGTGCTTATGGGGCTGGTAATTCTGGTGTTGTTGATCGCGTGCGCAAACGTTGCCAGCCTTCTAATGGCGCGGGCGACGGCGCGCATGCGCGAGATCTCCACGCAGCTTGCCGTGGGAGCCTCGCGCGGAGCCCTGGTGCGGCAGCTTCTCACCGAGAGCGCGGTGCTGGCGTTTCTGGGAGGAGTTTGCGGCATTCTGCTGGGCTACGTATGCATCCGGGGATTCCAGGCAATGCTGCCTTATTCGCCGGTCCCGGGCGGCCCCGAGTTCGAGCTGGATTTGCGGGTTCTCGCGTTTGCTCTACTGGCCTCTACGTTGGCGGTCTTTCTGTGCGGGCTGGCGCCGGCGCTTTCCACGGTTCGAGAAGCGATGGTCAAGGTTACGTCCAACGTTCGCGCCGGCGCAGCCGAGAGCCGGGCCTATGGCGCGGTGGCGCGGCGCACTCTGATCGTCGGGCAGATCGCATTGTCGACGGTGTTGCTGATCGCGGGCGGATTGTTTCTGAAGGCGTTCGCGCGAGCGCAACACGTCGATCTCGGTTTCAATCCCGACCACGTGCTGTTGGTCACCCTCGACCCCAGTCTTAAGGGGTATTCCACGGAAAAGTCGCTGCAGTTCCAGCAGCAGCTTCTGCAACAGACGGTCGATCTGCCTGGGGTGAGGTCGGCAAGCGTGGCTTCCTCGGTGCCGTTCTTGTCAGGCGCCTCGTGGGACATCGCAATCGATGGCTACACCGCGCCCGGGGGAGAGAAGTTTGTCGACATCGGTACCAACCAGGTGGCGCCGGGATATTTCAAGACCATGGAAATTCCGCTGCTGCGCGGCCGCGAGTTCACCGAGCACGATGACGGCAAGGCACCGCTGGTCGCGATCGTGAACGAGACGCTGGCGCGAAAATTCATTGTGAACGATGGGGATCTGGATCAGGCCGTTGGGCACAATATTCAATTGCGCGACCACGACCATATTTCCATCGTGGGTGTGGTTAAGGATTCCAGCAACTTCAATATTGGCCAGCCGCCGAATCCGGTCTTCTATATGCCCTATGCGCAGATGGGGCGGCCGTCGGCCACGCTTCACCTTCGCACCGAAGGCGACCCCGGAGCGATGACGGCTGCGGTTCGCGACCAACTGCGCAAGCTGGATCCCGATGTGGCGCCGATTGGGATAGTCACGCTGCGGAAGGCGGTTTCGAGCCAGGGGCTCTTCGTGCCCCGCCTGGCGGCGACACTGGTTGGGGCATTCGGACTGGTGGCGCTGTCGCTGGCGATCGTCGGACTGTACGGCGTAGTGGCCTTCATGGTGGGCCGCCGGACGCAGGAAATTGGAGTTCGCATTGCGCTGGGCGCGCAGCGGGGAACGATCCTGCGCATGGTTCTGGTGAACGGGATCGGGCTAGCCGCGATCGGACTGTCGCTCGGGGCGCTCGGAGCGTTCCTGGTAACTCCGCTGATGAGCGGAGTGCTGCTGGACGTGAATCCCCGCGATCCGCTAATTTTCATTGCGATTGCAACGACGTTGGTTGCCGCGACGCTCGGGGCCAGTTGGATTCCGGCGCGGCGGGCTACGCGGATTGATCCTATGCAGGCGTTGAGGTATGAGTAGGTAGAACGCCTTCGCCCTGTCATGCTGAGCGCAGCTCCAGCGCAGTCGAAGCATCCCTTACCCGAAGTGTAGAGCCAGGAGTAGGGATTCCTCCGCCTTCGCTGGCGTTCAGGGTTGAAATGACAGTCCGCACAGGATAAGGCTGCCTCCGTCGTTTAGATTCACGCTGCTCCCTGATTCAAGCAGCGCAATTTCCGAAGTTTGTCGCGCCTGCATGCAGGCTTTAGAATCAACTCAGCTGCGAGATTCAGCGGGCGCGTAGCTCAAACGGATAGAGCATCGGATTTCTAATCCGGCGGTTGCAGGTTCGAGTCCTGCCGCGCCTACCAGACAAGTTTCCTCCGGCCACCGCGGTTTCCCGCTGCGCGGCTGGCTAGTTCGGAAAAGAGTTACGAGTAGCCTTGAGCGCAAATTTAGGGGTGGTTTGACTGCGGCCCTGCGGGCCTGACCGGGTCAGAGAGACCCGGTCCTACACAACTCAAATTCAACTTACGGTACTGACTCCGCCGTCCGTCCTAAAGTTTTCTTGGGGCTTGCCGATTTGCCACGATAAGGGGGAGGTGTCCCATGGCAGGTCCAATTCAAGCTAGTGCACCGGTTTCGCGGAATCAGCCCGCGGCTGCCGCGCCGCAACGGAGGGCTCCGGCAAAGGCGCAGCCAGCCGCGCAAGATACGGTGAAAATTAGTGCGGCGGGTAGGGCGGCATCGGCTCCCACTGCGAAAGCGGGAAGCCCGCAGAAATAGCGCTGGACTAGGTAGTTAGTCGTGTCGTCGCCGGCTGCTCGGAGTGTCTGCTTTAGCGGGCTTGTTGGCGACCGCGGCAGAAAAGCCGATTCCTCGCCCGTTCTAGCCGCTTCGCGGCGGCGAACGGCACGAAATGACAAAATCTCTAGGAGCTATTCAGCTGCGGACGTCTTTCTTGGTTTGTGCTCACAGCTTGCCGTGTTGATGCAGGAGTCCGCCATCCGCAGGCGCTCCACTGGTTTCCCTCCAATGATGTGCGATTCGATGATTTCATCCACGTCGGCCAGCGTGACTCCGCCGTACCAGACGGCCTCGGGATAGATCACCAGGTTGGGCCCGTGCTCGCACTGGTCCAGACAGCCCGCCTGATTGGCTCGCACTTTGCCTTTCAGTCCTCGCTCGGCCAGCTTCTGCTTAAAGAGTTTCTGGAGTTCCGCCCGCGCGTTGGGATCGCAGCAGCCACGGGGATGACCCGGCGGACGTTGATTGCCGCAAATGAAGATGTGTTTTTCGAACTGGGGCATGAGGAAACTGTACAAGATTTGAAAGGGGTTGTTCTTGGGATTCATGGGGACGACACGTTGGAGCGCGGGCTCGTCCGGATGATTCATTGCCGGCGAGGAACTGAGGGAAGGGCCCGGCTTCAGCCGGGCCGCGTGGAGATGGCTGTGACCGCGCTTTTAGCGCCTGAGGTCCGGGCTGTTCAAACGATGTCCCGTTCTTGGTGGTCTGTCGGATGCCATAGCGGCGCGGAATCGAATGCTTGCAGCATTGGTGGCACGGCTCCAAGAGGTTGCGGAAAAACTCTTACAATTCCTTCGTTCGATCAGGCGCTGAAGCGCGTATGTCTTTCCACAAACTTAGTGGCGCGAGTAAAACTCGTGCCCTTCCCGATCAAACCGTTCGTGACCAGGGCAAACAGATTCCTCGCTCGTTCCCGCCGCTTCGCGGCTACGAACGGCTCGGAATGCCAAGATTTTAAAGGAGTGAACTAATTTGACAGGCGAAATCTTGTGAGTGAACCGATGGCCGGAAGGTGTGGGGCGCAAGTTGCGCCCCGGTTAGTCCTTCAGCGGCACCATGGTCTTTTCGCCCTGGCAGAAGGTGGCGACGCGCTGCAGTCCACCTTGCGCGTCCTGTACGTACATTACCGGACCCATGCAGTAGACCGCATGTCCAGTCTCCGCAAAGTACCAGATGCCGCCTTTGCGGGCGCGCTGTACCTTCGCCGTGTCCACCGGAGTCCGGGCCGGACGGGCGGACTGGAACCCCGGTAGAGTGATCGATAAAAGCAATGCAGCCAGAATGTTCATAGCGTTTCTCCGTGCCTTGCAATTCAAATTGACGTCAGAACTCTGCGCGCATCGACTACGTCGGAAGCTGCCTTGGGCGGTCTCAGCGGAAACACCCGCCTGGGTTTGGCTACGCTTCGCTCGTTTCCTGCCTTAGCCCCCGGCTTGGCTGGGGGCTGAGCCTTTGCCTGGGCCCGCGCTTTCGCCTGGTCTTTCTGCGCCGCCCGCCCCTTCATGGCCGTCAGCTGAGTGCTGTCGCTGAACAACTCCCGAATCAGGTACTTCTGGGTATCAATGGTTCGCCCCTGTTCCACCACCAGCATGGCCATCAGCCCGTAAGAAATCAGGAACAGCACGGTGAGCAACGGAAGCAGCGTGCGCTTCGGTTTGGGGACTGCGACCGTGTCGACCGTCTGTGAGTTCAACAAAAGGGCACCCCGATCTAGATACCTCCCTGGGGAGGGTGCCCTAACAAAAGCAGCTTGAACGCCATTGGCTAGAATTGTCTCAAGTTGTTAAAGCGATGGAGTTTAGAGGGGATTGGCTAACAGCCAAGGGGCACGGTGCGTGCAACTCGCTGCACATTAAGAGTAACCGGGTGTTGTTACTGGAGTGTGTGGTGTGGGGAGAGAGAATCTGGCTGGGGAGTGGGAGCTCCGGTGCGTTCCCTGTGGTCCCCGTGGCTAGGCAAAGCACTTTAGGGCCGAGAACGCGGCCCTGAAAGGGCCGCTCTTCCAAGACAGTCTTCGACTTCGGTCGCGACCGCGCCGAGTCTCACGAGACTACCTGGGGTAATATTTCGCGGACTGCCACCCTATTTTCCACCCAAAACCAGCTTGGCGATGGTCGCCAGCTGCATGTTAGAGGTGCCTTCGTAGATCTTTCCGATCTTGGAGTCGCGCCAGTACTTCTCGACGGGGTAGTCGCGGGTGAAGCCGTAGCCGCCGTAGATCTCGATGGCCAGCGAGGTGACGCGCTCGGCCACCTGGGAGCAGAACAGTTTCGTCATGGCGGCTTCTTTGACGAAGGGCATGCCGGCGTCCTTCATGCGGGCGGCGTTATAAACCATCAGGCGGGCGGCTTCGATCTCGGTGGCCATCTGTGCAATCTGGAACTGGATGCCCTGAAAGTCGGCGATGCTCTTGCCGAACTGTTTGCGCTCCTGAGCGTATTTCGCTGCATATTCCCAGGCCCCGCGGGCTACGCCGGCCATTTGCGCGCCGATTCCGATGCGGCCTTCGTTCAGAGTCTCGATCGCGATCTTGTAACCTTTGCCAACTTCGCCCAGGACGTTGGATTTGGGCACATGGCAATCTTCGAGAATCAATTCGCACGTGGAGGAGGCGCGGATTCCCAGCTTGTCTTCTTTCTTTCCCACGGTGAAGCCGGCGAAATCTTTTTCGATAATGAAGGCAGTGATACCTTTGTATCCCGCGGCCGCATCGACGGTTGCGAAAAGAATGAACAGGCCGGCTTCTTTGCCATTGGTGATCCACAGCTTGCGGCCGTTCAAAACGTAGTCACTGCCCTTGAGTTCAGCCTTGGTCTGGAGGGCAAAGGCGTCTGAGCCGGAGCCGGCTTCACTGAGCGCGTAGGCGCCGCAAGTGTCAGCGACCATGCGGGGGAGATAGCGCTTCTTCTGCTCTTCGGTGGCCCAGCGCAGCAGGGCGTTGTTGACCAGGGTATTCTGTACATCGATGATGACGCCGGCAGAGGCGTCCACGCGCGACATCTCCTCCACCGCCAGAATCGCTTCGAAGAATTTTGCGCCGCCGCCGCCATACTGCTCGGGAACTTCGATTCCCATCAAACCCAGCTGGAAGAATTGCTGGATGAGGTCTTTGTCGAAGACTCCTTTTTCGTCCATCTCCTTTACCAGGGGACGGACTTTGTCCTCGGCGAACTGATGGATGTTGTCGCGGAAAAGGATTTCGTCTTCGGTGAAGGTGGTTAGGGGAGTGGGCGGTGGAAGCTGCAAAGTCGTTTCAGGCATGAAGGCACCCTCGTCGGAGATGCGAACGGAAAAAGTTTAACACCGAGAGGTCTTACCGACGTGCGTGGACAGCCGCGGAGAGCCTCTTCCCCAGAGTTGTCAGCCTGCCAAAGAACGGAGTCCTCCGCTCGCAGAGGACTTCCGACGAAGGCCTGTGTTTTCGGCGGGACTGCCGCCCCGTGTTTCGCGGAACCGGTCAGGAGATTTGGGATTTTCTTGAGTCTAGAGCGCCATTACGGGCTATTATGCGCTCAAGATTGGTTTTCGGTTGAGGAGGTGAGAAGTGGCAACACTTAACGTCAATATTCCGAGGTTCTACTGCCTTTTGCGAAAAGAGTTCCTCTACGACGGGCAGTCCCATCACGGTGAGGTCCTCAATGTCTGCGTTTTCGGTGTCGCTTCGATTCAGGGCAGGGCTCTAGGATTCCATGTTCTCACCGAAAACGGCGCAGTGATTTGGAGGGTGCCGCTGCATGCTCTCTGCCACAAAGCGGAAGCCCCCAATGTACCTTTGGACTGGCTGCAATTCTGGGATTGCTTCAGTTACGAGATCAGCTGCACGACATTCGACCGGCTTCAGGACGGCCGCGTGCGGGTCCAGCTCAAGGACCGCTCTTGGGAGGGTGGCCAGTACATGTTCACCCTCGATTGGTACGGTCACGAAGATGCCGAGGAGGCAGGCGATGGCGGACACAAGTGCGCCCACGTTATCGCCCTTGACGATGGTAACTTTGCTGCCCAGCCCAACAACCGCGTCCAGTGGTTCTGTCCCGCTTTCGTGACGCCATTCAAGGAGAAGCCCGACTATGTTACTAACACGCGCGTCTGGAAGGTCGAACGCGAGACCGAGACCACGCAGGCCTATTTCTACGATACTGCCGGCCCGCGCTCGGAGGGCGCCCAGGTGGCCCTGTACGCAAAGGGTTTGCGTACGGAATCGGCGCCAGCTATTGCCGCGAGACTCAAAGGAAGTTAGTCTACGAGACCGGCGGTCAGCGGCGCGGAACTAGCTTGAGCCCGTCGGCTTGCAGAATGCGCTGCACCTGACTGCGGGCATGGACCGCCCAGGGTCCGGTGGTATCGAGCTTAGTGTATGCCCGCCAATGTCGCAGAGCTTTGCGCGGCTCTTTGATTTTTTCGTAGGCCAGCGCGAGGTTGTAGTGAGCGTCGCCGTAGGTAGGGGCGAGCTGCAATGCGGTCTGGTAGGTCTGAATGGCCTCAGCGACGCGGCCGGTCTCGTCGAGCACATTGCCCAAATCAAAATAGGCCAGGGCGTAACGGCGGTCTATTTCAATCGCGCGCCGGTAATGTTCCTCCGCCAACCCGTATTCCTGGCGGTTGTAGTAGAGGGTTCCCAGATTGATGTGCGCAGCGGCGTGCTCGGGATCGAGTTCCAGCACCTTCTTGTACGCGCCGATCGCCTGTACCTGGTTGCTGGGATCTTCTTCGAGCGCAATGCCACGAGCGAAAAGGTCACTCACATCGCGAGGCGCCGGCTCCGGGCTACCGGTTGCGATGGGTGTGCTGGTCACCACTTTTTCCTGAGGCGCGAAATCGAACATGAATTGCCCTGCGATGGGATCCAGCACCTTGCCTTCGTGGCGGAAAGCCACGTGGTGTCCGCTAACAAAAGCGCTGGCTTCGAGCAGCGGATTCTCCATGCCCGCGGCTTTCTGCATGGCGTCGAGCGATTGCCGGATCATCGCCGGACGCACTTTGCGCGCACACAGGTCCCGAACCTTTTTTACTTGCAGAAGGTCAAAAAAGGAGTAGCTCTCAGCGGCGGTTACCAGTTCGGCTTTTTCCCAACCTGCCAACTGACGCGCCGTGAGCCGAAGTATCCGAAGGAGGTCTGCGCGGCTATACCGGTTCACGTTTATGAGGAGTTCTGTTCGCATTATCCGAAGGTTACGCGCGATTGGCAATAGCAAAGTGACGCGAATGGGAATCTGCGGCGACAATGCAACGGGGATGGTGCAAAAGCGTCCGCCACGAATGAGATTTTGACGAAAGCATTTCGCTTCGATCATCGATGGAAGGCAACTTTCCCGATGGTGCACACAACAGCAGATTCCTCGCACCGGTCGGAATGACAATCCAGTCAGCAGAGGTGGTTACCGTCCGCGGATCTTTCGTGTACCACATCCGCCAACCTGTCACACTCCTTTAACCGTCCTGTCATCACCTTGCAAAGAAACCCCGTTAGTAAGAGAACATGCCCATCTCTGGTTTGCTGACGGGACCAAGCCCTGGCTCGTCGGTGCAAGGCCCGGACTTATTTCCATTCCGGCGCTCGGTGCAGCGTTTGCTGCCGATGGAGCGCATTCGCGAACTGTATCGCCGCGCCCAGCAGCCGGTGAACCGGTCGTTGCTGGAAAATGTGCTGGCGGAAATGCGGGTGGAGTATCAGGTCAGCGCTGCGGATCTGGCGCGAGTCCCCAGTAGCGGTCCGGTGCTGGTCACCGCCAACCATCCCTTCGGCGTGCTCGATGGCGCTATTCTGGGCGCGCTGCTCTCACAGGTGCGGCCGGACGTAAAGCTGTTGACGAATTTTCTGCTGGCGGGGATTCCGGAGCTGCATGAACACTGCATTTTCGTCGATCCGTTTGGCAGCCCACGGTCGGCGTCGCGAAACGGTCAGGCGCTGCGGCAGGCGGTGAACTGGTTGCGCGCTGGCGGGGTGCTGGCCATGTTCCCGGCGGGTGAAGTTTCCCACATCCACCTGCGGCAGATGGAGATCGCGGACGCTGATTGGACTCCGGCCGTTGCCCGTTTGATTCAGATCACGGGAGCGCAGACGCTGCCGGTGTTCTTTCCCGGTCGAAACAGCGTGCCTTTCCAGGCGATGGGATTGCTGCATCCACGGCTTCGCACTGCGTGGCTGCTGAATGAGTTCCTCACTCAAACGGATAAGAGGGTGGAGGTGCGAATCGGCAGCACTATCTCTGCGGACGTCGTGGGCCGGGCCGGGGCAGGCCCGGAAGCGGCAAACTATCTCCGGTGGCGAACTTATCTGCTGGCACAACGCCGCAGCGAGCGCCGCCGGCTTGCGCCGGCGTTGCGCTCCATGCTGCCTAAGCGAACGCTACAGCCGGTCGCCCCGGCGATAGCACGCCAGGCTCTTCTCGGTGAGTTCGAGCAACTGAGCCCGGAGCATTGCCTGGAAGAGAATCGTGAGTTCTCTGTCCATGTAGCTCAGGCGTACGAGATTCCTGTCTTGATGCAGGAATTGGGACGTCTGCGCGAGGTCACGTTCCGCGAAGCTGGCGAAGGTACCGGCAAGTGCCGCGACCTCGACCGCTTCGATCCTTACTACAAACACGTGCTGCTGTGGAGCAAAGTCCACGGAGAACTTGCCGGAGCATACCGCATGGGCCTGACCGATGAAATTCTTCCCGCGCACGGCGACGGCGGCCTGTACACGAGCACACTTTTCCGTTACCACTCCAGTGTTTTCGACCGCCTGGGGCCGGCGCTGGAACTAGGCCGCTCTTTTGTGCGGCCGGAATACCAACGGCAGTACGCGCCTCTGCTCATGCTGTGGAAGGGGATTGGGCGCTACCTGGCTGCGCATCCGGAACTGGCAGTGTTGTTCGGAGCGGTGAGCATCAGCAGCCGCTATAATCGCGTGTCGCGGGAGTTGATTGTCCGCTTCTTTCAGGCGCGGGAGAAAGATCACGAACTCACTCGACTAATAACTCCGCGCCGTCCTTTTCAGCACGGCTGGATTCGTCCTGGAGACTGCCCGACCGCTTGCGACAAACTCAAGAACCTGGACGAACTTGCCGATCCGATTGGGGACTTGGAAACGGACGGCAAGGGCATTCCGATTCTGCTCAAGCAATATGCCAAGCTGGGCGGGCGGCTGGTCAGCTTCAACGTGGATCGCAATTTCTCCGACGTATTGGACGGATTGGTGCTGGTCGATTTGCGGCAAACCGATCCGGTGGCGCTGGCCCGTTACATGGGGAAAGATGGAGTTGCGTCCTTTCGGCGTTATCATAGGTTGCCTGTGTAGTTGTTTGAATCAAGGTTGCGTCCTATGAATTCCGTTCTCGCCGGGTTCGTATCAGGGCACGCCTTCACGGCGTGCCATCATCCCTGCGAAAATATGTCCGGCGCCGAGATGGTGCTACCCCCGCGACTACCGTGGCAATTGCGCCCCGTGGGCGCGTGAACCGGGGTTGTTCGGAGACAATGGCACGGCTGAAGCCGATGCCCTGATACGAACCACTCCCTTTGTAAAGGCCCTAGTCTAGGCACGAAAGAGTCCACACACTAAAACGCATGAAACGCCGGCGAGCAGCAGCAGAAGAGCCTGAAGCGCCCAACGAACTTACCAGCCTGGTGCTGCAAGCCTGCCTGGTGGGCAAGGATGCGGCATTCAATCTGCGTGATTTCATCCAGAATTCCTCGAACCTGGCGTTCATCGCGGTCAAGGATTGCGAAAAGGAACTCGACCGCATGGAGCGCCGCATTGACGAGGAAATTACCAGCGCCATCACGCAGGTGGGCGAGGACGAAGCCCGCGAGTTGCTCGCCTGCCTGAAGTTCATCATCGATCTCGAGCGCATTGGAGACCTTACCTGGACCGTCACCCAACGTTTACAAGGTCTGAGTTCGCGCTTGTTGAAAGATGACAGTCGCGATTTTGTCGCCATGGCCGAGGTGCTGGAGAAGATGCTGGAAGCCGTGCATCGAGGTTTTCTGCAGCGCGACCTGCCATCCGCCAACTGGGTGCTGCAAGCCGACTCTCAGATCGATCATGCCTGCCACGCCGTTTTCCGCCGCCACCTGGAAAGCCGGGAACGCCACCGCCGGGAATACAGCACCAGCGTGCTGCTGATGGCGCAGGCCTTCGAGCGCGCCGGAGATCACGCCAAGAATCTGGGCGAAGAGTTGTTCCACTTGGTCGAAGGCCGCAGCGTCCGCCACGAACCCAAACGCCCCGGCCGCTACAAATTGGAGTCCAAAGTTCCGGGCGCAAAGCGTCGACCTCCGATCGACGATCCGATTTAACCGATGAACTTTAACTGATGATCCGTAGCCGCGTGCCGACAAAGTTTCGCGTGGGCAAAAGTTCCATCAAAGGAAGAGGCCTGTTCACGGATGCTTCCATCGGCCACCGCAAGAAAATAGGAGAGTTCGACGGCGAGCGCATTTCCGTCCGCGAAGCCAGGAGGCGGGCCAGGGGAGCGAAACGGATTTCCATCGTGGAAGTAAGTGAGCGGGAGGCTATCGACGGCAGCATCGGCGGCGGGCCGTTTCAATTCATCAATCACTCTTGCAACGCCAACCTATACATCCGCATCGCCTACGGCCGGGTAGAGTTTTATTCCAAGCGGCGTATCAAGGCCGGAGAAGAACTCACCTGCGACTATGGCGAGTCGCATCACGATGGGAAGCTTCCGTGCCGGTGCGGTGCGGACAATTGCCGGAGATTTATCTAGAACAATCGCCTGCCGTCGGGGTCAGAGCGGTGGTCGGCTCGCGCTGAGGAGGGACTCTTGGCCACGAGCCCGTAATCGTCGGGGCCGATCTGGCGGAAAACGCTAATCAAACGCTCTCTGCTCGCTACGTCTTCACCTGAAGGCTCAGATCGTGCGGCGCGCGGAATCGGGTTGGCCTGAACATTTGCCGCCAGTGATTCGTTTTGTTGGGAGGGCGTTCTTCTGGCCATCCTGGAGCGCAGGTAAATCCCGAGCCCCCGCAGCATGCTCCAAAAGGTCAACCAGCGTGGAACCACAGCGGGGGCGGCCTTCTTGCTGCGTTCCGACCATGGCCGCTCGGTGCCGCGCAGACGATCGAATATGTACCGCGCCAGCGGACGGCGGCTCGAGGGATGCTCAACCGCCAGGCGTGCGATGTATGCAGTAACGATAGCGAGCAAGTGCAGATGTCGCTCGCGGACTTCCTGAGCCGTCCGCGGATCCGGGTGGCGAATGATCGCGGCGGGATTGTAAACGATGCGACATCCCCGCTCGCTCAGAGTGAAAAACGCGTAGTGTTCTTCGCCGCCGTTGAGAGGTGTGCCGCGCCCCAGATTCGGATCGAAGCCCGGCCAAACGTCGAAGAGGCAACGTCGGAACGCCATATTCGATCCGTCGCCGACGCCGCCAAAATTGGCGAGTTCGAACCAGCCAGGTGTCTCCCGGTCAACCACTCGTCTCTGGCTGCGTTCCGTCGCGGTGGAGGTTTCGTGTTGCTGCGCTTCCAAATTGTTTACGCGGGTGGGGCGAATTGCCCCGGTCACTACCATCGTCTGTGGGTCTTCGAATTCCCGCGCCAGTACCGACAGCCAGTCTGGCTCGGCGACGGCGTCATCATCGATAAAGGCGACGATTTCCGATGAGCTGGCGCGAGCCCCGCAGTTGCGCGCGCGACTCAGTCCACGGTGCGGCTCGATCAAGTAAAGCACGCCCCAGCGCAACGCTAATTCCCGCGAATGCTCATCGCTGGGATCGTTGTCCACCACTATGACGTCATAATCTGGGTAGTCCAGTGCCGCCAGGCTGGCGAGGCACTGATCCAGTTGCGCGGGACGCTTCCGCGTACAAACCACCACGGAGCAGGCCGGCGAATGGCCGTTTCTAGTAGCCAAGTTTCACCGTTTCCGGGGTCACAATACTTGTCACCAATGGGTTCACGACCTGTTTTCACAGTTTAGCATGGCGTTTCCGAATCAAAGCCGACAGAAAGACAATCTGTATCGTTACGTTTGGTACGTACCCGAGCAGACAATGCGGGCGCGACTCCGAATGAAGAATTCCCCCGAGAGTTTCACTCTGCGAGCTTGAAAATCCTCTCCATGGGCAGCCATTTCTCGCCCGGTTTTGCCTGTGGCAAGGCCTGCTGGAATTTCCACATGAGCTTTTCCCATTCCTGGACTTTCGGATTGAGCAGTTCCGCTCTGGTTTTGGTTTCGAACGAGAAGTCTTCGTCGACCTCCATAATCATGAACATCCTCGTTCCGAGGAGATAAATTTCCATGTCCTCGATACCGCTATCCTTCATGCTCTGGGCAATCTCCGGCCAAATCTTCTCGTGATGGCGCTTGTATTGCGCAATCAGTTCCGGATCGTCTTTCAGATCGAGCGTCAGGCAGAATCGTTTTTTCATTTGGCCGGGCTCAAGCGAATTTCGGGGGCAGCGTCCAGCCTCGCAATCGGCGTAGGGAGGTATCCGCTAATGGCGAAGTAGAGAATATAAACATAGCAAACCAGGGGAATGACATAGGCGGTCTGGATGCCGGAAGCGTCGGAAATCAATCCCATCACCGCCGGGCAGACGGCGCCGCCGATGATCGACATCACCAGCAACGAAGATCCGAGCTTGGTGTAAGCGCCTAGATTCTTCAAGCTTAAGGCGAAGATGGTGGGGAACATAATGGAATGGAAAAAGCCAATCAACACCAGAGCCCAAACTGGAGCGCTGCCGGTGGCGAGCAGTGCAACCGCAATGCAGACCAGGCAGCCCGCGGCAAAAATGCTGAGCAGCCGGGGAGCGGGTACCACTTTCATGATCGCCGCGCCAAAAAAGCGGCCCGTCATGAACCCCAGCAAATGCAGCTTCAGATAGTTGGCGGCGACTTTCTCGTGCGTGCCCGGCACCGTGTGCTCGGCAAAGCGAATCATAAAGCTGGCGACTCCTACCTGCGCGCCCACATAGAAAAATTGCGCAAGCACGCCTTTGGCAAGATGTTTGTGGGCCAGAGTTCGGCGCAAAGTAGCCTCAGTTTCCTGCACTTCGCGGTCGCCCACAGCGGCGATTTCCGGCAGCTTGGAAAAATACATAAGAGGTTCAGGCGGCGGGCTGAGGTCTCGGGCGGCCCCAGAATGGTCACATAGGGATTAGCGGCCACTTCGAGAAAACATTGGCCACAAGCCATCACAAAAAGCGCAAAGAGAAAGAAACCGTAAATGCGGACTGACGCCGCGGGAATAAACAAGAACGCGCCGGTGGCGCACAGCAGCAGGCCGATCAGAATTCCCCGCTTATAACCGACTCGTTCCATCAGCCAGCCGGCGGGCAACGCGGCCAAAAAATAACCGCCAAAAAAGGCCGACTGGATTAGCGAAGATCGAAAATCGGAGAGGCCAAATGCCTTCTTCATGTGCGGGATCAGGATGTCATTGATGTTGACTCCGAGCGCCCACACGAAGAAGAGGCTGGTGACGAGCGCGAGAGGCAGAAGATAACGATGGTTGCCGCCGGACCGGGAACTCGTTTGGTTTGGCGTCATTCTCTTTTCCACTCACCCACTCTGGGATTCCTTCGCGTTCTCTGCGGGGTTTCTCCGCGCACTCCGGGATTTAAGAGTTTGCCTAAACCAGTCCCAAGACCTTAAA